>CALBSW010000153.1 GCA_937967465.1 uncultured Flavobacteriales bacterium
AGGATGAGCTTCTCAATGGGGTTGTGGAACTCCCCGGCGAGGCATTGGAAGATGGCGCTGTGCTCGCTGTCCACAGGGAGAATGTCGACGCCTTTTTCGCGGGCAGCGCGCATGACGATGTCGCCGGCCACCACGAGGGTCTCTTTGTTGGCGAGGGCGATGTGTTTGCCTGCGGCGATGGCGTTCATCGTGGGACGCAGTCCGGCAAAGCCCACGAGGGCCGTCAGCACGATGTCGATGCCGTCCATCTCCACGAGCTGTGCAATGGCGTCCTGGCCGGCGTAGGCCTTGATGTCGTGCTCCCACAGGGCGTCCCTCACCTTTTGGCCTTGGGCTTCGTCGGCGATGGCGACGGCGTTGGGTTTGAATTCGAGGGCCTGCTCAATGAGCAGATCGGCATTGCGACCGGCGGTGAGGACTTCGACTCGGAACCGCCCGGGCTGGGCGCGAACCACATCGAGGGCTTGCGTGCCAATGGAGCCGGTGGAACCGAGAATGGCGAGTCCCCGGCCCGCTCCGGGGTCGAAGGTGTCGCTGTGGGGGACGCGCTCCATCACAGGAATCCGAGTTCGAGTTTGGCTTCCTCGCTCATCATGTCCTGCGTCCATGCCGGCTCAAAGACGATGTCGACGGCGGCTTCCACCACGCCTTCCATGGCGGCCACTTTCTCCTTGACATCATTCGGCATGCTCTCGGCGACCGGGCAGTTCGGGGACGTCAGGGTCATTTGGATGTCCACCTTCTGACCGCCTTCGGCATCGCTGAATTTGACTTCGTAGATGAGGCCGAGTTCGTAGATGTCGACGGGGATTTCTGGGTCGAAGATGGTCTTCAGGACCGTGATCACATCTTGCTGGGTGGGCATGGGGTGAAGTTAAGCGCGACGGGCTGCGAGGGCCGCGGCGTAGAGCCGCATCTGCTGGACCATGCTGGCCAGCCCGTTGGACCGGGTGGGAGAGAGGTGCTGGTGGAGGCCGATGGCATCGAGGAAGTGAAGGTCGGCTTCCGCGATGGCCTTGGCGTCGGCGCCTGAGAGGACGCGGACCATCAGGCCCACGAGTCCTTTGGTGATGATGGCATCGCTGTCTGCGGTGAACACCACGGAGCCGTCGGCTTGCTCGTCGGCAGCGAGCCACACCTTGGACTGGCAGCCTTTGATGATGTGGTCGTCTGTTTTGCGCGCAGCATCGATGGCCGGGACGTCCTTGCCCAGTTCGATGAGGTGCTCATACTTGTCCATCCAGTCGTCGAAGAGGGAGAACTCGTCGATGACTTCGGCTTGGCGTGAGGAGATGAGGTCTGCGGACATGGGTCAGCTCAGCATGTGGATGGCGCGTTCGAGCGCGATGACGGCGCGGTCGACTTCTTCCCGTGTGGTGTAGGCGGCAAAGGACATTCGGAGGGTGCCGGCGTCCAGCCCGAGGTGGGTCATGAGGGGTTCGGTGCAGTGGTGTCCTGTGCGGACTGCAATGCCTTGCCCATCGAGGAGCGTGCCGAGGTCGTACGGGTGAAGGCCGTCCACGACCAAGGACACCACGCCCACCTTGTCCGGTGCGGTGCCGATGATGCGCACGCCGGGCAGGGTGCCGAGGGCGTCGTGGGCATGCGCGACCAAAGCGCGCTCATGGGCCGCAATGGCCTCGGTGCCGATGCCGTTCATCCAATCCAAGGCGATGCCGAATGCAATCCCGCCCGAGATGTGCGGGGTGCCCGCTTCGAATTTGTGGGGAAGGCCATTGTAGGTCGTGCCGTCGAAGGACACGCTCTGGATCATTTCCCCGCCTCCCCGCCAGGGGGGCATGGACTCCAGGAGCTCCTTGCGGCCCCAGACGAAGCCGATGCCCGTCGGACCGTAGGCCTTGTGGCCTGTGGCCACATAGAAGTCGCAACCGATGGCTTGGACGTCGATGCTCAAATGCGGCAGGGCCTGAGATCCGTCGACCAGGGTCAGCGCCCCCGCGGACCGGGCCTGGGCGCAGAGTTCTGCCACCGGGTTGATGGTGCCGAGGGTGTTGGAGGCATGGACGATGCCGACCAGTCGGGGTTGGTGTTGCGCGAGCGCCTGTTGGAAGTCCTCCAAGTCGAGGGTGCCGTCTTCGAGTACATTGACCGGAACAACCTTGGCCCCTTTCTCTTCGCACACCATCTGCCACGGCACGATGTTGGCGTGGTGCTCCATCCGGGTGACCAGAACGGTGTCGCCCGCTTGAAGGTTGGCCCGTCCCCAGCTTTGGGCCACGAGGTTGACCGCGTCGGTGGAACCTGCGGTGAAGAGGATTTCCTCCGTTCCTGCAGCGCCGATGTGCTGGGCGATTTTCTGCCGGGCACCTTCGTAGGCTTCGGTCGCCAGAGCGGCCAAGTGGTGGGCGCCGCGGTGGATGTTGGCGTGGTAGTTCGAGAGGTATTCCTTCTGCGCTTCAATGACCGCGTTGGGCTTTTGGGCGCTCGCGGCGTTGTCGAGGTACACCAACGGTTTGCCGTGAACCTCCCGAGACAGGATGGGGAAGTCCGGTCGGACGCGCTGGGGGAGGGAATTGGAGACCATCTGCAATCGGGAACCGCTGTGCGAAGTAAAGGTTCAGGCCCGGCCATCCCACGTGAAGTGGACGAGGAATTCACGGTTGCCACTGCCCCCTTCAATGGGACTGTCGATGGGCGGGGCGCATCGGAAACCGGCTTCTTCGGCGCGTGCCATGCAGGAATCGAGGGCTTTCTGGCGGACGGCAGGGTCCCGCACGATGCCATTGCGGCCCAGGTGCTTGGGGCCGACTTCGAATTGGGGCTTGACCAACGCCACGCCCCAACCGGCATCGGCCACCCAGCCTCGAAGGCGCGGCCAGACGTGGTCCAGGGAGATGAACGACAGGTCCATGACCACCGTGTCGGGGAGCGGGTCAAGTTGGTCGACTCGGAGGTCTTTGAGGTGGGTCTGTTGCAGGTCGGACACGCGGGCATCGTCGCGCAAGGCGGGCACCAACTGGTCCGTTCCAACGTCCACGGCATGGACGAATCGGGCGCCCCGTGCAAGGCTGACTTCCGTGAATCCACCGGTGGAGGCGCCGAGGTCCAGCACGACCCGTCCGGTAGGGTCGAGGTCGAATTGCTCCAGGGCAGCGAGCAGCTTGAGGGCGCCCCGGGAGACCCAAGGCAGGTCTTCCCCAAGAAGTTCAAGTGTGGCGTCGTGGGGCACTTTTTTGCCGGGCTTGTGGACGTCCAGGCCATTGACGCGGACACCGTGCTCGGCGATGAGCCGCTCTGCCCGTGGCCGACTTGGCACGAGCCCTCGGTCCACAAGGAGTCGGTCGAGGCGGACGGGGTCCATCAGGTCCAGCCGAGGCGCTCGGCGTAGACCGCTTCCACGTGGGCTTGGATCTCGGGGCGGAAGCCGTCGAGGACTTCGGCGAGGAAGGCGCGAACGAGCAAGTTGCGCGCCTCGGTTTCGGTCATGCCGCGTGAGCGGAGGTAGAACAAGGCTTCACCGTCGAACTGGCCGGTGGTGCAGCCGTGGCTGCAGCGGACGTCGTCGGCGTAGATCTCGAGTTCAGGCTTGGCGTTGATGGCAGCCTGTTCGCCGAGAATGAGGTTGGCGTTGCTCTGGTACGCCTCGATGCGTTGGGCATCGGGGTGCACCATGATCTTGCCGTTGAACACCGCGGTGGCGGAGTCCGCTGCAAGTCCCTTGTACAATTCGTCCGAGCGACCGTCCGGCATGGCGTGGTCGATGCGGGTGTGGTGGTCCACGAACTGCCGCTCATTGGGCAGGTAGCACCCGTGGAAGGTGCTGTCCCCGTATTGGCCGCCTTGTTGGATGTGCAGGTCATTCCGAAGCCAGTGGCTGCGGGCCGTGGCGGTGCGCACTTCGAGCTTGCTGGAGGCCGCCTGCCGGAATTGGTGGTGGCCGATGTGGTGGGACGTGCCGTGTTCGTCCTGGACGATTTCCAGACCGAGGTGGGCATGTTCGCCGAGCACCGTGGTGATGGCCCCATTGTAGAGGCCTGTCGCATCGGCGTCGCTGGTGGTCCAGACGATGACTTCGGCCTTGGCCTCCTTGCCGAGCACGATGAGGTGCTGGGGTTGGGCGGCATGGGTGCCTGCACTCATGTGGTGGTGCAGGAGAATGGGCCGGTCGATGTGGACGCCGTCGGGGATGAGAATGGCACCGCCATCCTGTGGTGCCGCCGCCTGCAGGGCAGCGAACCACTCGTTGTCCGCAAAATGGTCGGACTCGAGGGACGTCAACCGATCGGGACAGGCGGACACTGCAGCGGACAAAGGACCAATGAAAGTGCGGCCGTCGTTGTGGACCTCACCGCCTGCGAATTGGCCGTCGACGAACACAAAGCGATGTGCATCGAAGTCCGGGAGGACAGCGGGTGCAGCCGCAGGGTTGGATGGGGCGGTGCCCAGTGCCAATTGTTGGACCCGTGCGACGCGGGTGTACTTCCAGCGTTCGTCGCGCGTGGTGGGATAACCGAGTTGGTCGAGGGCGCGGAGCGCAGCGGCTTTGCGGCCTGGTGCCACGTCGACTTGGCCTGCGGATCGCGTGGCCTCGATGACCCGCTCCGCCAGGGCCGCAGCCGGGGTCAGGGTCGTTTCGGTCATGCTTGTGGGGCTTCGGCGCCGACAATCCAGTCGTAGCCTTTTTCCTCGAGTTCGAGGGCGAGTTCCTTGCCGCCGCTGTGGACAATGCGCCCACCGGCGAGGACGTGCACGTGGTCCGGCACGATGTGGTCGAGCAGGCGCTGGTAGTGCGTGATGACGAGGAAGCTGCGTCCGGCATCGCGCATGGCGTTGACGCCTTGGGAGACAATGCGCAGGGCATCGATGTCGAGTCCGCTGTCGGTCTCGTCGAGGACGGCCAGCTTCGGCTCGAGCATGGCCATCTGGAAGATTTCGTTGCGCTTCTTTTCTCCGCCGCTGAAGCCTTCATTGACGGAGCGGTCGCGCAGCTTGCCGTCGAGTTCGACGAGCTGGGCGCATTCCTTGACCTTGGCCAGGAAGTCCTTTCCGGACAGGGGCGCCTCCTCGCGTTGCTCGCGGATGCTGTTGATCGCGGTGCGCAGGAAGTTGATGTTGGAGACTCCGGGGATTTCCACCGGATACTGGAAGGCGAGGAAGATTCCGGCGACAGCGCGTTCCGTGGCGTCGAGCTCGAGGAGGTCGACCCCGTCAAAGGTGATGCTGCCTTCGGTCACTTCGTATTCCTCGCGACCAGCGAGGATGCTGGCCAGCGTGCTCTTTCCGGAGCCGTTGGGGCCCATGATGGCGTGGACCTCTCCGGCGCCGAGCTCGAGGCTCAGTCCCTTGAGGATGTCCGTGTCGCCGATGCGGGCGTGGAGGTTGTCAATCTTGAGCATGGTGGGGATTCAGCCAACGCTGCCTTCGAGGGAAATGGTCAGGAGCTTCCGCGCTTCCACGGCGAACTCCATGGGGAGCTTGTTGAGGACCTCCTTGGCGTAGCCGTTGACGATCAAGCCGATGGCCTGTTCCTCGGTCAGACCGCGTTGGAGGCAGTAGAAAATCTGGTCTTCCCCAATCCGCGAGGTGGTCGCTTCATGCTCCACTTGCGCGGTCGGGTGCTTGGACTCGATGTAGGGGAAGGTGTGCGCGCCGCTCGTGTCGGTCATGAGCAGGGAATCGCACTGGGAGAAGTTCCGGGCATTCCGGGCGCGGGGTCCCATTTGGACGAGGCCGCGGTAGCTGTTCTGGCTGCGGCCGGCAGAGATGCCCTTGGAGATGATGGTGGAGTTCGTGTTGGCCCCGAGGTGAATCATCTTGGTGCCGGTGTCCGCCTGCTGGGCGTTGTTGGTCACGGCCACGGAGTAGAATTCGCCGACGCTGCCATCGCCTTTGAGGATGCAGCTCGGGTACTTCCAGGTGACGGCGGAGCCGGTCTCGACCTGGGTCCAGCTGATCTTGGCGCGGGTCTCGCAGATGCCGCGCTTGGTGACGAAGTTGAAGACGCCGCCTTTGCCTTCGGCATCGCCGGGATACCAGTTCTGGACGGTGCTGTATTTGATTTCGGCGTCGTCCTTGGCGATGAGTTCGACACACGCAGCGTGCAGCTGGTTTTCATCGCGCTGGGGGGCGGTGCAGCCCTCGAGGTAGCTGACGTAGCTGCCTTCTTCCGCCACCACGAGCGTCCGCTCGAACTGTCCGGTGCCGGCTTCGTTGATGCGGAAGTAGGTGGACAGCTCCATCGGGCATTTGACGCCCTTGGGGATGTAGCAGAAGGAGCCGTCTGTGAAGACAGCGGAGTTGAGGGCGCTGAAGAAGTTGTCCTTGACCGGGATGACCGTGCCGAGGTGCTCGCGAACCAACTCAGGGTGTTCCTGGATGGCTTCGCTCATCGAGCAGAAGATGATGCCGAGCTCGGCCAGCTTGTCTTTGAACGAGGTGGCAACGGACACGCTGTCCATCACGAAGTCGACCGCCACGCCGGACAGGCGCTTCTGCTCCTCCATGGAGATGCCCAGTTTGTCCATGGTGGCCCGCAGTTCGGGGTCGACCTCATCGAGGGAGCCCAGCGGCGCCTTGGACTTGGGGGCACTGTAATAGCTGATGGCCTGGTAGTCGGGCTTGTCGTAGTCCACGTGGGCCCATTCCGGCTCGTCCATCTGCTGCCAGGTGCGGAACGCGTTCAGGCGCCATTCGAGCATCCAGTCCGGCTCGTTCTTCTTGGCGCTGATGAAGCGGATGATGTCCTCGTTCAGCCCCGGAGGCGCTTTGTCCGCCTCGATGTCCGTGGTGAATCCGAATTCATACTCCTTCCGGGTGAATTCGTCCAACAGGGGATTCTCTTCTGCTGCGTTGCTCATGAGACGCGGGGTTCAGATGGAGAAACTCTCTCCGCAGCCACAGGTTCGATTGGCGTTGGGGTTGTGAAAGACAAACCCCTTGCCGTTGAGGCCTCCGGAGTACTGGAGCTCCGTGCCAACGAGGTAGAGGAAGCTCTTGCGGTCGACGACGACGGTGACGCCATTGTCCTCAAAGCGCTGGTCGCCCTCCTGCTCTTCGTGGTCGAAGGTCAGCTCGTACATCAGGCCGCTGCAGCCACCTCCTTTGACGCCGACGCGGACGAAGCTCCCTTCAGGGCATCCTTCTTCGGCCATCAGGCGGCGAACCTGGTCTCGGGCATTCTCGTGAACGGTGATCATGCGGTTTACGTGGCGGGGCAAAATCCCCCTTTCAGGGGATGGCGCGCAAAGGTAACGCCGCTAAGTGGACCGGGTCTAAATAACGAACGTGAAAGTGCGTGACCGGCCGGCTCGAGGTCAGGAGTCGCTTTGCAGCCCATCCCATCCTTGGGCGAGCAAGGCCGTTTCCATGCCGTTCCGGGTCACCAGCGTGCGCTCCTCGGCATCTTCGGTGAGGTGACCGATGATGGAGAACATGGGGTGATTTTGGATGTCCTCGAAACGGTCCTGCGGCAAGGTGAACAGCAGCTCGTAGTCTTCGCCGCCGCTCAAGGCGCACATGGTCGGGTCAAGGTTGAACTCCCGGGCGTTGTCATACATCTTTTCGGACATCGGAATCTTGTCCTCGTAGAGCTTGACGCCACAACCGCTCTGTGCAGCGATGTGCAAGGCTTCGGAGGCCAGGCCGTCGGAGATGTCGATCATGGCGGTCGGCAGGATCTCCAGTTTGACCAGCTCTTCGATGACATCGGTCCGCGCTTCCGGCTTCAGTTGGCGCTCGAGGAGTTCCTCGTGGCCGGTCAAATCGGGTTGGGCCCCCGGCGCCTCCTTGAAGACGAGCTTCTCGCGCTCCAGAATCTGCAGGCCCATGTAGGCGCTGCCGAGTTCGCCGCTGACCAGGATCAGATCGCCCGCCTTGGCGCCGCTTCGCCGCACGACACGGTCGGGAGCCGCCTCGCCCAGCGCCGTGACGCTCAACATCAGTCCGGCCTTGGAGCTGGTGGTGTCGCCGCCGACGAGGTCCACGCCATATCGCGTGCAGGCGAGTCGAACGCCTTCATAGAGCTCCTGAACGGCCTCCACGCTGAAGCGGTTGGACAGCGCCAGGCCCACCACAACTTGGGTCGGGGTGCCGTTCATGGCGCAGATGTCGCTGAGGTTGACCACCACAGCCTTGTACCCGAGGTGCTTGAGGGGCGAATAGGTGAGGTCGAAATGAATGCCTTCGCACAGCAGGTCGGTGCTGACGAGGGTCTGCATGCCCGACTTGGGTTGGAGCACAGCGGCATCGTCTCCGACCCCGAGGACCGTGCCCTCTTGTTTGGTTTCGAGCTTTTTCGTGAGTTCGGCAATGAGTCCGAATTCCCCGATGGCTCCGATTTCCGTGCGTTCCGCGTCCATGGCGCAAAACTAGCCTTCGGAAAAGTCTTATCTTGTTGTGTCTTCAAGACTGCAACGCCATGCGTCATTTTCTCCTCCTCCTCGCGATCTGCACCACTGGAATGGTGGGCGCGCAGACGTCTGTTGCCCTTCGCATTGACCACAAAGCGGGTCAAGCGGAATTCGACAACGCGGGACCGTGGACGACCCCGCTGGGCGAAGTGGTGTTCATCGACCGGTTGGAATACTACTTGAGCATGTTCACCCTCGTGCACGACGGTGGGCAGGAAACGGCCATCGATGGGGCCTATGTCCTCGCAGACGGCTTCGTGGATGAGCTTCACGCCCTCGGTGAAGTGGACGGGGTCGAGAACGTGGAAGCACTGAAATTCTTCGTGGGCATTGACCCGGACAACAACCACGCGGACCCGGCGGCATGGCCGGCGGATCACCCGCTCGCGCCCCAAGTGCCGAGCATGCATTGGGGTTGGGCTTCCGGCTACCGTTTCGTGGCGTTGGAAGGCGGTGCAGGGGCGGATGGTGACGTGGCCCACGAAATCCATGCTCTGGGCGACGACAACCATTTCCCAGGCGAGATGGAGGTCTTGGCGACCATCGAGAATGGGGTGCTGGTGCTGGACGTTGAAGCGGACATTTTCGGATTCTACAACCTGCTTTCCGTAGGAGAAGGACTCATCAACCACGGCGAGAACGAAGAGGCCATCTTGGTCTGCAACAATCTCGCAGGTGAGGTTTTCCGCCTGCCTGGCGCAGCTGGCGTCCAGGAGGATGCGCAGCGCGGTCTGGACTTTGTGTTGATTCCCATGGAAGGCGGTGCCGAGATTCGATTCGAGGCGCCACTCGAGGTTCCCGCCGAGGTGGTGTTGCTGGATGTGCTCGGCCGGCCTGTCCAACGGTTGGACGTGGCTGCAGGGGTTCGGCGCCACCGCATTGCGGATGTCCGCCCCGGAGCATTCCTGATGTCCATTGAGACGGCCCACGATCGCTCCACGCGGCGTTGGGTGCAGGGCCGA
This sequence comes from uncultured Flavobacteriales bacterium, assembly GCA_937967465.1. Taxonomy (GTDB): domain Bacteria; phylum Bacteroidota; class Bacteroidia; order Flavobacteriales_D; family Sanyastnellaceae; genus UBA8752. The sequence continues at coordinate 9,332 of CALBSW010000153.1, forward strand.
TGACGTTGATGCCCTACTGATCTTCTGCTGCCCACGCCCGAATGGCTTGGGCCACTTTGAGGTTGACCACCTTGAGCAACGCCCCCTCCCCAGCGGCCTTGATGGCATCCACCGTGCCGAACGCGGTCATGAGTTTGTGGCGGGTGGCGGGCCCGACGCCTGGAATGTCATCGAGTGCACTGTGGAGGGCAGCGGAGCTCCGGCGCTTGCGGTGGTGGGACAGGGAGAAGCGGTGCGCTTCGTCCCGCATGCGTTGAATGAGCTTCAGGGATTCGGACCGCTTGTCGAGGTGCAGCGGAATGCTGTCCCCCGGGAAATACAGCTCTTCCAGCCGTTTGGCGATGCCGATGATGGCGACCTGCCCCATGAGGCCCAGCCCTTCGAGGGCGGCGACAGCGCTGGACAGCTGGCCTTTTCCGCCGTCCACGATGATGAGCTGGGGCAGGGACAACCCTTCGTCGCGGAGCCGCTTGTAACGGCGGTGCACCACCTCGGCCATCGAGGCGAAATCGTCCGGCCCCTCAACGGTTTTGATGTTGAATTTCCGGTAGTCTGACTTGGAGGGCTTGGCCCGCTTGAAGACGACACAAGCCGAGGCGGGATGGGTGCCTTGGATGTTGGAGTTGTCGAAGCACTCGATGTGGACGGGCAACTCCTTCAGGTGAAGGTCCTTTTGCAGCGTCTCCATGATCCGGTTCTGCGCGGCTTCGGGGTCGACTTGCTCCTGCTGCTTACGGCGGTCGAGCATGGTGTATTTGGCATTGCGCTCGGACAATTCGATGAGCCGCTTCTTGTCACCGCGCTGCGGAACGTGCCATTTGACCTCTTCCACAATGGGCCGGACCGGGATGCTCGTGTAGATCTCCGGACTGTGCAATTGGGCGCGCCGCCGGAATTCGAGGATGCCGTATTCCAGCAATTCCTGGTCGCTTTCGTCGAGGCGCTTCCGGAGTTCGATGGTTTGGCCATGGACGATGCCCCCATTCATGATTTTGATAAAGTTGACATAGCCGGAAGTGGGGTCGCTCACCACGCTGTATACCTCGACATCATGGATGCTCGGGTGCACCACCGTGCTCTTCGCCTGGAATTTCTCCAAGGCCTGCTTGTTGCGCTTGTGCCGCTCGGCGTCCTCAAAGGCGAAGGAGGCCGCAGCGGCTTTCATGGCTTTGGCCTGCTCGCGGATGAGGTCCTTGATGTTGCCGCGGAGGATGGTCCGGATGGCTTCAATGCCGGCATCGTAGTCGGCTTGACTTTGCTTGCCGACACAGGGGGCGAGGCAGTTGCCCATGTCGTATTCGAGGCAGGTGCGGAATTTGCCCGCGTCGATGTTCTTTTCGCTCAAGTCGTACTTGCACGTGCGCACCGGGTGCAGCTTGCGCACGATGTCCAGCACGGCGTGCATGGTCTTCACGGAAGTGTAGGGGCCGAAATATTCCGAGCCATTCCGGATGACTTGGCGCGTCGCATGCACACGGGGGAACCGCTCCTTCCGGATGACGATGGACGGGTACGTCTTGTCGTCCTTGAGTTCGATGTTGAACCGGGGCTGGTGCTCCTTGATGAGGTTGTTCTCGAGGAGGAGGGCGTCGACTTCCGTCTCGACCACGATGAACCGGATGTCGGCGATGCGCTGGACGAGCAGCCGCGTCTTGCCGTTCTCGTACGTCTTCTTGCCGAAGTAGCTGGCCACGCGCTTTTTGAGGCTCTTCGCCTTGCCGATGTACAAGAGCGTGCCCTCCGCATCGTAATGCTGGTACACGCCCGGCTTGTCAGGCAGGCGTTGCAGGATGCGTCGGATGTGCGGTGAGGCTTCCACTTCAGCGGCGTCGTGAGGGGGAAGTTACCTTCGGCGGCCATGATGCAACCGACTCCGGGCCACGGCCCTTCCCGCGAACTGGTGACCGGCGCCACCGGATTGGTCGGCATGGAGCGCCTGGCATGGCGAATGGAGCGGGGTTGGCCGACTGTGGCTTTGCGCCGCAAAAGCAGCGATGTGGACCGGGTGGAACGCGGGTTGCGGGAGCGCTTGGGCGACCGTTTTGACGCGGCGTGGGCAGGCCTCGAATGGCGGGAAGCCGATGTGGACGACGTCTGGGCCTTGGAGGAGGCCATGCAAGGGTGCCATCGGGTGTTCCACGCTGCGGGCCGGGTCAGCTTTCGGCCAGGCGATGAGGCGGCCTTGAAGGCCGTCAACCAGTTGGGCACGGCCAATGTGGTGCATGCGGCGTTGGCCGCGGGCGTGCAGCGGCTGGTGCACATCAGTTCCGTGGCGGCCCTCGGGCGGGCAGCCATCGATCCGGAGACGGGGGCATTCCTGCCGGTGAGCGAGCAGTCAGATTGGGCAGAAGGCGCAGGAGCCTCTCCCTATGGCATCAGCAAGCACGCGGCCGAAATGGAAGTGTGGCGCGGCGAGGCCGAGGGCCTGTCCGTGTTGGTGGTGAATCCCACGGTGATCCTGGGGGACGCCCGTTATGCGGAAAGCTCAGGCATGATTTTTCAGCGCGCCGCCAAGGGCAGCCGCTACTTTCCGATCGGGGGCAATGGGTTTGTCGGCGTCGCGGATGTGGTGGCCTCGGTGGCGGCCTTGGATGACGCTGCGGATCAAGGGCGTGAGGGCATTCTCGGAGAGCGGTTCGTCGTGTCCGCAGAAGACGTGTTGCACCGCGACGTGATGACTTGGGCGGCAGAGGGCCTCGGGGCCGCGCCGCCTTCGCGTCCCTTGACCGGGTGGATGCTGGCGTTGGCATGGCGGGCGGCCAGGGTGGTCAGTGTGCTGACCAGGCGGCCTGCAGTGTTGACCCGGGATCTGGCCGAGAACACCCAAAAGGTGCACCGGTATGACACCTCCAAATTGCAATCGGTCTTGCCGGACTTCCGGTTCACCCCCATCCAGGAGGTGATTCGGGAAGCGACGCGCATGGTGCGCTGAGGCTCAGTTCCACTGGCTGTTCAGCGCCATGGAGTCCAACTGGGCCTGCACGTCTTTCAGCAGAACAGGCAGTGCTTCTGGTTGGCTGTACCACCATTCGTAGGTGGCGGTGAAGGCCGAGTCTGTGACACCCGCCGCTTCGAGGATCTGGGCGCGGTGCATCGCGCGGGTCCGGTCCCGGTCGCCCTTGAGCATGTGTTGTCGGTGGGCCGCTTCGAGCAGTTGGATTTCCGCATGCAGGGCAATGAACGCTTCGCGCTCAACGAAGGCGTCCGGTTTGGGCGGCACGTCGCGTTGCGCGCGCGGATCGCATCCGGTGAGGATGAGCCCGCCCCATGCGAGCCAACAGCCGAGGACGCGCCCAGAGATCATCGGGCGAATTCCAGGCGGCGTCCGGGGAGCGATTCGCCGTCGGCGGGTTCGATGACGCGTTCTCCGTCCCACACTTGGACCCCATTGACCCACGTGCCCGCCACGCGGGCCGAGAAGGTGTCGCCGGTGAAGGGCGACCAACCGCATTTGCTGAGAATGCCGGAGTCGGTGACGGTCCACGGGGAATTCGGGTCCACCAGAACGAAGTCGGCGGCATAGCCGGGACGGAGGAAACCGCGGTCGGGGATGTCGAACAGCTCAGCCACGCGGTGTGCGGTGAGGCGTGGGATGTCGGTCAGGTCGAGCCAGCCTTGGGCGACGCCTTCGTACAGGGCGACCAGGGCGTGTTGGACAAGGGGTCCACCAGAGGGCGCCTTCCAATAGTGGTTGGCCTTTTCGGCGACCGTGTGGGGAGCGTGGTCGGTGGCGAGGACGTCGATGGCGCCACCGGGCTTGAGGGCGGCGCGGATGGCGGCCCGGTCCTCGGCGGTCTTGACCGCAGGGTTCCACTTGATGCGCGTCCCGCGTTCGGCATAGTCGGCATCCGTGAACCACAGGTGGTGGGTGCAGGCTTCGGCCGTGACGCGCTTTTCCGAAAGGGGCTTGCTGCCGTCAAACAGGCCGAGCTCCTTGGCCGTCGAGATGTGCAGGACGTGCAGCCGCGCCCCGGTTCGGGTGGCGAGTTCGACGGCGCGGGAAGAGCTGCGATAGCAAGCCTCGGCGCTGCGGATGATGGGGTGTTGTCCAATGGGCACCTCATCGCCGAATTGGGCTTTGGCGGCCGCGGCGTTGGCCCGGATGGTCGCCTCGTCCTCGCAGTGGGTGGCGATCAGCATGGGGCACTCCTTGAAAATGCCCTCGAGGACGGTGGCGTCATCGACCAGCATGTCGCCGGTGGAGCTGCCCATGAAGACCTTCACTCCGCACACCCGTTTCGGGTCGGTCTTGAGCACTTCGTCGAGGTTGCCGTTGGAGGCGCCCATGAAGAAGCTGTAGTTCGCCGGACTCACCTCGGCTGCCCGGTCGTATTTGTCTTGGAGCAGGTCCTGGGTCAAGGCCTGCGGGACCGTATTGGGCATCTCCATGAAGGTGGTGATGCCGCCCGCCACAGCAGCGCGGGATTCGGTGGCGATCTCCGCCTTGTGGGTCAATCCCGGCTCGCGGAAGTGGACTTGGTCGTCGATCATGCCAGGCAAGAGGTGAAGCCCGGTGCAGTCGTGGCGCTGTGCCTGTGCTGCGGCCTGCGAAATGCTGGGGTCAGCGCTGAGGTGGAGGTCGGGACCGACGGCGAGGATGCGGTCATCCTGAATGAGCAAGTCGGCCTTTTCGACGCGCCCTTCGTGGACGAGGGTGGCGCCGGAAAACAGGTGGGTCATGCGGTGGGTGTGGCAGGTTGGATGTAGAATCGGCGCATCTGCAGGACGCAGAGGAAGGCCTACCGGAAGATGTTGAGGCTCATTTTGGACGTGCCGAATTCCCGGTCGATGAAGGTGATGGGCACTTCGGCAATGTCGAATCCGAGCTTCCGCGCATTGTATTTCATCTCAATCTGGAAGGCGTATCCCACGAAGTGGATGTGGTCCAGTCGGATGGTTCGCAGGGTCTCCGCCCGGTAACATTTGAACCCTGCTGTAGGGTCTTTGACGCCGAGACCGAGCACGGTGTTGACATAGAGGGATGCGCCGTAGCTCATGGCGATGCGGTGCCACGGCCAATTGGAGACCCCGCCCCCCTTGGTGTATCGCGATCCCACCGCCACGCCTGCGCCGTCCATGCAGGCTTCCCGCAGGCGCTCGAGGTCCTTGGGGTTGTGGCTGAAATCGGCGTCCATCTCAAAGAGGTAGTCGTACCCTTTGGCGAGCCCCCATTTGAATCCGGCGATGTAGGCCGTGCCCAGTCCGAGCTTGCCGGAACGCTCCAGCAGGTGAATCCGCCCCGGGTGGTTGTCCTGTGCTTCTCGCACCAAGTCTGCCGTCCCATCGGGAGACCCGTCATCGACCACCAGCACATGGAACGGCTCGCCGCGCTGGGGAACCAGGCCCATCACGGTATCGAGCATCCGGACGATGTTCTCCTTTTCGTTGTAGGTGGGGATGATGACGAGGCTGTCGGACACGTGGCAGGGGCGTTGCTTGGATTACAGGCTCATGCGGAGCAGGTTCAACTCCTCGCGGTCGAGGGCCCGCCAATGGCCGCGGGGGAGGTCCTTCTTGGTGAGGGGACCGAGGGCGGTCCGGTCCAGACGTTCGACATCGTAACCGAGGTGCTCGAGGAGCATGGTCAATGCCTTGGGTCGATTCGAGTGGATTTCAACCCCGATTTCCTTGGGCCGCTTGCCGCCATCGATCAACTCGGCGGAAGAGACTTTGATGTAGCCCCGCTCGGTTTCCACGCCTTCCACCATGGTGGCGAGGTGCTCGTGCCGGATGGGCTGGCGCAGGGTGACGTGGTAAAGCTGGCGGATTTTGGTGCCCTGTGCGCGCATGCGGTCGGCGAGCTCGGGGTCATTGGTGAACAGGACCAGGCCCGTGTCCATGCGCTCCATTTTGTCCACCGGCAGCACGACTTCGCGGGTCGCGTTCTTGATGAGGTCCATTACGGTCCGGCGGCCTTGCTTGTCGCCTGCGGTGCCCAGGAAATTCTTGGGCTTGTTCAGGACGATGTACTGCTTCTTCTCCGGCTTGATGCGCTGGCCTTCCACGATGACTTCGTCCGTGGGGTGAACCTTGGTGCCCAGTTCGGTGACCACTTTTCCGTTGACGGTGACCGCGCCGGCGGTGATCAACAAGTCGGCTTCGCGGCGGACGCAGACGCCAGCATTGGCGATGAATTTGTTGAGGCGCAACGGAGCATCTGCATCCTTAAGCGGTGTGCGGCGCTTCGGCCGTTGTGGTCCTCCGTGGCGCCGGGCGCCGGGCCCTGAATGCTGGCCACCACGGCCGCCGTGTTTGCCACGTTTTGCAGGCCCATCGGAACGGCCGGGTGCAGTCCGGTCCAATTTGGCGTCAGACAGGTTCTTCCGCGAACCGAAGCCCCGCTTGTCCTCCCCGGATGCAGGGCCTGAACGGCGGTTGGGGTTGTTGGCGCGGCCGGTGCGTTGCGGCTTGCGGGAACGTGGGCGATCGGACATGTGGGGCGAATGCGGCGTGGCCGTCAAAGATACGGCAGGTCCTGCCCGGCTTTTGGAGGTCTCCGCGGGGGTCAGCGGCTGGGTGCGATTCGCACGCGTTCGTCGGTTCCCGCTGCACCACCACGGCCGAACAGGTACGCGAGGGTGACCCCTCGCTCGAGGAAGGTCATCGCGTGGCGGGCTCTGCTGGCGTCAAGTTGTGCAGCGGCCACCCCTTCGACCACGGGGGTCTCTCCGCTGAGGTCACTGGAAGCGAGGAATCGGCTGTTGCCCACAGAGATGCCACCGCCTTGGACGCGGGCGAGGGCCCGGAAGCGTCCCCATTGGAACCACATTCCCACACTGGCGCTTGCACCGGAACCGCTGATGTGCCAATAGTGTTTGGTGCGGACCCCTTCCCAACGCACATCGGTGGCACAGAGGACCATTCCGAGGCTGGCTGCGCCTTGCATGCCCCAACGGAATTTGCGGTTGGCCGTGTCCCACGTTTGGCGGGTGCGGGCAGCGCGCCCGAATTCCACGTCGCGTTCGAGGGCGATGCGGATGAAGTTGAGGCCGTCGGAGTGCTCGAAGTTGAAGTCCCGCCACGCCCAATCGAAGGCGCTGCGGTCGTATTGGACCCCGTTGACGGTGCCGCTGGCCAGGTGAATGGCGTGTGGCACTTTGTACTTCAGGTGGTCCCAACCGGCGCTGATCCATAGCGCGCCGCGGCGGCCATCGCGGACACGCCGTCCGACCCGGGCGTTGAACTGCGGGATGGTGAAGGCGGCGGGGTTGAGGTGGACTTTCGGGTCAAAGGCCGCAGGCATGTCGGTGGCCTGGATGTCGTGGAGCGTGAGGTCAATGCCCGGCCCCACAAACCGGATGTCCGTCTGTCCGTATTGGGCCCGGTGGTATCCCCAGTGGACATACCATTTGGCCTCTGCCTTGGGGGTGTCGACCCATCCGATGGCCTGTCCCATGGCCCGGCTTCCCGTTTGGGCATGGAGGGCACTTGCCGTGCAGGACAGGAGCAGCATCCAAAGCCAAGGGGCGCGTTTGCAAAGCGGAGAGGGACGGGGGCACATGGAGCGGCGAAAGTAGGGGTTTCTCTGACCGGACCTGCCGATGTTGGCCCGCATGGAAACGGAGAAACAGGGCATCGGAAGGTGGGGGGAGAATGTGGCGCGGAACCATTTGGTCCAGCAGGGTTGGGAGGTATTGGAAACGCGGTGGCGCGTGGGCCGATTGGAGGTGGACCTCATCGCGCGGGATGGGCCATTCCTGGTCATCGTGGAGATCAAGACGAGGACAGAGCCGGTGCAGGCGGGCTGGCACCGCATGGTGTCGGGCGCCCAACAGGAGCGGCTCATTCGGGCCGCGCGGGCGTATCTCTCCCGTCACCCGGATGGGGCGTTGGAGGTCAGGTTCGACGTGGTGGCCGTGTTGCGCAATCGGTATGGCCACCGCATCCTGCACACCCCGTCGGCATTCTACCCGCTGCTTCGCCGCACATGAAACGCACGGGGACCTGTGGGGATTCCTCCGCTGGGCCATGCGATGGCGCGGATTTCCGACGTTGTTTCGGTACATGGAACAGCGCTCCGTCTACCTCATCATCATCGCCACGCTGGCGTTGACCGTCGGCTACCTCGGATATCAGGTCTCCCAGCAGGGGGATACGATTGATTTCCAGTCCGAACAGATTGAAACCGGCAACCTGGAGCGGGACGCCTTGGAGTTGGACTTGCAGAAGTTGCGCTTCAGCTACGACACCCTCCAGACGGAGAACAGTTTGATGATGGCGGAGATGGCCGCCCAGCGCAGTGAGATTGACGGGCTCATCCAAAAGGTGCGGAACCGCAATTACAGTGTGTCCAAACTCAAGAAGGAGACCGAAACCTTGCGCCGCATCATGCAAGGCTATGTGGTGACCATCGATTCGCTCAACCAAGCCAACATCGCGCTGCAAATGGAGCGGGACGCCATGGCCCAGGAGGTGACCCAAGTCAAGGAGCGCAACCAGGATTTGCAACGCCGACAGGAAAACATGGAGGGCATCATCGAGGCGGGCCGGGTGTTGCAGGCCATGGACCTCACGCCCATGGCCATCCGGGTCACATCGACAGGTTCCCAACGGGAAACGGGCCGCGCCAAGCGGGCCGAGATGATCAAGACGTGCTTCACGTTGATGGAGAACCGCATTGCCGAAAAGGGGGCGCGCACTTTGTTCCTCGAAGTGGTCTCACCGGACGGCCGCCTGCTGCCCCCCGGGGACCGGGCTCCCGTGGCCATGAGCGGCGGGGTACCGGCATCGGCTGCCCGGTCGCTGGACTACAACGGCGAGCGCATGGAGGCCTGCATCTTCTTCACGGCGGCAGAGCCCTTCGAAGCGGGGGTGTACACGGTGCATCTTGTCGATGCTGGCGAGCGCATCGCCACCACGGACCTCATCCTCCGCTGACGAACCGAGGTTACGCGCGCGGGTTGGTCGTCATCGGACGAGGGTGACGCGTCCGGTGCGGCGTTCTTGTCCGCGGCTCGTCGGAAACTCGACCACCCACGTGTAGACGCCCGGCGGCGCGTGGTGTTGTCCATCCCCGATTCCACCAGCGCCCGGGGCCATACCGGGTCCTCCGACCCCACCGGTCCAGTAGGCGCGCGGGTCTTCCGACGCCCAGATGCAGGTGCCCCAGCGGTCCCAGACTTCGAGCCGGTAGCCCGGAAGGAGGGTGGCGTCGGGCAGGCCGAGGAGGTACGTGCCGGCGCCATTGAGCCAAGCGCCCTCGGGACGCCATCCGTCGTTGAGTCCATCCCCGTCGGGGGTGAAGGCGGAAGGAACGTAGAGCGGGTAGTTGAATTCCACTTGGACCACATC
>CALBSW010000154.1 GCA_937967465.1 uncultured Flavobacteriales bacterium
GGCAACACCGACGAGTGCACCCAGACGATCCGCCTGACGGACACGACCGACCCGTATTGGACCAGTGACCTGCCGGAAGACATGGTGCTGGAGTGCGGTGACGACATCCCGGAGCCGGCAGAACTCACGGCCACCGACGCCTGCCAAGGCGACCTCACCGTGATGGTGACCCAGTTGCCCTTCTCGGGAGGGTGTGGCAACGCCCAGAGCGTCGTCTACAATTGGATGGCTTCGGATGGTTGCGGCCACATGATTTTCCATTCCCAAACCATCGTGGTGATCGATGAGACCGCACCGGTCATCGAATGCCCGACGGACCTCGTGCTCGGCTGCAATGCAGACACCACGACGGCGGCGACGGGCATGGCCACAGCCACGGACAATTGCAGCGACGTGACCATCACCTACAGCGACGCGGTGTCGCAGGATGCGGACGGCTGTGGTGAGACCATCGTGCGGACGTGGACGGCGGAGGACGAATGCGAAAACGTCGCCACGTGCGAGCAGACCATTCGCCGCGAGGACAACGAAGCGCCGGAATGGACGGCAGACCTGCCGGGTGACTTGACGATTGAATGTGGGGACGACATCCCAGCACAGGCCGAGCTGACGGCCACCGATGCTTGTCAAGGCGACCTGGAGGTGCTCGAAGCCCAGAGCAACAGCGCTGGGGCATGCGGCAACACCGGAACCGTGATCTATTCCTGGACGGCGGACGACGGGTGTGGCCACAGCATCACCCACACGCAAACCATCACCATCGTGGACACCACGCCGCCGAGCTTGACTTGTCCCGACGATGCCGACCTCGAGTGTGGCGCGTCGAGCGACCCCTCCAACACGGGAGAGCCGACGGCCACGGACGCCTGTGGTGCGGTGACGGTGACCTACGAGGATGACGTGGAGGAGACGACGCCGGAGTGCGCGGATCTGGCCACGATCACCCGGACGTGGACGGCAGAAGATGCCTGTGGCAACACGGCGTCTTGCATTCAGACCATCACCTACATCGACGAGGAAGCGCCGCAGCTGATCAACACCTGCGGACTGTCCAACGGCGAGACCTTGGAGGTGTGCTGCACCGGACCGGAGGCGCCGGCAGAGTTGCCCGATGCCTGCGAAATTGAATGGACGGACAATTGCGGTGCACAGATGACCTTCACCGAGACCACGACGGGCACGGTGCCAGGTGAAACGCTGACCTGTACCACGGCGACCCCGGCGGCATTTGAGAATGGCGAGACCTGCAACAACCTGGAGCCGCACTCCCTGCGCCTGTTCGGCTTCCCGGGGGCCACGTCCCTTGGCGGATTGTTCTCCGTGGATGAATCCATGCCGGCCACCGTGGTCTACGCCGACGACGAGACGTGGACCGTGACGATGCGCGTGGTGGACAACGACCGCGATGACGCCGGATTCGACGTCAGCGTGACCTACGGACAGGGTGTCGATTGGGACGGCTGGACGTCACGCGGCATCCCGAGCAGCTACAAACTGGACTGCCCGCAACTGCCCGACAACCACCTCGATTGGATGTACTTCATCCTCGAGTCCGGCTCCTTGAGCGGTTGGGGTGGCTACGCAGGCAGCAGCTTCAGCCTGAGCCACCAGCCGAGCAACGAATACTACGGTTGCCAGGTCGGTGTCGGGGCCAACAACATGAACGCCAACTACGGCTTCAGCGGCTGGCTCCTGTACAATGGAACGCTGGTTGTCGACGGGGACCCGATCGACGTCATGAGCAGCGGTGACCTGTTCGGCGACCTCGATTGCTGCCTGCCGTTCACCGTGTCCCGCACGTACACGATCGAGGACTGCAAAGGCAACACCACCACGTTCACCTACCACGTCGTCAGCGATGGCGAGGTGTGCGAGGAGGAAGTGGTGAATGCAACCGGCGACAGCGACCACACCCCGGTCGTGCTGGGCAGCAACGGCGACCTGGTGGGCAACAAGACGCCCATTCGCTTCAACAACCTCATGCCGAACCCGACCGGCGATGTCGCGCAGATGTCCTTCACGGTCACCCAGCCGATGCGCGTGCGCGCGGACCTGACCGACATGCAGGGCAACCTCCTCGAGGAGTTGTTCGACGGCGTGGTCCAGCCGGGTGCGACCTACATGGTCGACCTCGAAGTGGACAACCTGTCCAACGGCATGTACCAGGTGCGCCTGGCCTCCAACAGCTACTTGGTGGTCCGCAAGCTCCTCGTCACCGACTGAG
>CALBSW010000155.1 GCA_937967465.1 uncultured Flavobacteriales bacterium
CTTTATTCCCCATTCTTCTACCTATTTGCCTCCAGCATTTTATTCCTCGTGCCTCCCCGCTTTCACGTCTGTTCAAGGCGACTTGATCCTGTACTCCACATCGGATTTCCCTGCTTTCGAAGTGGGAGAAGCCACCGGATGTGAGTCCAGCCCCGTCAGTCAAATGCCCACCGTGGAATTGGACTACACGTCCAGCACCCTGTACACCGTGGAAACGGCTGAAGGCATTGGCGCCGATTGGGCGCTGTGGCTCGGTGGTTTCGAAGACATGGGGTTGGGCGCGAGTGAGTATTTCCATCCCACCGAAGCCGGGGTCAGCATGGAAGTCTTTGCCAATGGAACTGCCCGATTCAGCGGGGTGGTGGCCAATGACGAAGACCCAACCCAGCAATTCCTCCTCGACGTATTCCTGCAATACGGTCAGGATTATGACAGCTGGACATCCCAGGGACGCCTCGCCAAAGACGAGTTGGGAACGGGCGCTTTCCCGGACTGGACCTACTACGAAGTGGTGGACACGTTGAGCCGCCTCGAGGGCCTTGGGGCTTACGAGGGCGACATGCTCTACCTCGATCACATGCCATTCTCCCGCCTGTTCGGTTTCCAATTGGGCGACAATGGTGCCAACAACCGCAACACCAACTTCGGTGTCAGCGGATGGTTCTGGTACCGCGGTACCATGTCCGGCGCCGATATCGTGGGAACCGGCGACATCAACGCCGACCTCACCAACGCACAAGACCAGAGCGTGAGCTGCCCGGTGGTCGAAGGCCGCGAACGGATTGCCATGGCATGGTCCGATTGTGGACATGACATCCAAAGCCACACCGTGGAGCGCCACGATCTGGAGGCCCCGATGTTTGTCGAATTGCCCCCGCTTGAAGCTGCGGACTGCACGTCGCTTCCGGATACGGCAGACATCTCTGCCTTTGTGGTGTCCGACGATTGTGACTCTCCCCTCAGCTTGGAAGTCCTGTCCGACGTGGTGGAGGGCGAGCCTTGCAACCAGGTGCTGACACGCACATGGCGCCTGACCGACGCTTGCGGCAACGCCACGGACACCTTCCAGGTGGTGACGCTCATCGACACCACAGGTCCTGTGTTCAGTGTGATGGACGAGACCCTGGCGTGCGAAGATTTTGACGACTACGTCCCGACGACCCCCAGCTTCACCGACAATTGCACGCCGTCTGAGGACATTGTCTGGACTGCGGAAGAAGGAGAACCCGTGGGCGCATTCCCCTCCGACTTCTCCCTCACCGTGACCTATACCGCGACCGATTTGTGCGGCAACAGCACCGTGCAGACCGCCACCTTGACGGTGGTGGACGACACGGCGCCGGAGTGGGTTGAGCTGCCCGCCGACACGACACTGGATTGCGCGGCTTGGCCGACGTACGACATTCCAATGCCAGTGGCCATCGACAACTGCACGGATGACCTCGGAAGCCCAACAGTAGACACCGTGATCACGGAAGGGGCTTGTGAAGGCCAATTCAGTGTGGCCATCACGACCACGGTTGTGGACCTCGCCGGCAATGCTGCGAGCCACACGCAAA
>CALBSW010000156.1 GCA_937967465.1 uncultured Flavobacteriales bacterium
GGGCGTGGGACTTCACCGAAGGCGGCCCCGGCAGCGGCGTCTTCGAATCCATCGATGGCGGCGCCACTTGGGTTCGGTTGACTTCCGAGGCCAACGGCTTCCCCGCCGAGGACGGCATCGGCCGCATCGGGCTCGCCTACCACCCGGGTGCGGCCCGGCTCTACGTGATGGTCGACAACCAGAACGCCAAGCCCGACGACGAGGACGAAGACGGAGAGGTCGAGGACGAACTGGAGGCCAAGGACTTCCGGGGCATGAACGCCAAGGCCTTCGCCGCCCTTGACACAGCAGCGCTGACCACCTTCCTCGAGGACAACGGTTTCCCGGACGATGCCGATGCCGCGTCCCTCTTCGCTCGGGTGGCCGACGGCGATCTCGATCCGGAGGCCCTCGCGGACTACCTCGGTGACGCCAACGCCGAGATGTTCAACCCACCCGTCATTGGCGCCCAGGTCTACCGCTGGGCCGCCCAACCGCTGCGCGCGGGTGAAGCCGCCCCCCGCGGCATCGACACCGCAGACGCTGCCTGGGTCCGCACACACGAAGAGGGCCTCGACGAAGTCTGCTACAGCTACTGTTACTATTTCGGCCTGATCGAGGTCGACCCCACCGACGAGACCCACGTGGTCATCGGCGGTGTGCCGCTGCTGGAAAGCACCGATGGCGGCGCCACGTGGTCCTCCATTGCGCAGGACAACGTCCACGTCGACCACCACCACATTTGGTTCGATCCGGCCGACCCATTGCACCTCATCAACGGCAATGACGGCGGCATCAACGTGACCTTCGACGGCGGCGAGCACTGGACCAGCTGCAACTCCCCCGCCGTCGGGCAGTTCTACGCCGTGGCCGTGGACAATGCCGACCCCTACCGCATTTATGGCGGACTGCAGGACAACGGCACCTGGCGCGGTCCGAGCGGCTACGAGGCCAGCCCGCGTTGGCACCAGACCGGCGACTACCCCTACGACCGGCTCAACGGTGGCGACGGCATGCAAATCCAAGTCGACACCCGCGACAACGAGACGGTCTACACCGGCTCCCAATTCGGCTGGTACGCCCGCTCCAACAAACAGACCGGCGACCGCGCCTACCTGCACCCCAAGCACACCCTCGGCGAGACGCCGCTCCGTTGGAATTGGCAAACCCCCATTTACTTGAGCCGTCACCACCAAGACGTGCTGTACATGGCGTCCAACCGCGTTCACCGGTCGCTCGCCCAGGGCGACGACTTCGAAGCCATGTCCGGCGACCTGACCCGCGGATCCCGTCAGGGCAACGTGCCGTTCGGTTCGCTCACGTCGCTCAACGAAAGTCCCCTGCGTTTCGGCCGCCTCGCCGTCGGCTCCGACGATGGCCTGCTCCACACCAGCATGGACGGCGGGTACACGTGGGAAGACCGAACGCCACCCGCTCCCAACGCCTCACCGGACCGCTCCCTCTGGATTTCCGAAGTCCTCTGGTCCCACCACGATGCGGACCGGCTCTACGCCACCTTCAATGGCTACCGGCACGACCACTTCTCGCCCTACCTGTACGTCTCTGAAGACGGGGGCGCGACGTGGGCACGACGGGGCGACGACGGCACCGTCCGCGGCGGCCTCCCCATGGAGCCCATCAACGCCCTCGTGGAATCCGCCGATGTCAACGGCCTGCTCTTCTGCGGCACCGACGGCGGCCTGTACGTGAGTATGGACGACGGCCTCAGTTGGTCGCTGGCCCACCCGGATCTGCCGCGTGTTCCCGTGCACGACCTCGTGATTCAGGAACGGGAAAACGACCTCGTCATCGGCACCCACGGCCGCAGCATTTGGGTGCTCGACATCGCCCCGCTCGTGAATGGTCTTGACGCCGAAGCAACCGACATGACCGCCCTTCGTTTCGAAGCGCCTGAGGAACTGGAATGGCGCGAAGGCTGGGGCGAACGCGGCTACGGCTGGGGAGACGCCTGGGAGCCAGCGCTCAGCGTCAGTGCCTTCCTTCCGGAGGGCGGGACATGATATCTCCACGCCGCGGACGGCACCGGCACCGTCGTCATGCAGACCGAATTCGAATCGACACGCCGCGGCTGGCAGACCCTTGAATTCGTGCCCGAAAAGTTGAATGACGAAGGGTACCTCGACCCGGGCGCCTACACCGTCATCCTCAAGCTCGCCGACGGCACCACGGCCCGTCAGGACTGGGCCATCCTCGAGGAGGAGTAAGCATCAGCTGAACAGCGAAGCCGGAATCTCGCAGACCGGGATGGGGTCCATCTTGTGCCGGTTGGCCCGGTGGTGTCGGAGGTAAATCTCCAGCACCGTCGCCTCGCGGGAGCCAGCGTCAAACGCATCAGCAATCCGCCCGGCAGCCACCTGTTCCATGGCCCACTCGAGCTCATCGTAGGTGGCCCCCAATTGGTCCTCGTCCGTTCGGTCGTCGCCCCACAACCCATCGGTGGGCGCAGCGTTCAAAATGGCGTCCCCCACACCGAGGGCCCGCCCCACGGCATACACTTCATTCTTGAGCAAGTCGGCGATGGGACTGAGATCGACCCCACCGTCTCCATACTTGGTGTAGAAGCCCACGCCGAAGTCCTCGACCTTGTTGCCGGTGCCCGCCACAAGGGCGCGGCGCTCGGCCGCCACAGCGTAGAGTGTGGTCATCCGCAACCTGGCGCGGGCATTGGCGAGCGACAGCCCACCGAACGGCGTACCGGAGGCAGCGTGCAACGCATCGGAAAAGCCATCAAACGACGGGGTCAAGTCCACCACAAGGGTCGACACATTGTCGTGTTGCGCCGCCAGCCAAGCCATGTGGTCCGCCCCACGACGGTCTTGGTCCGCCGCCTGATGGATGGGCATTTGGAGCAAGGTCGTCGGCCGGCCGGTTCGCGCGGCCAAAGTCGACGTCACAGCCGAATCAATGCCACCGCTGACGCCCACGACCCAACCGTCGAGGCCGGATCGGTCGATGTAGTCGGTCATCCAGCGGCCGATGTGGTCAGCAGCGGCTGGGGCGTTGATGGTGCGGGCGCAACGAAGGGCAATGTCAGAACAACAACCAAAGGCTCAGAAGGATCGCATTGTAGATCATCTTCACGTCATACCCGGCATCGTCACTGGCGAGCACAGCAGGATCCAACGACCCATCGAGGCCCGGCCGAATGTGTTCCTCATCCCGATTGGCCCCAAAGTTCCGGTTGTTGGCGACGTTGAAAAGGCCATTGTTGAACGTGGCCCCCACCAACAAAGCCGTCTTGCCGCTCAGGTTGTACTCGATGCCGAGACCGACCACCATCGCCGCCCGCATCAGGGCCACTTCGTCCTCCACGGGAACGTCGTTGAATTCCACCGTTCCGATCACCGATTCTTCCGTCCACACTTCCCCATTCAGGTCGTCACTGCGGTACCGGTAGTCCACCACGTCATCCGCGGTGGCCCGGAGGTTCAGCCCGAGGCCGAGGCCGAATTGCCCCCAGTATGTGATGTGGCCAATTTCCCGCGTCCGGAACTTGAACGTGACCGGCAACTCCACCCAATGCTGGGTCAGCTTCCGGTCGCGCAGCACGAGGAATTGGGTACTGTCATTGCCCAGGTCAGCAGGAGACCCCGTGACCCGATCGAACCGCGTGAACCGTCCTCCATTGCGGAAGACGTTGATGCCGGTCCCAATGGCGTAGTTGTCGGCAAACATGATGTCGGCCGTGAAGCCAAAGCCGAAACGGGTCACCGACCCATCCGCGACCGTGTGTGCATCCCGGACGTCCAGCCAGCCCACCGATGGCAGGAAGTGCAACCCCATTCGGAACCGGGGCTCTTCGTATCGGGCACGACCGGAGGTGGAAGAAGCGTTGTTGGCCTGTGCGGACAGGTCCGAGG
>CALBSW010000157.1 GCA_937967465.1 uncultured Flavobacteriales bacterium
CTACCGCAGTGGCATCAGCGAACGGCAGCAGGCCTTTGGTGGAACGCTTGGAGGGGCGTACGACTCCCTGAGCGTACTGACGTCCAACAGCCTGGCGGACAATGCCAGCCAAAGCTGGAATGTCCGGGCCGGGCTCGATTGGATGCCTTCCCCCCAAACCACCTGGAATGTGGGACTCCGGACCAACCAAAGCCAGAACGCCAGCACCGAAGACGTGGTCAACCTCGAAACGTGGAGCACCGACGCCCTCGGCGGCTTCACCCGATATGGACTGTCGGAGCGCGACAACCAATCGGTCGACCTCGACCTCGGCTACGAGCACAAATACGGCGAACGCCACACCCTGCAGGCCTTCGCGCGGTGGTCTCAACGTGAAGGCGTCTCCCACGATTCCCTGTGGCAGGATTTGCCTTCCTCCATCCTCGATTCGGCCTACCTCTCCAACGCCAACCTCAACGACGGCGGCAACTGGAACGCGACCCTGCAGGTCGACTATGAGAAGCCCCTCGACCACGAGGGCAAGCTCGAATTGGGCTACAAGAGCATCCTGCGAGAAAGCAAGGAGGACCAGCGGTTCTGGCAACGCGACAGTGCCGGCGCGCCCTTCACTCAGGCCTACGACTTCCGGTACCGCGAAGACATCCACGCCGCCTACGCCACCTGGGGCCGGAAGTACGGCGCCTGGGGCGTGCAAGTGGGCGGACGCGGAGAGGTGGTCTACACCACAGCCGAACTGCAAGGCGACAGTGCCGACATTGCCGCGGCAGTGGAACAGCTCGGCGGAGAGGAAGCTGTCTTCGTCAATGACTACGTGAGCTTCTACCCCTCCGCCAACCTGAGCTACACGGTGGACGACCGCAACCAGTGGGTGCTGAGCTACAACCGACGGGTGAACCGCCCACGCGGTCGGCAGGTCAACCCCTTTGTGGACAATGCCGACCCTCGGAACCTCCGCTACGGCAACCCCTTCCTCCGCCCCGAATACACCAACGGCCTCGAATTCGGCCATCAACTCACGACCAAGGCCCTCACCTTGACCACCTCCCTCTTTTACCGGGGAACCCGCGACGTCATCCGCCGCTTCATCGAAGTGGACGACCAGGGAATCGCCTACCGCACCTTCGTCAACCTGGCGCGCCAAAACAACAGCGGCCTCGAAGTCGTGGCCATGTGGCGCAAGGGGCGCACCCTGCAACTGCGCCTCAACGGCAGCATCTATTACCAGAGCACCGATGGCAGCAACCTCGCCCCGGACCTCGGAAACAATGGATTTCAAGGCAATGCCGGCTACCAGGTGTCGGCCTTGGTCAAAGGCGATTGGAAGGTTCAAGTCAACGGCCGCTACCGCGCTCCAGCAGAATACACCCAAGGCACTTTCGCCGGATACACCACGCACAGCGTGGCCGTCAACCGTGACTTCTACGACGGCAAGCTGCGCGCTTCGGTGCGGGTCAGCGACATCTTTGACCAGCGCCAGTGGTCGTACACCTCCGAGGGCAACGACTTCTTCCAAGACGGCACATTCAAAAGGCAGTCCCGCTTCGCGTATGCCACGCTGACGTGGTCCTTTGGCAAACTGGAGCCGGGCCGCAGGGGCCGTGGAGGTGGCGACCGAGGTGGATCGGGTGCTGGCGGATTCGACGGCGGCGATTTCTGACCCGCCAACACTTCACAATCGTCAGGCGCGTGAACCTTGTCGCCCGTGGCGGGTCATAGTTTCGCAGTCCGTCCGAGATGAAGACCGCCCCCACCGTTCCGCCACCCACCCGCGCAACCGAACGCGCCACCGTACGGTCCTTCACCGATGCCGCCTGGCAGTGGTTCGACGACATGGACACCGTGCCCTGGGAATCGTGGTCAGCGTTGCCGGGTCCGAGCGCCTATTTGGACCCGCGGTACTTCCGAGCGATGGCCGGACATGGCAAAGTGCAATGCCGCATCGGCCTGCTGCATGATGCCGACGGACATTGCGTGGGAGGCATTCAAATGCAATCGGTCCTGAGTGAGTCCCGCAGCCCGGGTGACCACCTCGACGTGTCGTTGGGGGTGCGGTTGTTCATGGGCCTGCTTCAACCCGGTGGACGCCCCTTTCAATTCCGCACCCTCGTGGCTGGACAGGGGCTCGGCACCGGAGAGCACACCTTCCGATGGGCACCGGAGGTCCCCATGAAGGACCGCGTGCGCTTCACCGAGCAGGCCTTCGAAGACTGTGCGCGAACGTGGGGCATCCGGGTCTGGATGGCCAAGGATTTCGGGCCGGAATTGGACGCCGCCATCGCCCCGCACTGGTCGCGCAAATGGCAACGCGCCACCTTCGATCCATTGATGGTCACGCCACTGGATCCCAGCTGGACCCGGCTGGAGGACTGGATGGAAGCCTTGCGGACCAAAGCCCGCACCAAGGTGCGCAGCATCGTCAACCGCAACGCGGACGTCACGCTCGAACGCATCTCGAATCCAGATCGGCTTCAGGAGCTCGGTCCGGCACTGATCGAACTCTACGAACAGGTGTACGGGCGGGCCAGCATCGTCATGGGCGGTCTGGAGGCCCCCGATTTTGCGCGCCTCGCCCGACAGTGGGGCGATGACTTCCTCCTCGTAACCCACCACTTCGAGGGACGACTGGTCGGCTTTCACTGCGGACTTCACATGGCCGGGGAAGCGGATCATGGCGGCACTGTCGAAGCCTACTATGTGGGCTTCGACCCGGAGCTGAACAAGGAATGCGCCCTCTATCAGCGGATGCTCATCGAGTTCATCGAGTGGGGCATCTCATGTGGCGCAGCCCGTGTCGTCATGGGGCGGACCGCCATGGAAATCAAGAGCACCCTGGGTGCCTTGCCGGTCCCCATGGCCACTTGGGTTCACGTGCGGCTCCCCCTCGCCATGCCGTTCATCCGCTGGATGGTGCGGCGCAGTCCGCCACACCCCTTCAAACCGCGCAAAGCTTGGCGGGCCGAGTGGCTCGAACGCTGGGCCAAGGAAGGGTTCGCGGTCAGCTCTTCGCCGCCACCTGCCCGCGGCCGGTGAAGGCCGCCCCAAAGCCGCCCAACAACAGCAGGAGGACCAAGACGCTGCCCACCGAAGCCATGGTCCTGGCCGAGCCCAGCCCTGGCACTTCGAATTGCATGGAGACCTCGTGCCGTCCTTCGGGGACCACCACGGCACGGAACGCATAATTCACACGCAACATCTCCGCTGGCTCCCCATCGATGGTGATTTCCCACCCCTCCGGATAGTGGATTTCGCTGAAGACCAGAAGTCCTTTCGCTGGCGCATTCACGGAGTAAGTCTGCGCGTCCGGGACGAAATCCACCAGTTGCGCCTGCCCCCCATTCGCTGCACCTGGCACCACGCCTGACAACGCATCGGCGTATTCCCCCGGCACAATGGCCTCGCGCGGATCGGTCAAGGATTCCAACGCGGCCATTTCCGCATCGGCCCCATCGGCGATGGACCATCCCTTGGCGAACCAAGCATTGCCCAAAGGCGTGCGGTTCGGAACAGGCGGCTGGTTCGGATCGTAGATGATGTACTGCGTATTGAGCATCTGGTGGACAGGCATGGCGGCCCAAGCGGCATCGATGCCCTGGCTGTTGGCCAACGACGCAAAAGCCTGCTGCTCCGGCTGCAACACACGCTCAATCAAGTCCTGATACCGGCGAAGCTTGGCGCCATGGTAGCCCCCGACACTGCGGTGGAAGTAGCTCGTCGTGGCATCGCTGAAGGCCCCACGGAGGTTGAGAACGCGGAAGTGATCCCGGGTCTGCAGGCCAGAAAACCGCGCCGCATCCAACACCCGTTGTTCCCGCTTTCCGATGCGGCCGTCATACGCCGCCCGGGCTCGGTCCACCTCGGCATCCACCACCGCCTGCAGTGCGGGATTCATCCGCAGCCGCTCCGCCAGGATGGCTTCATCGGCCGGCGATGGCGTCAAGGGGTACTGGAACTCCACATTGCGGACCCACCCTTTGTCTTCGGGCTGGTAGCGGCGATCCACCGCTTGCATCTCCATCAACGTGACCACAGCCAAAAACGCCACAATGCCCTGGGCGATGCGGGGGTTGGATTCCTTCCGCCGGAAGTGCACCACAGCCAGCAATCCACCCATGGCCAGCACAACCAACCCAAGGCTGCGCCAGACATCCGCCCGGAAAATCTCCAAGCGCTGATCCAACGCCCGGTTCGCCCCCAACTGCTCCACGGCACGGTCCGGACGCACATGGCTCTCAAAATCGAAGAACACCGTGGGCGCGAGGGCAAAGAGCAACAGCAGCACCACGGGAACCCCCGCTGCGATGAACAGCTTGCGGTTCCATTCGACCCGGCCTTCCAAGGCATCTTTCAGCAGCAAACCGACCCCAATGGGCAACATGCACTGGATGAGCATCAGCATCATCTTGGTGTCGCGGAACTTCGAAAATCCGGGCACATGCTCGAGGAAAAAGTCAGTCAGTCCAGACGCATCGCGCCACGACAGGACAATGGCGAGCAGCGCCACCACGAGCATCGGCCAACGCAGGACGTCCTTGCGGAGGATCAAGGAGACGAGGAACAAGGCCACGAGGATGGCCCCGAAATAGAAAGCGCCCCCGCTGAACAATTGCTCCCCCCAGTACAAGGGACTGTTGCCCCCCTTGATGTCGGGCACAAGGATGCTCCACCACTCGCCCTGGCCCATGCTGTATTGCAGGATGTAATCCTTGTCGAGGCCGCTTTCGCCAACCTCGGCACCCCCCGTGGGCGTCAACAACACTTCTCCCCGCGTCGTGTGGGGCGTGTAGTCCAATGTGGGCAGGATGAGCGCGGCGTTGGGCAGGATGGCCACCCCGGCTGCAGCGAGCAGCACCGCCGCCGTCACCACCGCCTGCTTGGCGGCCCCATTCCGAATCAACCGCACCGTTTCCGCGATGCCAATGGCCCCCACCAAGAATGCGAGGTAGTAGGTCATTTGCAGGTGATTGGCCGCCATGTTGATGGCCGTGAAGGCACAGGCCAATCCGGCGCCCAGCCAAAGGTTGCGGCGATATGCGACCAGCACACCGGCCAAAATGCCGGGCAACGTGGCGATCGACATCACCTTGGCCGCATGGCCCGCACCGAGATACAGGATGTTGAGCGAGCTGAATCCGAAACCCAAGGCCACCAACACGGACACCCATGGGCCACAGCCCAGCAAAGCGGCCAAGAGGTAGGCGCACAGCAAGGCGACCAGCAAGTGGTCCGCCGGCCGCGGGAAACCCAAGCGCAACAAACGGTTCAACCTCGAACCCGCATTGACATCCGCATTTCGGATGCCCAACTGAACCGTGGGCATGCCCCCGAACTGGCTGTCGGTCCATTGGGCCTCCTCCCCGGTGCGGTCGCGGTGGTCGCTGACTTCCTTGGTCGTCTCAATGAAGTGCTCGATGTCCGGCATGCGAAGCTGGTAATCATCGAATGCCTTCGAATAGAACGCGCCCGCAACCGCCGCGAGCAAGGCAACGGCCAACAGATGAGGCAGGGCAGAACGGAGAAGCTGGGCAGGGTTCAATCGGTCGCTCATGCGGCTCAAGTTAGGCCCGCCACGCCGCCCTGCCGACGGGGCCAGGTGTCAATCCTCCCCGTCGACCTCCTCGTAATCCACGTATTCCCCGAGGTGGTCGTCCTTGGCCGGCTGAGAAGGAGAACGTCGGCCGGAAGACGGCCGGGACGACGGGCCGCTCTTTTTCGGGCCCGACTTGCGCGCGCCCCCGAACATCCGGTCGAGGAAACGGAAGACGAACCACGCGATGACGAGGCCGACCAGGGTGCGGAACAGCCCCGGCAGCATCACTTCGAGAGGTAGAGGTTCCGCTCGGAGTAAATCTTGCGGAAGAACGGATCGCGCAGGGTATCAATGAAGCGGATGGCCTCACCTGTCGACTTCATCTCCGGGCCGAGCTCCTTGTTGACCTCCGGGAACTTCGAGTAGCTGAAGACCGGGATCTTGATGGCGTAGCCCCGCTTGCGCGGCTGGAAATCGAAGTCGGCCACCTTCTTCTCGCCCAACATGACCTCCGTGGCATACTGCACATATGGTTCCTGGTAGGCCTTGGCGATGAAGGGCACCGTGCGGGAAGCGCGGGGGTTGGCCTCAATCACGTACACCGTGTCGTCCTTGACGGCGAACTGGATGTTCAGCAGGCCCTTGGTCTCGAGCGCGACAGCCACCTTCTTGGTGATCTCCTCGATCTGCTCGAGAACGAGGTCGCCCAGGTTGTACGGCGGCAGCACGGCGTAGGAGTCCCCGGAGTGGATGCCGGCCGGCTCGATGTGCTGCATGATGCCGATGATGTACGTGTCCTCGCCGTCGCAGATGGCGTCGGCCTCGCACTCGATGGCGCCCTCGAGGAAGTGGTCGAGCAGGATCTTGTTGTCCGGCATGTCGCGGAGGATGTCCACGACGTGGTGCTCGAGGTCGGTCTCGTTGATGACGATCTTCATCCGCTGGCCGCCCAGCACGTAGCTCGGGCGCACCAGCAGCGGGAAACCGAGGTCACGGCTGAGTTCGATGGCCTGCTCCGCGGAGGTGACCGAACCGAACTTCGGATACGGCACACCGAGCTCCTTGAGGAGCGTGGAGAAGCGGCCGCGGTCCTCTGCGATGTCGAGCGCCTGGTAGCTGGTTCCGAGCACCGGGATGCCGTAACGATCGAGCTTCTCCGCCAGCTTGAGCGCCGTTTGGCCGCCGAGCTGGACAATCACGCCCTCCGGCTTCTCGTGCCGGATGATGTCGTAGATGTGCTCCCAGAAGACCGGCTCGAAGTAGAGGCGGTCCGCCGTGTCGCTGTCGGTCGACACCGTTTCCGGGTTGCAGTTGATCATGACGGCCTCGTAGCCCGCCGCGCGGGCAGCCATCACACCGTGGACACAGCAGTAGTCAAACTCGATGCCCTGTCCGATGCGGTTCGGCCCACTGCCGAGCACAATCACCTTGCGGCCCTCGGTCTTCGGGGACTCATTGTCCTCGCAGAAGGTGCTGTAGTAGTACGGCGTCTTGGCCTTGAATTCCGCAGCGCAAGTGTCCACCAGACGGTAGCTGCGCTCAATGCCGAGCTCGACACGGCGATCAAACACCTGGCTTTCGAGACAGCGCATGAGGTGGGCAATCTGCCGGTCTGCATAGCCCTTGAGCTTGGCCTCCTTCATCAGATCGTACGAGATGTCCTCCACGCGGTGCTGCTCGATGCGCTTCTCCGTTTCAATCAGGTCCTCCACCTGGCGGAGGAACCACGGGTCGATCTTGGTCTTCTCCCAGACGGTCTTCATCGGGATGCCCAGCTTGATCGCGTCGTAGAGGTGGAACAAGCGGTTCCATGACGGGAACTCAAGCGAATGCAGGATGGCGTCCTGATCGCGGAGTTCCTTGCCGTCCGCACCGAGTCCGTTGCGCTTGATCTCCAACGACTGACAGGCCTTCTGGAGCGCCTCCTGGAAGCTGCGGCCGATGCCCATCACCTCTCCCACGGCCTTCATCTGCAAGCCCAGCGTGCGGTCGCAGCCGTCGAACTTGTCGAAGTTCCAGCGCGGGATCTTGACGATGACGTAGTCGAGTGTCGGCTCGAAGAACGCGCTGGTGGAACCCGTGATCGGGTTGGTCAACTCGTCGAGGTGGTAGCCGATGGCCAGCTTCGCCGCAATCTTGGCAATGGGATAGCCCGTGGCCTTGGACGCCAAAGCGGACGACCGGCTCACGCGCGGGTTGATTTCGATGGCGATGATGTCCTCTTTCTCGTCGGGCGACACCGCGAACTGCACATTGCATCCGCCGGCAAACGCACCAATGGAGTTCATCATGTGGATGGCCATGTCGCGCATCCGCTGGAAGGTGGTGTCCGACAGCGTCATGGCCGGCGCCACCGTGATGGAGTCGCCAGTGTGGATGCCCATCGGATCGAAGTTCTCGATGGAACAGATGATGACCACATTGTCGTTGGCATCGCGGAGCAACTCGAGCTCGAACTCCTTCCACCCCATCAATGCCTTGTCGATCATCACCTCGTGGATCGGCGAGATGTGCAAGGCCCGGGTCAGCAGGTCGTCGAACTTCTCCGGATCGTGCACCACGGAAGCCCCCGCTCCACCAAGCGTGAACGAGGAGCGGATGCACAACGGGAAGCCGAACTGTTGCGCGGCCTCCTTGCCCTCAAGGAAGCTCTTCGCCGTGGCCTGCGGCGCCATCGGCACGCCGATTTCGCCCATCAGCTGGCGGAAGCGCTCGCGGTTCTCGGTGATGTCGATCGCGTCAATGTTGACCCCGATCATCTTCACCCCATACTGCTCCCAAATGCCCATCTCCTCGCACGTGATGGCGAGGTTCAACGCCGTCTGGCCACCCATGGTGGGCAGCACCGCATCGATGTCGTGCTTCTGCAGCACCTCCTCAATCGACTCGGGCTCCAGCGGCAACAGGTAGATGTTGTCCGCCACGACCGGGTCGGTCATGATGGTGGCTGGATTGGAATTGATGAGGGTGACCTCAATGCCCTCTTCGCGGAGGGAGCGCGATGCCTGGGATCCGGAGTAATCGAATTCGCAGGCCTGTCCAATGACGATGGGTCCACTCCCGATGATGAGGACCGACTTGATGCTCGAGTCTTTGGGCATTTTTTTTTTCCGGACAGCAACGACGCTCTCCGGGAAAACCGGGGCAAAACTAGCCTCCGACTCGCAGTTCTCCCGGTTGGATTATCCACATCCAATCCCGGTTCAACTCCATGCCGCGTGGCTCACCTTTGCACCATGGCGCTGACCTCTGATTCCGCTCCGGAAGGCCTCGATGTTCACATCGACCGGCGCCTGCTGTCCGTGGACGACATGGACATCGAATACGGCATCTGGTTGCCGGAAGGCGGGGCCGACACCATGGCCATCGCCCTGCACGGATTCAGCCGACCCTTTGAAGACATGCTGGCCGTGCGGCCCTTGCTTCCACCCCGGACCGCTTTGCTGATGCCACACTTGGCAGCCCACGGCCGGTCCTCGGGCCAACACCGTCCGCTGGACCCAGCCGCATGGCAACGCGCACTCATTGAACGCTGCACCACCGAAGGACTGCCATTTAACGGCACCCTCATTGGATACAGCCTTGGCGGCCGGGTCGCGCTGCATTGGTGGGCATCCTCCCCGGAACAGTTCACCCGCGTTTTGCTCCTCGCCCCCGATGGCCTTGTCCGGAATCCCGGGTACGCTTTTGCGGTCGACAGTGTCCTGGGCCGCACCTGGCTCGAGCAGAGTGAGCGTCAGCGGACGGGCATCATCCAAGTCGGGCGTTGGCTTCATCGACGGGGCCTCCTGCCGGACCACTTCTTCCAATTTTCCATGTTCCATCTCGAGTCGAAAGAGATGTGGAACATGGTGGTCAACTGCTGGCTGTCACTCCGGCGGTGCTGGCCACCCGGCCGGCGCAAATTGGCACGGTTGGCCGCGGCTCATCCGGGCGCATTGCAGGCCCATTTCGGAGAACGCGACAAAGTCATTCGCCCCCGAAATGCACAGACACTGAACGGCGTCTGCCCCGTCCACTTCCACCCCTGCGGACACGGATTGCTCCGGCCTGACATCGTGAAACGCATCGCTTCCCCATCTTCGGAGTCGTGAATCCGGACGTCCTTCATACCGCATCCCCCCGGTGGATTTCCGCCCTCGAAGCCGACCGCGCTGCCGGCCGCAAGGGACTGGCCGTGCTCGTCGATCCCGACCACGCCCGCACACCGGACGACCTCGCTTGGATGGCCGACCCCGCGTTTGCCTCGGTCCACACCGTCCTGCTCGGCGGCAGCCTCGTCACGGAGGGCTCCATGGACCTCACGGCCGCCCTCATCCGCGAGCGGACCGATCGGCCCATCGTCCTGTTCCCCGGCGCGCCCAGCCAGCTCACCGCCGAAGCGGACGCCCTGCTGTTCCTGTCGGTCATCAGCGGCCGCAACCCCGAGGCCCTCATCGGCAAACACGTCGAAGCCGCACCCCGCGTCCGCGAGCTCGGCCTCGATGCCGTCGGCTGTGGCTACCTGTTGGTCGATGGCGGCCGGACGACCACGGCCCACTACATGAGCGGCAGCCTGCCCATCCCGGCCGACAAGCCGGACATCGCCGCCGCCACCGCACTCGCCGGGCATTGCCTCGGCATGCAGTGCATGTACCTGGACACCGGCAGCGGCGCCGACCGGGCCGTGCCCGCCGACATGATTGCCGCCGTGCGCCGCGCGGTCCCCTGCCCCGTCATCGTGGGCGGCGGCCTCCGGACGCCCGACGCCGTGATGGACGCCTGGGCGGCCGGAGCCGATCTCGCCGTGGTGGGGTCAGCCATCGAGCGCGACCCGGACTTCCTCCGGGCCTTCGCCGCTGCTCAGGCTGTGCGATGACCCCGAATCAGAACTTGTAAGTCAAGGCCACATTGAAGTGGCGTCCCGCCTGCGGGTAGAAGAAGTTTTCGCGCACCACGAAGTCCGGTCCTGCGCTGTACCCGTAGGTGTAGCCATTGGCACTGTACTCCGCGTCGAGCGCGTTCTCCACCCACACATCCAGGCGGGTGCGGTCGAGCACCTTGCCATCCTTCACCGTCGGCAAGTGCAGGCTCGCCCGCAGCTGAGACACGGTGTAGGCCGGCAGAAGCGCGGCGCCCGTGTTGTCCATGTATTGGTCGCTCACATGCTGCGTCGCCCACTCGAGGTCGAAGGCCACACCGGACGGCGTCTCCGGACGGACCGCGTGCCACAGCAACTGACCGCCCCAAAGCAGGCGGGGGCTGAAGGCGATGTCGGTGTTGGTGTAGACCGTGCGGATCTCGTTGTACTCGTCGAAGTTGGCCCCGTAGTCGTAGGACACCTCGGTGAATTCGTCAATGGTGCTGCGGGAGAATGTCGCCTGGGCGCCGAGCTCGAGGGCGTCGGAAATCTGCCAGCCAAATTCCATCTCCACGCCCGTCCGGCTGCTCTTCGGCACGTTCTGACGGATGGCCGCGCCCACGTCGTTGAGTGCGCCCGTCGGGATGAGCTGATCGGTGTACGCCATGTGATAGGCGGTCAG
Source organism: uncultured Flavobacteriales bacterium (assembly GCA_937967465.1). Lineage (GTDB taxonomy): Bacteria > Bacteroidota > Bacteroidia > Flavobacteriales_D > Sanyastnellaceae > UBA8752. The sequence continues at coordinate 11,050 of CALBSW010000157.1, forward strand.
GCCCCAGGCGTACGTGTCGGTGTTGCGGCGCCATCCGAATTCGAAGTCGGTCAGGCGCTCGGCGCGATCCGCAAACCCGGCGGGGGCATCCACAAAGTCGTTGCGGCCCGGCTCCTTGTGCGCGATGGCGACGGAGGCAAACACGCGGTCCTCGTCGTTGAGGCGGTAGTCGAGGCCCACCTTGGGGTTCAGGAAGTCAAACGTGGCGCTGTCGCGGGGCACGTTGATCGCCACTTGGTCGTTGTCCGTGCCCATCGTTTCGAAGCGGACGCCCCGGTACTGGAGCTCAGCCTGCGTCTGCAGGCGACCGTCTTGCGAACGCTGCACGAACCGGGCAAACACATTGCGGTCCAGCTTCAAACCGTCGCTGTCGTAGTAGGTGTAGTTCGGCGTGCCGGCAGTGGAGGCGTTTTCCGCCCAAATCACCCGGCCGAAGTGGTCGCCCTCGTAGCGGTTGGCGGCGGCGCCCAGCGTCAGGGCGGCGCGATCCCATCGACGCTCAGCCCCGAGAACGGCGCCATAAAAATCGTTGTCGAGCCAGCGGCGGCGCACCAAGTCGGTGGTCGTCACCGTGTCGTCGCCCACCACCACATCGGGCAGCAGGTAATCGGCGAGGTCCTCTCCGGACTTGAACTGTTCGAAGTAGCCCTCACCGTGGGTGAAGTGGCCCGTCGCAGACAGCCGCCAATCACCGAACTGGTGCTCGAGGTGGAGCTGCTGGTGGTCCTGGCCGTAGTTGTCGACCTCGTCTTCGTAGGTGTAGTAATTGGCCTGGCGACCGTATTGGATCAGGTCATCGATTTGGCGCTGGCTGTAACCGTTGGCGTCGCCCCAAGCTTGGATGTCCTCGGGGGAGCCGTTCAACGCCACCTCCGGAACACCCCACCAGCTCTGGTAGGTGCGCTCGCGGCCGCTGAGGATCGTGTAGGTCATGGAGCCGCCGTCCCAAGCGCGGTTCAGGCCGAGCTGGAAGCTGTTGAGGTCGCTGGAGGCGCGGTCCACCCAGCCGTCACTCATGACGGTGCTGATTCGGCCCTCGGCCGCCCAGCCGCTGGCGCTGCGGCCGCTGTTCCACTGGAGGTTGGTGCGGAACGTGTTGAAGCTGCCGCCGCCCACCATCATGGAGCCGCCGGCTTCCTCGGCGATGTCGAGGGTGTTCAGGGAAATGGTTGCCCCGAAGGCGCCCGCGCCCAGCGTCGACGTGCCGACACCGCGCTGCACCTGGATGTCGTCGGTGGCGCTGGCCAGGTCGGGCATGTTGACCCAGAAGACGGCCTGCGACTCGCTGTCGTTGATCGGAATGCCGTTGAGGGTGACGTTGATGCGGGTCGGATCCGTACCGCGGATGCGCAGGCCGGTGTAGCCCACGCCGGCACCGGCGTCGGAGGTCACGACGACCGACGGCGTGTACCGCAGGACGTAGGGTAGGTCCTGGCCGGTGTTGCGGTCGGCGATCTCCTCTGCGTCGAGGGTCTCGCCGGCAAAGGGGGCGCGCTCGGTGGCGCGGACGGCGGTCACGGCAGCCGGCTCGAGGAAGCGGCTCAGCGTGTCGGACGGGGTTTGACCGAGGCCGATCAGCGGCAGGGTCAAGGCAATCAAAAAGAGGGTGTTGCGCATGGCGTTTCAGTTGTGGCCACGCAGGAGTCCGACGAACGGACCCCACCGCCCGAGGCGGTGCTTCGCTTCCTTCCCGGCATGACCCGGGCAGGTTCGGAGGGTATGATCTCAGCCTGTCGGCACCCCTGCGTACGGGAACAAAACTACGCCATGCCCCCAAAGGTTCACACGGGCTCAGTACAGGACGTTTCCTCCTAAATTCGATTCCCATCGTTTGTCACCATGAAACACAACGAGATCCTGTCGGACCTGCGCCGCATCATCCGCGCCGTCAACCTGGAAGGCAAGCGGGTCGAGAAGGAATACGGCGTCAGCATTCCGCAATACCTCTGCCTCAACCACCTGCATGAGGCCAAGGGGTTCACCGCCTCCATGACGGAATTGCGTTCGGCCCTGCAGCTCAACCCGAGCACGACCACCGGCATTGTCCAACGCCTCGAGAAAGCCGGCTACATCGCCCGGTTGCCCAAGAGTGAGGACCGACGCAAGAACATGATCATCCTCACGGACAAGGGCGCCAACATCATCCGCCGCCACCCCTCCATTCTCCACGAGGAACTGCTGTCCAAACTGGACCGCATGGGAGACGAGGCCTACGGTGAACTCAAGCAGTCCTTCCTCCACATCATCGACTTCCTCGACATCCAAAGCATGGACGCCGCCCCCATTGTGGCCCCGGGTGCAGAGTTCGACCCAACACAGACCAAGGAAAACTCCTCAAACTGAGGCGCAGACGCATTTTATTTCGCACAGAAAACAATGTAGGTTCGCGGCTGATTCACATCACCGCCTTTTATGGACCTTCATCAAAACCATCGCCCGAACAGGGCTTCGCTGCTGACCAAGTGGCGACTCCTCCCCTTCCTTCTTTTCAGCATTTGCGGTACCGCTTTCGCCCAGAGCAGCATGCTCCAGGGCTCGGTCACCGATGACAATGGCGACGCCCTCACGGGTGCGCTCGTTCTCATCGATGGCACCACCCGCGGCACGATGACCGACGTGGACGGAAACTTTCAACTCGAAGCAAAAGAAGGCGACCTGCAGGTGCGCTTCTCCTTCATCGGCTTCACGGACCAAGTCCTGCCCATCGACGGACGCGACCGATATGACGTCAGCCTCGGTGGCGGCATCAGCATCGACGAGGTCGTGGTCACCGCCCTCGGGGTGGAGCGGTCCGAGAAATCCCTCGGCTACGCCATCCAATCGCTGGACGGCAAAGAAGTCTCACAGGTCCCCGTGACCAACGCGGTGTCGTCCTTGAACGGCAAGATTGCCGGAGTCAACATCCAGACGAGTGCGGCAGGCCCGACGGCGTCGGCCAACGTCACCATCCGTGGCGCCGGCTCCCTGACGGGCAACAACCAAGCGCTGTTTGTGGTCAACGGCATTCCGATCACCAACGGACTCTTCAGCTCCGGCGACGGACTGAATGGCTCCACCACCATTGACTTCGGAAACGCAGCCCAGATCATCAACCCGGACGACATCGCGGAAATCAGCGTGTTGAAGGGACCGGCCGCTGCTGCCCTCTACGGCACCCGCGCTGCCGGCGGTGTGATTCTCATCACCACCAAGACCGGACAAGGCGCTCCGGGTTGGCACGTGGACCTCAACAGCTCCACCACCCTGAGCGGCCTGCTCCGCACCCCGGACTTCCAGAACGACTACGGCGTGGGGGGATACGGCCGGTACAGCTACTTCAACGGCTCGACCTACACTGGCGACTACTACGATGCGTTCGGTGAGAACTGGGGACCCCGCCTCGACGGCACCCCCATCCGCCAGTGGAACTCCAACGGCGAGGCCGTGCCCTTCGTGGCCGCGCCCGACAACTTCCGCAACTTCTTCCGGACCGGCGTGACCGGCCGCAACCACGTGGCCGTCTCCAACCAGACGGAAGCCGGCGATTTCCGGATGGCGTACACCAACCTGAACAGCCGCGGCATCGTGCCCAACACCGACGTCCAGCGCCACACGATCTCCATGAGCGCGGGCCAGAACATCGGGGAGCGCCTCGACATCCGGACCAACCTCAACTACATCCGCAGCGGATCGGACAACGTCCCGAACGCCGGCTACGACGAGAGCAGCTCCGTGATGTACAACTGGCTCTGGTTCCAGCGGAATGCCGCGATCGACGACCTGCGCGACTACTGGCAGCCTGGCCTGGAGAATGTGCAGCAGGCCAACGTCGAGGAGCTCTGGACCAACAACCCCTGGTTCGTGGTCAACGAGAACACCAACGCCTTTGACAACGACCGCATCATCGGAAACGTCGCGGCCACGTATGATCTGACCGACCGCATTTCCGTCCGCTACCGCCTCGGTGCCGATGTGAACAATGAGAAGCGCCGCTTCCGCCGCGCCATGAGCACAAAGAGCGTCCTGCTCGGCAGCTACCGCGAGGACGATCTCCGCTTCCACGAGACCAACAGCGAATTGCTGCTCTCCTTTGACGGCACCAACTACGAGAAGGACTGGAACCTGAGCGCCAAGGTGGGTGGAAACGTCATGCGCCAATCCACCGAAATCCTTCGTGCCAACGCCCCCCAGCTGCTCATCCCGGGCATCTACAACCTGGGCAACGCGCGCAGCGGGGTCATCGCGGACGACTTCACCTACCGCAAGGGCATCAACAGCGCCTTCGGTGTGGCCAACCTGTCCTACAAGGGCCGCTTCTTCCTCGACCTGACGGGCCGAAACGACTGGAGCTCGACCCTCCCGGCGGACAACAACAGCTACTTCTACCCGAGTGCCACGGCCAGCGCCATCCTGAGCGACATGCTCGACCTCGGCGACGGCCTCGAATTCGCCAAGGTGCGCGCCGCCTATGCCGAGGTGGGTGGAGACACCGACCCCTACAACATCCGCAACGTCTACGTATACGAGAATGCGTGGGGCGACCAACCCGTGGCTGCGGAAAGTGCAGAGCTGGCCAACTCCGGCCTCCTGCCCGAGCGCACGAGTTCCCTCGAGTTCGGAACCGACCTCCGCTGGTGGCAAGGCCGCTTCGGCATCGACTTCGCGTGGTACCGACTGGACTCCCGCGACCAGATCATCAACTTGCCGATGGCCTCGACCTCGGGCTACTCGAGCCGCATCCTCAACAGCGGTGAGATTCGGAACCAGGGCATCGAGCTGGTCCTCCGCGGCCAGCCCATCAAGACCGACAAGCTGGTCTGGACCTCCAACCTGAACCTCACCCGCAACCGAAGCGAGGTCCTCTCGTTGGCCGACGGCGTGGCGAGCTACCAGATCATCCCCGACCTCTACCCCAACGACGGCGGACAGGACCTCAGCTTCGAGGCCCGCGTCGGCGAGCCTTATGGTCTCTTGGTCGGCCTTGGTTTCCAGCGGGACGACGCTGGCAACATCATCCACGAAAACGGCCTGCCGTTGCTCACCGAGAACAAGGTCAACGCCGGCACCTACCAGCCCGACCTGCTCTTTGGATGGGACAACGAGTTCCGCTTCGGACGCTTCACGGCCGGCTTCTTGATCAACGGCCAAATCGGTGGCCAGATCTTCAGCCGCTCGCACGCCCTGTACGCCACGGGTGGCGGCATCACCAACAACGACGATCCCAACCTGCCGCTCAGCACCCTCGAGGGCCGCGAGACCTACGACATCAGCTACGACGCCGATGGCACGCCGGTCTACACCGCTGTCAACCAGGACGGCTGGGGCGTGGTCGGTCCCGGTGTCATGTACGACGGAGAAGGCAACCTCGTCGAGAATGACGTCGTCGTCCCGACCCGCGACTACATCCTGTCCTACTACGGCAACGGCTTCAGCCGCGACAACATCGAGTCCGGCCTGTACGACGCCACCTTCATCAAGCTCAAAGAGCTCCGACTCGGCTTTGACATCCCGTCCGACTGGCTCAGCGACAAGCTGTCCGCCACCTCGGCCACCATCAGCCTGGTCGGCCGCAACCTCCTGCTCTTCACGGACGTCCCGACCATCGACCCGGAGACGTACAGCATCCGCGCAGGACGCATTGTTCCCGGCTTTGAGAGCACCTCGCTCCCGACCGCCCGCACCATGGGCCTCGCCATCAACCTCCACTTCTGATCCCCCGCACGATGAAACTCATGACTTCGCGCTTCATTCCGGCCACCCTGGCCATCCTTCTCATGTTCGGTTGTGGTGAACTGGCCGAGCTCAACGAAAACCCCAACCAGCCCGAGGCGGTCTCGCCCGATGTTCTGTTGCCCGGTGTCATCCGGGACATGAGCGACGTGCTGGTCGGCCACGCCTTCTACATCAGCAACTGCGCCTCCCAGCTCAGCGCCAAGAGCCTGCGGAACGAGGTCGACGTGTACGACTGGAACGCCGTGCCGATCATCGGCTTTGACGCCCTCTGGCCGGCCATGTACGGCGCCCTCCGGGACATCCGCAACATCGAAGCCGCCGCCATCGAGCGCGGGGACGACCGGCTCCTGGCCACGGCCAAGACCCTCAAGGTGTTTGCCTTCTCCGTCCTCACGGACACCTACGGCGACATCCCCTATTCCGAGGCCTTGTCCGGCAACACCGGCACGTACTTCCCGGCGTACGACACGCAGGAGGACATCTACCTCGGTGAAGGCGGACTGCTCGACGAGCTCGATGCGGCCCACACGCTGTTCAGCAACGCGGGCGCCGGCACCGTCGGTGGCGACATCCTCTTCGGCGGCGACAGCGACCTCTGGCACCGTTTTGCCAACGCCTTGCACTTGCGCCTGCTCGTGCACTGCCAAGCCCAGACGGACGTGAGCGCCGAGTTCGCCGCAGTGGCCGACCGCCCCCTCATGGAGGGCAACGCCCACAACGCGCAGCTCGACTACCTCAATGCGTTCCCGAACCAATTCCCCATCGTCCCGCTCAAGCAAGGCGACTTCGAATCGGTTCGCTTCGGTGAAGCCGCATTTGCCCTGATGGATTCCACGAACGACCCCCGCATGATGCGCTATGCCCGGGCCACGGACGCCACCATCGGCACCGACAACGAGGCCTTCGAAGGCTGGGAAAATGGCGGCAAGGGCTGTGACGACACCGGCTGCCGGCTGGGATTGGCCTACTACGATTACCCCGGCCACCCGACGGCCTCCAGCAAGGCCCCCGGCATCTGGATGAGCTACGCCGAGCAGGAGTTCATCCTGTCCGAAGGCGCGTGGCGCGGCTGGACCTCCGGTGACGCTGCCGCCCACTACGAGCAAGGCGTGACGGCCAGCATGGTCGATGCCGGTGCCGATCCGGCCGACACCGGCCTCGGCAGCGTCGCCGACTTCCTCGCCCAAACCGACGTGGCCTGGAACGACACGCCGGCCCGATTGTTCGAGCAGAAATGGTTGGCCCTGTACTTCCACGGCATGGAGCCCTACTTCGAAGTGCGCCGGTGGTACACCGCAGGCGGCGGCTGGGATGGCGTTCCCTTCCTGACGCCCCCGTGCAACAACACCAACGACGACATGCTCCCCTTGCGCTTCATCTACCCCGGTGAAGAGCAGAGCCTCAATGGAGACAACTACTTCACGGCCGTGGAGCGCCTCGGCGGAAGCAACAGCTTCAACGCCGCCATGTGGCTGGTCGCTCCCTGATCGCCAACCCCATTCAGGCCCTCAGCCCGGGACATGACCCCCCACTGAGGCGCCGCAACACCAACGCCCGGTCCACGCGACCGGGCGTTGTTACTTTCCCTGCGAAACGAACGAAAACCGCCCGAGGCGCATGAACACCCCCACAGAACACGACCCGGCACCAGACGCCGGCTTTGAGGCCTACGGCAGCCAAGGCGGTCGCAACGCCGACCCCCAAACGGGATTCGGACGCTGGTTCCACCGGAACTTCGACCTGAGCTGGCCCATCGTTCTGCCCACCCTCGCCCTCGTAGGCGGGTTCATGATCGCCACATTCCTGTTTGGCGAGCAGGTCCGCTCCTTCTTCGACACGTTCCAATCCGCCGCCTACAACAACCTCGGTTGGATGCTGGTCCTCTCGGTCAATGTGGCGCTGTTTGCCGTGTTGTACTTCGCCTTGGGGCCCTACGGCAACATCCGGCTCGGCGGGGCTCAGGCCCGCCCCGAATTCAAGCGGGTCACCTGGTGGTCCATGCTCTTCTCGGCGGGCATGGGCATCGGGTTGGTCTATTTCGGCGTGGCCGAACCCCTGTTGCACTACACCCAGCCCCCCTTCGAGGTCGGCGGAGAAACGCAGCGGGCCGCATTGGCCTTCCGAAAGAGCTTCCTCCACTACGGACTTCACCCGTGGGCGGTCTATGCCCTGGTGGGCCTCGGCATGGCCTTCTTCACCTTCAACCGCGGGCTTCCGTTGACCGTCCGCAGCATCTTCCAACCCCTCCTGGGGCGGCGCATCCACGGCTGGGGCGGTCATGCCATTGACATCATCGCCGTCTTTGCGACCCTCATCGGCCTCGCCACCACCCTCGGCCTCGGCGTGCAGCAAGTGGGCAGCGGCCTGTCGTTCCTGTTCGGGGTGGAGTCCACCACACCCGTTCACCTTCTGCTCATCGCCGGCATCACCGGAGCCGCCACGTTGTCCGTGGTGTCCGGTCTCAAAAAAGGCATCCGCATCCTGTCCCTGCTCAACATCGCCTTGGCCGTCGCCCTGATGGTGGCCCTGCTCTTCCTGGGCCCCACCGGACGCATCCTCGACGTTTTCGTCCAGGGAACCGGAAACTACCTCACCCGATTCCTCTCCGAGGGAACGTGGACGGGTGCCTTCCGCGAGGACAACACCTGGCGCGACAACTGGACGGTCTTCTACTGGGCGTGGTGGATCGCCTGGTCCCCCTTCGTCGGCATCTTCATCGCGCGCATCTCCAAAGGCCGGACCGTGCGGGAATTCATCCTCAGCGTGCTGACCGTGCCCGTCCTCTTCACCTTCTTCTGGTTTGCGGTGTTCGGCATGTCCGCCCTCGACATTGAAATGCGGGGCATCGCAGACTTGGGCGCCAGTGTGGTGGCCGACTTCAGCACCGGCCTGTTCGTCATGCTGGAGCAATACCCCTTCACCACGCTCACCAGTGTCCTCGCCATCGTCCTGGTCACCAGCTTCTTCGTGACGTCCTCGGACAGCGGTTCCCTGGTGGTCGACATGCTGACCAGCGGCGGCAAGCTGGACGCCCCCGTCGGCCAACGGATCTTCTGGGCCCTGATGGAAGGTGCCGTGGCAGGCGCACTGCTCGTGGCCGGCGGCCTCAAGGCCATGCAATCCATGTCCATCGCAGCGGGCGTGCCCTATGCCGTCCTGCTCATGGTCATGGTCGTCTCCATCCGCAAGGGGTTCGACCAGGAACTGAAGCGCCAGCAGGGATCCTGAGCCCTGTCCACCGGCTCGGTATCTTTGCGGCATGGACGCGGCACACCGGGAACAGGCGATGCAGTGGGCGCTCGACGCGGCCCGCAAGGCGGGCATGCTGTTGCTCGAATTGACCGAATCCCCGCTCGAAGTCCAACGGAAGGCCGACGGTTCGGCCGTCACCAACGCGGACTTCGCCAGCCACGCCTCCATCCTGGAGGACCTCTCCGCCTCCGGCTGGCCTGTGGTCAGTGAAGAAGGCCAGCGCCGCCCCCTGAGCGAACGCCAGCAATGGGAGCGCTTCTGGCTGGTCGACCCGCTCGATGGCACGAGCTCCTACATCCGGATGCAGGCGGGCTATGCCGTCAACATCGCCCTCATCGAACGTGTGGAGGGAGAATGGATCCCGACATTGGGCGTGGTGGCCCTGCCCGACCTCAATCGGATCTACTACGGCGGAACCGGGTTGGGCGCCTTCAAAGCCCGCCTGAAGCCCTCTGAGAAACCGCCGCGCTCCATCTGCGCCGACGACGAAGCCACTCCGCCCTACGAATTGCTCATCAGCTGGAACGAATCCGGCACCCTCAACGACCTCGTGGCCGGCACCGTGGACCCCACTCAGGTCCGCATGCGCCCGGCCAGCGGGGCGGCCAAATTCTGCCTCGTCGCCGAAGGCAAGGCCGACCTGCACGCCCGGTCCACGGGCTACTTCGAATGGGATTGCGCAGCGGGCGACGCCCTGTTCCGCGCCCAAGGGCTGGCCGTCTGCGACATTGTCACCGGCCGTCCGCTGACCTACAACAGCCCCACCCTCCGGGTAGGCGGCCTCATTGCCTCGCGGATCCCGCAAGACTGACACCACGACCGGCACTCGCCGGACTCAAATGCCTTGGTTGCCCCGTTTCCCGCCAGCGCGGTACGGGCCCTCGTCGAATTCCTCGACCATGTTGCGGTAGTTCCGGTACCGCTCGTCGTCCACCTCGCCCGTCTCCAGCGCCGCCTGCACGGCACAGCCTGGTTCGTCGAGGTGGCGGCAGTTGTGGAATTTGCACTCCGGCAACAGGCGGAACATCTCCGGAAAGTGGTGGTGCAGCGTCTCCTTCTCCATGCGGACGAGGCCGAACCCCTTGATGCCCGGTGTGTCGATGATGAAACCGCCATCGTCTCCCGGGAGCGGAAACATCTCTGCAAACGTCGTCGTGTGCCGGCCCTTGTCGTGGACGTCTGACACCTCGGCCGTCTTCTGGTCGAGCCCGGGAATCAGCGCGTTGAGCAACGTCGATTTGCCGACCCCACTGTGGCCGCTCACGAGGTGGATCCCGCCCTTCATGCGCTCCCGCACCTCCTCGAGGCCGATGCCCTCGGTCGCGGAAATCGGCAGGCATTCGTAGCCCGCCTCGCTGTACATCGTCATCCACGATGCCAACAGCTCTTCGGCCTCCTCGCCGAGTTGGAGCAGTACGTCCACTTTGTTGAACAGCAACGTCGTCGGCACCCCGTAGGCCTCTGCCGTCACGAGGAAGCGGTCCACGAAGCCACTGCTGGTCGCCGGCTCCACGAGGGTAACCACCAGCCAAGCGCGGTCGAGGTTGGCCGCCACCACGTGCGCCTCGTGGCTGAGGTTGACGCTGCGGCGGATGATGCGGTTGCGGCGCGGCGCGATCTCGGTGATGACCCCGGTGCCGTCCTCCTCCTCGGTCCATGTCACGTGGTCGCCAACGGCGATCGGATTGGTCGTCCGGAGCCCCTCCATCCGGAACTTCCCTCGGAGGCGACACTCCACGCGCCGGCCATCGGGCGCCTGGACGTCCGCCCATTTGCCCGTCGACCGAAACACCGTGCCCTCGTATCGTTCCTCCATGGGCGCAAGTTCGCCCATGTGCATCCTAACTTGCGCATCCATGCTGCTCGAGGTTCACGACGTCACCAAGCAATACGGCCCGCAAAAGGCCCTCGACGGGGTGTCCGTTTCCGTCCCCACGGGACAGGTCGTGGGCCTGCTCGGGCCCAACGGCGCTGGAAAGTCGACGTTGATGAAGTCCATCCTCGGCTACCTGCCCACCGACGGTGGCACCATCGCCTTCGACGGCACAGACGTCCGCGAGGGCGGCGACGCCATGCGGCGTCGGATGGGCTACCTCCCCGAGCACAACCCCCTCTACCCCGAGATGTACGTCCGGGAGTTCCTCGATTTCATCGCAGGGCTCCACGGCATCCAAGGCAAGAAAGCCCGGGCAGAAAAAGTGGAACACACCATCGAGCGCGTGGGATTGGGCCCGGAGGCCCACAAACCCATTGCCGCCCTGTCCAAGGGCTACAAGCAACGCGTCGGCCTCGCGCAAGCCATTCTCCACGATCCGGAGCTGCTGATCCTCGACGAGCCCACCTCCGGCCTCGACCCGCTCCAGCTCAAGGAAATCCGCGCCCTCATCACCGAATTCGGCCGCACCCGCACCGTCATCCTGTCCACCCACATCATGCAGGAGGTCGAGGCCATGTGCGACCGGGTTGTCATGATCAAGCAAGGCCGCATCGTCGAGGACGCTCCCCTGGCTGACCTCATGGCCCGCGGTGGCCTCGAAAAGGTGTTCGATACCCTCGCTGGCGCCTAAAAGACGCGGCCCACTCCCAAAGGAGCAGGCCGCCATCCAATCTTCTGTTTCGGGCTGGGGTCAGTGCTGCACCAGCACTCGGCTGCGCATCACGCCTTCCGCATTCACTCCTCTTCTCCGCCGCCTTCTCCTTCCTCGTCGTTTTCGTCCTCACCGGAGCAATCGTCGAGGTATTCCTCGTTGAGGAGCCACATGAAGCCCAAAGCAGTCTGAGCGCAAGTGAAATTTTCGCACGGATCATCCGATACAACGAGCACCGCGTAGGGCTCGTAGAAGTTCCCGTCCTCATCGAGACAACCCGTTTGAGCGGTCAAAGACAAGGTGAAGGCCATGGCCATCAAAAGGGCAACGAAGTGCACCCGGGCGGATGCAAAGAGGGTCTGGAACAAACGCATGGTGTGTCAAACAAACTCGCAGCGCAGGCTTGGAGTTGCTTGACCGCAGGGCACGAAAAAGCCCCGCCGAAGCGGGGCCTTTCCTAGCGTTGTGAATCGAAGGGAAGCGATCACATCATGCCGCCCATGCCACCGGCACCGGCAGCTGCAGCAGCGGCTGCAGCCGTTTCAGCAGGGTCTTCCACGTCGGCGATCACGCACTCGGTGGTCAGGACCATGCCGCTGATGGACACGGCGTTCTCCAAAGCGACACGGGTCACCTTGGTCGGGTCGATCACGCCTGCAGTGTGCAGGTCCTCGAACACCTCGGTGCGGGCGTTGTAGCCGAAGTCCCCCTCGCCCTCGCGAACGGAGTTGACCACGACAGCGCCTTCACCGCCGGCATTCGCCACAATCTGGCGAAGCGGCTCCTCGATGGCACGCAGCACAATCTGAACGCCCGTGGCTTCGTCCTCGTTGACGGTGTCCAAGGAGTCGAGCACGTTGGAGGCGCGAATCAGTGCAGTACCGCCGCCGGGCACAATGCCCTCTTCGACAGCCGCACGGGTGGCGTGCAAGGCGTCGTCGACGCGGTCCTTCTTCTCCTTCATCTCCACCTCGGTGGCTGCGCCCACGTAGAGGACGGCCACACCGCCTGCGAGCTTGGCGAGGCGCTCCTGGAGCTTCTCACGGTCGTAATCGCTGGTGGTGGATTCGATCTGCGCCTTGATCTGGCCGATGCGGGCCTCGATGGCATCCTGCGCACCGACACCATTCACGACCGTCGTGTTGTCCTTGTCGATGGTGACCTTTTCGGCGGAACCGAGGTCCTCCAACGTGGCGTTCTCGAGCGTCAGGCCGGTCTCCTCGGAGATCACGGTACCACCGGTCAGGATGGCGATGTCCTGCAGCATGGCCTTGCGGCGGTCGCCGAAGCCCGGGGCCTTGACGGCGGCCACTTTGAGGGCGCCGCGGATCTTGTTGACCACGAGGGTGGCGAGGGCCTCGCCATCCACGTCCTCCGCGATGATGAGCAACGGGCGACCCGTCTGGGCGCTCTTTTCGAGGACCGGCAGAAGGTCCTTCATGTTGCTGATCTTCTTCTCGAAGATGAGGATGTTCGGGCTCTCGA
>CALBSW010000158.1 GCA_937967465.1 uncultured Flavobacteriales bacterium
GAGGCCATGACCATTTTCGCGGTCATCATGGCGGCCATCTTCCCCGGCATCCACATGGGCCGGATCTGGGTGAGCTACTGGGTGCTTCCGCTTCCGAACCAGTTCGGTTCCCTGTGGGTGAACTTCAACAGCCCGCTCCTGTGGGACGTGTTCGCCATTTCGACTTACTTCTCGGTGTCCCTCGTCTTCTGGTACATCGGCCTGATTCCGGACTTCGCGACGATCCGCGACCGGATGACGAAGCCGTTGCAGAAGAAGATCTACGGCGTTCTCAGCTTCGGCTGGAGCGGACGCGCCAAGAACTGGACCCGCTTTGAGGAGGTGAGCCTCGTGCTCGCCGGCATCGCCACTCCGCTGGTGTTCTCCGTGCACTCCATCGTCTCGATGGACTTTGCGACCTCGGTCATCCCGGGTTGGCACACGACCATCTTCCCGCCCTACTTCGTGAGTGGCGCCGTGTTCTCCGGATTCGCCATGGTGCAGACGCTGCTGCTCATCATGCGCAAGGCGATGAACCTCGAGAACTACATCCACACCAAGCACGTGGAGTACATGAACATCGTGATCATCGTCACCGGCTCCATCGTGGGTGTGGCGTACCTCACCGAGCTGTTCATCTCCTGGTACAGCGGCGTGGAATACGAGAGCTACGCGTTCATCAACCGTTTCAGCGGTCCCTACAGCGCGAGCTACTGGGCCATGATGACCTGCAACGTGATCAGCCCGCAGCTCTTCTGGTTCAAGAAGATCCGCCGCAGCCTCGTGGCCACGTTCATCCTGTCCATCGTGGTGAACATCGGCATGTGGTTCGAGCGCTACGTGATCATCCTCACTTCGCTGCACCGCGACTACGTTCCGTCCTCCTGGTCTGAATTCAATGCGACCAGCATCGACGTGGGCGTCTTCATCGGCACCATCGGCATCTTCTTCACGCTCTTCCTGCTCTTCGCCCGCTTCTTCCCGGTGCTGGCTTTGAACGAGTTGAAGACGATCCTCAAGTCCAGCGGCGAGCATCACAAGGAGATGCAGGCCAAGTCCAACTCCAACGCCTGATATCATGGAATCCACCAAGAAGGTCTTCCACGTCATGTACGACGACGACGGCACGCTGATGGCAGCGGCCCAGAAGCTCGTCGCCCAGGGCATCCGCGTCAAGGATGTGTACAGCCCATTCCCGGTGCACGGCATCGACCCGGTGATCGGGATCAAGCGCACCCGCCTCGCCATCGCCTCTTTCATGTACGCCATGACCGGCACCAGCCTCGCGCTGCTCGGCATGTGGTACTTCATGATCCAGGACTGGCCAATGAACATCGGTGGCAAGCCGAGCTTCAGCCTGATCGAGAACCTGCCCGCCTTCGTGCCGGTGACGTTCGAGTTCAGCGTCTTGTGTGGCGCGCATGGCATGGCCATCACCTACTTGCTTCGCAACGGTACCCTCCCCGGCATGCCGGCCACCAACCCGGACCCGCGCACCACGGACGACAAGTTTGTCCTGGAGATCCTCACCGAGGAAAACGAGATGGACGCCGCCGGCATCGAGGCCGCGGTGAACGACACTGATTTGCTGGAGCTCAGCATCAAGGATTACGCAGCATGAAAGTCCTGAACGCACTGCCCATCGCAGCCGTCGTCTTCATGACGGCTTGCACCACGGACCCGAACAGCCCGGGAATCGAATACATGCCCGACATGTACCGCAGCCCGGCCGTCGAGGCCTACGTCGACTACGGCCAGGAGCCGTATGTCGTCGGTGAGGATGTCGCCCGCGCCCAGCGCCAGACGCCATCCAGCCGGAAGCCCGTTCCCGGAACCATCCCGTTCCGTGGAGAGGATCAGCTGGCATTTGCCCTGCCATACGCTTACGCCCAGACCCCGGAGGACTACGAGCGTGCTGGTGTGGAATTGACCAGCCCGTTGGTGACCAACCAGGCCAACATCGAAGCGGGTCAAGCCGTCTACACGGCGTTCTGCACGCAGTGTCACGGTGAGGAGGGCAAAGGTGACGGCGCCCTGAGCGTCAACGGCCACATTGCCGGCATTCCCAGCTACAGCGACAAGCTGAAGGACCTGCCTGAGGGCAAGATGTACCACACCCTGACCTGGGGCAAGGGCCTCATGGGCTCCCATGCCAGCCAGCTCAGCCAGCGCCAGCGTTGGGAGGTGATCGAGTACATCAAGGTGCTCCAGCAGGGCGGTGAAATGCCCGAGTTCGATGAGAACGGCATGCCGGTTCCCGCCGGTGAAACCAAGGAAGAGCCATCTGAGCCCGCTGCTCCCGCTGCCACTGGCGGCATGGAAGGCATGGCTGTCAACACCGATTTCTGAGCCATGGATACGATGAACTACCGCTTCGAAGGCCGCGCCAAGACCTTGACCTATGTCCTGATGGGCATTGGTGTGGTGGCCCTCGCCTCCGGATTCCTGTTCGACGACAGCCACGGGCACCAGCGTTTCTGGGCCAACCTGCTCGTCAACGGATTCTTCTACTTCTCCTTGGCCCTCGGTGCCCTCTTCTTTTACGCCCTCCAGTACGCGACGGAGAGCGGTTGGAGTGCCGTGCTGAAGCGCCTCTTCGAGGCCATCTACGGTTTCCTGCCTTATGGAGCGGGTGCCATTCTGATCGTGCTCCTCGCTGGTCAGTTCCACCTGCACCACCTCTATCACTGGATGGACCACACACTGTACTACGAGTACATGCTGCCGGACGGATCCCTGTCCCACGAGATGGCAGAGGGTGCTGTGGCCAACCCCAACTTCGACCACATCATCGCCAACAAGAGTGCCTACCTCAATGGGGGCTTCTTCTGGCTCCGTACGCTGGTGTACATCGGGACGTTCCTGCTGTTTGCCCGCATGTTCCGCAAGTGGAGCTTGGCTGAGGACGAGATCGGAGGCACCGACCTCCACTACAAGATGTACCGCCGCGGTGCCTTGTTCCTCGTGTTCTTTGCCGTGTTCAGCTCCACCTTGGCTTGGGACTGGATCATGTCCATCGACACGCACTGGTTCTCCACCCTCTTCGGCTGGTACATCTTCAGCGGGATGTGGGTGAGCATGCTCATCTTCGCCACCGTCGCCTTGACTTGGTTGCGCTCCGTCGGCTACTTCAAGGAGGTCAACGAGAGCCACATGCACGACATGGGCAAGTGGGTGTTCGCCATCAGCATGCTGTGGAGCTACCTGTGGTTCTCCCAGTTCCTGCTCATCTGGTACTCCAACATCCCGGAGGAGGTGACGTACTACATCGCCCGGATGTTCACCAACTACAAGGTGCCGTTCATCGCGATGTTCTTCGTGAACTTCGCCATTCCCTTCTACGTGTTGGTGGCGCGGGATGCGAAGCGGAACCCGTATTTCCTCATTCCCGTCTGCTTCCTCATTTTCTGTGGACACTACGCGGACGTATATCTGCTCGTCGTACCCGGAACCCTGCACGACCACGCGCATTTCGGGTTCTTTGAATGGGGAACGTTCCTCGGTTTCCTCGGTTTGTTCATCCACGTGACGCTGAGCCGCCTCGCAAGTGCTCCGCTGATCCCGGTGAACCACCCGTACATCGAGGAGTCCAAAGCCCTTCACTACTGACCCCAAACCTGAGTCGATATGCAATTGCTCATTCTCCTGGTCGTTATCGTCGGCATCGTTGCCATCGGGCAGCTGGCGAAGGTTTACGAAATCTCATCCCGCATCTCGGGTCGCCGTGAGGAGGACATCTCCCACGCGGACACCCGCCTGAATGCGAACCTCTTCTTGGTGTTCGTGACGGTGTTCTTCGCGTCTACCGCATACCTGTACTGGGCTTACGGTGACTATGCCCCGCCTGCCGCTTCCCAGCATGGTGCGGCCGTGGACACCTTGATGAGCTTCAACATCTGGATCATCACGGCGGTCTTCGTCCTGGTCAATGCCTTGTTGTTTGTCTTCGCCTGGAAGTACGCCTACGACAAGAACCGCAAAGCCACCTTCTTCGCGCACGACAACCGACTCGAGTTGGTGTGGACGGTCATCCCTTCCATCGTGTTGGCGGTGATCATCATCTACGGATTGCGCACCTGGAACGAGATGACCGGTGAGGCATCCGCTGAGGCGCTGCGCATCGAGGTCTACTCCAAGCAATTCGATTGGACGGCCCGTTATGTTGGAAACGACGGTGAGTTCGGCCAGTCCAACTACAATCTGATCACGCCGATGAACCCGCTGGGCATCATCACACCGGAAGGGGTGGAGGACGCCATGGTGGAAATCGAGAAGCAGATTGGGGACCTCGAGCAGGACTTGGCCATGGAAAAGGGCCTGTTGCTTGCGGAGCGCATGCGCCTCGAGGCCAGCCTCGCCGCGGACGACCACGGCCATGCTGACCACGGGGACCACGCTGACCATGCCGACCACGGTCATGACGACCATGCCGCGCACGGGGAGGATGCCCACGGACACGATGACCACGCGGATCATGCCGACCACGGTCATGACGACCACGCTGACCACGCCCACGATGGCTGGAAGGCAGTGGCTGAAGCCCGGATCGCGGAAATCGACCATGTCTTGGCCCATGAAGCCGATCGCCTGCTGATCCTGACTGACGCTCAGATTGAAGCGAAAGAGGACAAGCTCAAGCGCCTCAAGCGTCACCGTCAGCGGATCATGGAGATCGAGAGCTTCACGTTCGAGAACGGCATGAGCAGCTTCGACACCGGTCGTGATGACCAGGTGGTCAAAGGGGAATTCCACCTCCCGGTCGGCCAGGAAGTCGAGTTTGTCTTCCGCAGCCGTGATGTGATCCACTCCGCATTCATGCCGCACTTCCGCGCGCAGATGAACACGGTGCCGGGCGTTCCGACGCGTTTCAAGATGACGCCGACGATCACCACGGACAGCATGCGGACGATCCTCGATGATCCCGACTTCAATTATGTCCTCCTCTGCAACAAGGTCTGCGGTGCGGCCCACTTCAACATGAAGATGGACGTCATCGTGGAGAGCCAAGAAGAATATGAGGCTTGGCTCGAGCAGCAGGATGTCTTCCTCGTGGACGAGGATGCTCCGTCTGCGCCGGAGGACGAACAGACCCCGACGGCCGATGTTGAGATGGCCGAGAGTGGCGAAATGGCCATGATCCACTGAACCCCTGAACGAATCTGAAACCATGGGAGCACACGCACACCACCAGGAGAGCTTCATCTCCAAGTACGTTTTCAGCCAGGATCACAAGATGATCTCGAAGCAATTCTTGATCACGGCGGTCTTCATGGGCATTCTGGCAGTGACCTTGTCCATCTTCTTCCGCCTCCAGCTCGGATGGCCGGGTGAGTCCTTCGGTGTCCTCGAGACCTTCCTCGGGAAGTGGGCTCCGGGCGGCGTCCTGGATCGGAACGCTTACCTCGCCCTCGTGACGATTCACGGTACCATCATGGTGTTCTTCGTGTTGACGGGCGGTTTGAGCGGCACCTTCTCCAACCTGCTCATTCCGTTGCAAATCGGCGCCCGCGACATGGCGTCCGGTTTCCTCAACATGCTGAGCTTCTGGTTCTTCCTGGTCTCCAGCGTCATCATGGTCTTCTCCCTCTTTGTGGAAGGCGGTGCAGCTTCAGGCGGTTGGACAGTGTATCCGCCGTTGAGTGCATTGCCGCAAGCGATGCCGGGCAGTGGCATGGGCATGACCCTCTGGCTGATCTCCATGGTGTTGTTCGTGGTGAGCTCCTTGTTGGGCGGCCTCAACTACATCGTGACCGTGATCAACCTGCGCACCAAAGGCATGAAAATGCTGCGCTTGCCGCTGACCATCTGGGCCTTCCTCATCACGGCCATCCTCGGCGTGTTGAGCTTCCCGGTCCTCGTGTCTGCGGTGGTGCTGCTCCTCATGGACCGCTCCATGGGCACGGCCTTCTACCTCAGCGACATTTTCATCGGTGGTGAAGCCCTCGATGTGACTGGTGGTTCTCCGATTCTGTACCAGCACTTGTTCTGGTTCCTCGGTCACCCGGAGGTGTACATCGTGTTGTTGCCGGCCCTCGGCATCAGCTCCGAGGTCATCGCCACGAATGCACGGAAGCCCATCTTCGGCTACCGCGCCATGATCGGTTCCATCCTGGCGATCGGCTTCCTGAGCTTCATCGTGTGGGGACACCACATGTTCGTGACGGGCATGAACCCGTTCATTGGTTCCGTCTTCGTGTTCACCACGTTGCTGATTGCCATCCCGTCCGCGGTGAAGGCGTTCAACTACATCACGACGCTCTGGAAAGGCAACCTGCGCTTCACGCCAGCCATGCTCTTCTCCATCGGCCTCGTGAGCACGTTCGTCACAGG
Organism: uncultured Flavobacteriales bacterium; assembly: GCA_937967465.1. GTDB lineage: Bacteria > Bacteroidota > Bacteroidia > Flavobacteriales_D > Sanyastnellaceae > UBA8752. The sequence goes on from CALBSW010000158.1 coordinate 6,310, forward strand.
CGGTCTGACCGGAATCATCCTCGCGGACTCCGCATTGGACGTCACTGTTCACGACACCTACTTCGTGGTGGCCCACTTCCACATTGTGATGGGAATGTCTGCCATTTTCGGTCTGTTGGCTGGGGTCTATCACTGGTTCCCCAAGATGTTTGGCCGCATGCTGAACTCGAAGCTGGGCATGGCCCACTTCTGGATGACGATTGTCTGTGGTTACGGCGTGTTCTTCCCGATGCACTTCGTGGGCATGGCGGGTGCCCCTCGTCGGTACTATGAGTACAGCGCGTTTGAGTTCCTCGATGCCACGGCGGACTTGAACCCGATCATCTCCGTGTTTGCCATCATCGGTGCCCTGTCCCAGTTGTTGTTCCTCTTCAACTTCTTCTACAGCATCTTCCGCGGCCAGCCGGCCACTGAGAATCCATGGGCGTCCAACACGCTTGAGTGGACCACGCCGGTCAAGCACGTCCACGGCAACTGGCCGGGTGCGTTGCCGGAGGTGCACCGCTGGGCTTACGATTACAGCAACCCCGCATTTGACGAAGATTTCGTGCCACAGACCGTCCCATTGGGAGACGGAGAGACCGCGCACTGATCTCGTTGACTTGACATTGAAACGGGCCTTTCCCACCGGGGGAGGCCCGTTTTTTGTGCGCAACAAGGGGACGAGCGGCTCGAGATTGTCGGAGAGGCTGACGAACTTGGTCCCATGGACGAGGATTTCGACCTACGGGGTGCAGCCGAAGGCGCCAGCGATGGTGCGAGTGATGGCGATGTGGAGCGCGTGCTTCGCCCGTCGGGCTTTGCGGAATTCGCCGGACAGCGCGAGGCCTTGGAAAACCTCGAAGTCTTCGTGCAAGCCGCAGCGCGGCGGGGAGAGTCGCTGGACCATGTCTTGTTCCACGGCCCCCCGGGATTGGGCAAGACGACCTTGGCCAACATCGTGGCCAACGAGCTCGGTGTGGCGATCAAGACCACCAGCGGCCCGGTGCTGGACAAGCCAGGTGACCTCGCAGGACTGCTGACGGGCCTCGAGCCGCGCGACGTCCTGTTCATCGATGAGATCCACCGTCTGAGCCCCATTGTGGAGGAATACCTCTACAGTGCCATGGAGGATTTCCGGATTGACCTTGTCATCGACACCGGTCCCAATGCGCGGACCGTACAGATTGACTTGCATCCCTTCACCTTGGTCGGGGCGACGACGCGGAGTGGTCTGCTCACGGCACCGCTGCGGGCCCGTTTCGGCATCAACCTGCGCCTGCATTATTACGATGCAGAGACGCTCACCGGCATCGTGGAGCGCAGCGCGGGTTTGCTGGGCATTCCCATCGACCATGAGGCGGCGTTTGAGATCGCAGGCCGCAGCCGGGGGACACCGCGGATCGCGAACGCCTTGCTTCGCCGTGTCCGGGATTTCGCAGAGATCAAAGGGGATGGGACAATTGAGCCCAAGATCACGCGGTATGCGCTGGACGCATTGAATGTGGATCGCAAAGGCTTGGACGAAATGGACAACCGCATCCTGGGAACCATCATCGACAAATTCAAAGGAGGCCCGGTGGGCATCACGACGATTGCGACGGCGGTGGGAGAGAATGCCGGCACGCTGGAAGAGGTGTACGAGCCTTTTCTCATTCAGGAGGGCTTCCTGATTCGCACGCCGCGGGGCCGTCAAGCGACCGAGGCGGCGTACCGTCACTTGGGCAAGGTGCCCACGGCGGGTGGCGGGCTGTTTGACGCAGGCTGAGGCGCATGGGCCGGACCGCGCACATCGGTGAGGAGCGCGTGGCGCAAATCCGGCGTTGGGCGGAGGAGCTCGGGTTTTCTGGCGTTGGATTTTCCAGAGCGGAACGGCTCGAGGCAGAAGAGCCGAGGTTGGCCGCGTGGCTTGCGGAAGAGCGTCACGGCCAGATGGGCTATCTCGAAAAGAACTTCGACAAGCGGTTGGACCCGCGCCTTCTGTTGCCCGGCACCAAGACGGTGATCAGCCTCTTGTTCAACCACTACACGGACGTTCGCCAGGAAGACCCCGAGGCGCCCAAGATTTCGACCTACGCGTATGGCGAAGACTACCACTTTGTGGTGAAGTGGAAGTTGAAGGAGCTCCTCAAGTGGATGCGCCGCGATTGGGGCGACATCGCGGGTCGGGTGTACGTGGACTCCGCGCCCATTCTGGAGCGGGCCTGGGCCGCCAAGTCGGGCTTGGGGTGGATTGGCAAGCATGGGTTGATGCTCAACAAGCAAGGAGGCAGTCACTTCTTTTTGGGCGAGATCCTCGTGGATTTGGATCTTCCGGCAGACGGACCGGTGACGGACCATTGCGGGACGTGTACCCGGTGCATTGACGTCTGTCCCACACAGGCCATCATTCGGCCGCAGGTGGTGGATGGGAGCAAGTGCATCAGCTACTTCACGATTGAGTTGCGCGATGCCTTGCCGGAGCCCATGGCGGGGTCGTTCGACAATTGGATGTTCGGCTGTGATCTCTGTCAGGAGGTGTGCCCCTGGAATCGGCATGCGACCCCCCATCAGGAGCCGGCATTTGAGCCCAAGCCCGAATTGCTCAGCATGACGCGGCAAGAGTGGGTGGACCTCAAGGAGGACACTTTTGGAACGTTGTTTCGAAAGAGCCCGGTGCAGCGCACGGGCTACGTTGGCCTCAAGCGCAACATCGACTTCCTCGAGCGAAGTCGAAACAAGACGTGATCAGACGTCGGCTTGCCGGGCGGCATCCGGCGCGCGGAAGGTGCGCCGTTCTGGGCGGGTGCCCGATCGCCGGGCCTTCTGTTCATCTGGGGGCAGGGCCACGAATTCCTTGCATTCCGGGCTGCAGGTGCCCGTCATCTGTTCCGCACAGGAGGGACATTGGACCATCAGCACGTTGCAGGCCGCATTGACACAATTCGTGACCGCATCGCAAGCGGTCCCGCAGTGGTGACAGGTGGCCACCACATCGTCCGAGACGCGTTCCGCCAAGCGCTCATCAAACACGAAGTTGACCCCTCGGAAGCGGTTCTCGAGTCCCTGCTCCTTGACTTGACGAACGTATTCGATGATGCCCCCCTCCAATTGGTGGACGTTGGGGAACCCTTTGTGCTTGAGGTAGGCGCTGGCTTTCTCGCAGCGGATGCCGCCGGTGCAGTAGAGCACGATGTTTTGGTCCCGTTGGGCTTCGAGGAGGTCCTCGACCTCGCGGATTTCATCGCGGAAGGTCTCTGCGGCGGGCAAGATGGCGCCCTTGAAGTGGCCCACTTCGCTCTCGTAGTGGTTGCGCATGTCCACCACGACGGTGTCCGGGTCCTGGGCGAGGGTGTTGAACTCGGAGGCCGACACGTGGACCCCACAATCCGTCACGTCAAACGCGTCGTCATCGAGGCCATCTGCGACAATCTTGTCCCGGACCTTGATGATGAGTTTGAGGAAGCTCTTGTCGTCTCCTTCGATGGCGATGTTGAGGCGCACGCCGCGCAGCCAATCGATGTGGTCGAGCGTCGTGCGGAAGGCGTCCAGATTGTCCGTCGGCAGGCTGAGCTGGGCATTGATCCCTTCACCACTCACGTAAATGCGTCCGAGGACGCCCAAAGGCTGCCACACTGAGAAGAGGTGGTCCCGAAAGAAGTCGGGGTTGGCGACATGCCCGTAGCGGTACAGACTCAATGTGGTCCGCGCACGGCCGTCCCGCTCCAGCTTTTGCTCGAGGGAGGTTCGGTCCAATCGGTTGTGCAGGATGCTTTCCACAGCGGCAAAAATACGGCGGTCATCCGCGAACCGGAGGATGTCCTGTGGGGTTCGTTGGCGATTCGGGCTTGCGGTGGACCCTGATTTCGGATATTTTCGCTCGGCTTCGGCACATCAAACGCATTCACATCATTCAATGAAAATGTTGGAATACTGCCAGCGCATTCTGGCGAAGGTCAGCTTTGACCGTCATCTCTTTTCGAAGGAACTCACCAAGAGCATCCAGCGCCTCGAGCGGCAGGAATTGCCCAAGTTGAGACAGTGGTGCATCGAGCAATTCGGCACCCGTTACGGCGACGTCATCGCCGTGGCCTTTCCACCTCAGATCGCCTGAGGTTGGTTCCAGACCTACAAAAACGACCCGGAGCTCTTCAGCTACCGGGTCGTTTTGTTCAGGGGTCATCTGGCGGTCAGAGCGGGTGTTCTTCCGCTCCCTCCAGGATGTAGTTCATCTGGTAGACGTCATCGGCGTTGAGCCGCACATTGCCGTGAAAGGTCAAGCGCTCGTCGGTCTGGTAGGCGCGATGGTCGCCATCGGCGAACCGGAGGTCGATGACGCTTTCCGGCCCAGCTCCTCCGCAGAAAAAGCAATTCGCGAAGGGGTAACGCGACAGCACATAGAAGTCTTCGTCGAGGTCCACGGGAATCACATAGCCCGTGATGTACACGTCTTGTCCTTCGGCGGCCATGACTTGCGGGCCGAAGATGGGTTTCCAGTAATAGCTGTCCAGCTCTTCGAGGTACACATCCTTGAAGTCCACGTCGGCCAATTCAGCCCAGGTCAGCTCGCGGAAATCCCGTTCGGACGCCACGTCGACTGGCGCGGGGAGCGCTGGGGGTGTCGGCTGTGCGGCGCGGGCCGTTCCAATGGCGACCATGTCGGGCGCGGTGTCGGCCGGGTGGCAATACGAGCTCAGGTCCATGGCGGCCAAGGCGACCACGCCAAGGGCGATGTAGAGAACGCGTTGCAGGGATGGGGTCATGCGGTGAAATTACGTCCGGAGTGGGCCAGTCGTCAACGGCCCTGCCCCAACGTATTCGAAATGTCGATGCGGAGGGCGGAGCGGGCGGGCAGCCCTGCGGCCACCGCGCCGACCACGAAGGCGGCCAGAATCAGGTAAAGCTCTCCTTCCACTGGAGCCAGTTGGGTGACATCGTAGTGGAAGCGTTCGGCGAGGATCTGTCCCATCAGGACGACCCCCATCCGGCTCAGGACAAGGCCACAGGCGATGCCCGCCAGGGTCATCCAGAGCCCTTCGAGGAGGACCAAGCTGAACAGTTGTCGGGGGGTGGCGCCCATGGTGCGCATCAAGGCCAATTCGTATTTCCGGTCCCGAAGCGAGGACAGGAGGGCGATGAAGACACTGACGAAAGACAGGCCCATGATCAGCATGGCCACGGCGCGCAGGGTGCGCAGTCCAATGCCGAATTGTTGGGTCAGCCGGTTCATTTCGATGGCCGGAAGCGCCACTTGCATGGGCGTGTCGCGCAGCAAATTGGGCAGGGTCAAGATGGCCAGCGGGTTCTTTTTCTTCAGCAGAACCGCCGTGATTTCCTGATCGGCACCTTCCACTGCTTCGTGTACGCCCCAGACGGATTCAATGGGGGTCAGCAACAGCTGGTCGATCACGGCCCCCGTCGTTTCGAAGACGCCGACGACCGTGTAGGCCTTGTCCCGGTGCACATCCGTGCCGTCGGTGAGCCCGTGGGCGCTGTAGAACGTGTCGCCGATGGCAAGGCCGGTGTTGGCCGCCACCTCGGCGCCAATGACCACCTCAAATGGGGCATCGAACATCCGGCCTTCACTGACTTCTGCTCCATAATGGGCCGGGTAGCTGGGCTCCGTTCCCACAATGCGGAAGAGTTCATAGTTGTCTCCATACGCCAACGGGATGGCCTCGGAGATGTACGGATGGCGCATGACTTTGCGCGCCTCGGCGAGGGGGATGTTGCCGGTGGGAACATCCACGTGGTACACGTTGGCGAGGATGAGTTGCAGCGGGCTGCCCTTCGCACCCAGCACGAGGTCGATGTCCTTGATGTTGCGGTCGAGGTCCTCCGTGAGGCTGCGCTGCATGAGCAGCATCAGGCTGATGATGCCGACGCCAAAGGCGAGCAGCAGAACGCTGAGCCCCGTTTCCAGGGGCCGGTCCATGACATTGCGGCGGGCGAGGCGTGCGGGCTTCATGCGATGGAGGGATGGGGGGTCAATTCCACGCGGTCGGCCATCCGGTCCTTGAGCCGTTGGTCGTGGGTGACCACGAGCAGGGCGGCCCCGGTTTCGGCTGCATGCTGGCGGAGCAGGTCGAGGACCGCGTCCGTGTTGGAGTCGTCCAATGCGCTGGTCGGTTCGTCGGCGAGGATGAGCCCGGGTGAATGGACCACGGCGCGGGCAATGGACGCCCGCTGCTGTTCGCCGACCGACAATGCGTCGACGCGCGCCTGTAGTTTGTGTCCGAGGCCGAGTCCGGTGAGCAGGGCCTGAATCCGGTCGGGATCTGGTGCCAGTCCGGCCAGGCTGCGGGCCAAGGCGAGGTTTTCAGACACGGTCAAGCTCCGCACGAAGTGGGCCGTTTGGAAGACGATGCCCAGCTCCCGGCCGCGCACCCGGTCGCGTTCCGTGGCGGTCAAGGTGCTGAACGGCGCATCCGCGAGTTCGACCGCCCCTTCCGTCGGGGTGCGCATGCCGGCCACCAAATGGAGAAGGGTGGTCTTGCCCGTTCCCGAGGCCCCCAGCAGGAGCAGCTCCTTGCCGCGGTCGATCGCGAGGTCCGGAAAGGCCATCAGCGGACCCGAATCGGCATAGCGGTATTTCAATCCGTGCGTCTGAAGCATGACGCCGGAAGTTACAATGCCGCCGACCCTCATCTTTGCGCCATGTCCTTTACCCAGCGGTTGTGGCGGTACATGATCGGTGTCTTCCTCGGCACCCTGCTCGCCTTCTTCTTTTTCGGGACCCGTTCCTGCACCAATTGGCTGCCGAACAAGCAGGTCCGTCAGTTTCTGGGAGAGCCCGGACTCATGGGCGATGAGCGCACCCGATGCTGGATGCGCTGCGGCGAGATCGACATGGCTGCCCTCCGCATTTTGTTGGAAGAGGGCGACATCGAATACGGTGACAGCGATGTCCGCAATGAGGAAGGCACGGGCAAATTCTACCGCATCGCCGGTGAATCGGTGGCGGCGGAATTCGTGGTGACCGATTCGACCACTTTGGTGCGCGCCCTCCAATGGGACGCCCCCCCGGCCGATTGCGACTGCGACTGAAGGTTCAGTTCGTCCGGCGGCGTCGGAGCTCGGTTCGGATCAAGCTGAGCTCCCGTGAGGTTTGGCCGCCCACGGAGGTGTTCTCTTCCGCCCGGCGGATGAGATAGGGGATGGCTTCGCGCAGCGGCCCATAGGGCACGTATTTGGCCGAAGTGTAGCCGTGGTGGGCCAGGTTGAAACTCAGGTTGTCACTCATGCCGAGCAATTGGGCAAACGACACCCTGGGGTCGTCTGGTGACAGCCCCGCAGCCAACATTCCTTCCGCAAGGCGTGCGGTGCTGGCTTCGTTGTGCGTGCCACACACGATGTGCAGGTGGTCGAGGTGGGCCAATGCGAAATCGAGGGCGGCATCAAAGTCGCGGTCCGTGGCGGCCTTGTCCGGTTGGATGGGGGAGGGACGTCCTTCGGCTTCGGCACGTTCGCGCTCTTTTTCCATGTAGGCTCCCCGGACCAGCTTGACGCCGGCGACCCAACCTTCCTCAGTGGCGCGTTCGGTGATGCGCTGGATGTAGGCCAGCCTGTCGTGGCGGTAGAGTTGGGCGGTGGTGAATACCGTGGCTTCGGAACGATTGTGCGTCCGCATCTGGGCTTCGGCGAGTTCGTCGATGGCGTCTTGCAGCCACGTCTCCTCGGCGTCGATCATGATGCGAACGCCACGCTGAGCGGCTTCGGCGCACAATTGGGACACGCGGTCTTCCACCCGCTGCCAAGCCGTTCTGGACGCGTCACCCCAGGAAGCGCGCTGGGGCCATGCTTCGAGCAAGTCGTTGTCCGACAAGGCGCTGACCTTGAAGACCGCGAAGGCAAAGCGGGCGTCCCCTTCAGCTTCGCGGATGGTCGCCAGAATCTCATCGCGTGCGGCGTCCAGAGCGGCTTCACCAGTTTGACCCTCCGCACTGTAGTCGAGGATGGTCCGGACACGCCCTTCATGGAGACGCTGCGCCGTGGAGCGGCTTTCCACGATGGTCTCGCCGCCACAGAAATAATCGAAGACCGGACGGAGGGCCCATCCAATGGGCAGACGCAAGGCGACGGCGGCGGAGATGACACGGGATCCCAAGCGCACGAGCCAAGGCGCACCGATCAGGCCAAACATCCACTGTGCGCGGCGCAATTCCCCGGTGGTCCGCTGGGCAAAGGCCACGGCGGTGTCGTCAAATCGCATCGGAGCGCGATGCGTCGTCGGTGGGGGGGGTGCTGGGTTCATTTCCACGGCGGGCGCAAGATACCGATGACGCGCATGTGAGTGATGCCGAAGGGAAAGAAGAAGGGGTGCTGACGATTGTCATCGGCGGGGCTGTGCGGGGTCAGTTCAGCGGCCCAGTCCCCCCGCCATGTTTGCTCTGTCAACGAACAACAACACACACAAAATCTACTTCACCATGAACAAGTTTCTTTCCCTCCTCGCTGCCGCTTTCGTCTTCACCGCAGCCTCCGCTTCCGCCAGCACCACCACCCTGGCCAATGACAACCTCAATGATGTCGTCACGACCCAGACCCTCGGGCAGAGCGTGACCATGTATGTCGCCATTGAAAAGCCCAATGGAGAGGTCGCCACCCTGACCGCACGCTACGGCAGCATGGCCCAGGCCTTGGTCGGGTACCACCAGTTCATCGTCACGATGCCACTGGGATCCAAGGTGCTCGCGGCCGACTTCACCGACCAGAACGGACGGGTCATCTTCTCCGCCACCGTTTGAGATCATGGATCCACCTGAACGCGCAGCCTGATGCTGCACTTGAACCGAAGTGGGGCGCATCCAATGTGGGTGCGCCCCATTTGTTTGTGGGCTTTGTGAACCGGGCGTTGCCCAGCCGTCATCCCCTTGCGACCTTGCAGGCATGACTGCACAGGACTTTCTCCACGCCAACAAAGACCGCTTTCTCGAAGAGCTCTTTGACCTCCTTCGCATTCCCTCCATCAGTGCGGATCCCGCTTACCGTGACGATGTCATGCGCTGCGCGGATTCCGTCGCAGACCACTTGCGCAAGGCCGGGGCGGACCGTGTGGAGGTGATGGGCACCCCGGGATACCCCGTGGTCTATGGAGAGCGCATCGTCGACCCTGCCTTGCCGACGGTTCTGGTTTACGGCCACTACGATGTGCAGCCGCCAGACCCGCTCGATCTGTGGACGTCGCCGGCGTTCGAGCCGGTCATCCGCAAGACGGAGCTCCACCCTGAAGGCGCCATTTTCGCCCGGGGCGCATGCGACGACAAAGGCCAGATGTTCATGCACGTCAAGGCCTTGGAGGCCATGGTGCAGGCGGGAGATCAGCCGGTGAACCTGAAGTTCATCATCGAGGGTGAAGAGGAAGTGGGCAGCGACCACCTGGATGATTTCCTGGAGCAGAACAAGGCCTTGCTCGCTGCCGATGTGGTGCTGGTGAGTGACACCGGCATCATTGCCAATGACATCCCGAGCATCACGACGGGACTGCGCGGTTTGAGCTACGTCGAAGTGAAGGTGACGGGCCCCAACCGGGACCTGCACAGCGGGCTGTACGGCGGCGCTGCACCCAATCCGATCAACATCCTGTGCGAATTGGTGGCCTCATTGAAGGACGACCAGCAGCGGATCACCGTGCCCGGTTTCTACGACAAGGTCATCGAGTTGTCTGTCGAAGAGCGTGAAGCCATGGCCGAGGCGCCATTCAGCGAAGAGGAGTACAAGGCGAGCATCGGCATCGGCGGCACGGAAGGAGAGAAGGATTACAGTGCACCGGAGCGCATGTCCATTCGCCCCACGTTGGATGTCAATGGCATCTGGGGGGGATACACAGGTGAAGGCGCCAAGACGGTCATTGCCTCGGAAGCGCACGCCAAGATTTCCATGCGCCTGGTCCCGGACCAGGATCCGGACGAGATCACCCAACTCTTCAAGACCCACTTCGAGTCCATTTGCCCCGAGAGTTGCAAGGTTGAGGTCATGATCAACCACGGTGCACACCCGGCGGTGACGCCCATCGATCACCCGGGATACCGGGCTGCGGCTGCAGCCATGGAGGCCACCTTCGGCCGGAAGCCCGTTCCGTCGCGCGGTGGAGGCAGCATCCCCATCGTGACCAGCTTCGAGCGCATCCTCGGTCTCAAGACCGTCCTCATGGGCTTCGGGCTCGACAGCGACGCCATTCACAGCCCGGACGAGCACTACGGGGTCTTCAACTATTTCAAGGGCATCGAGACCATCCCGCATTTCCACGCGCGGTTTGCCGAATTCCATGCCGGCTGAGGCCAGAAGGTGTTGGGTCCCAGTGGCCTTGTTGTGGTTCGCCTGTGCGGGCACCGGATGCATCACCCCCGATGACTTTGAAGTGCGTCGGGTCGATTTGGGCAACCTGCAGCAGGTCGGGTCAGATCAAACGGCCTTGGTGATGGACATCACGATGTACAATCCGAACCGATTCGACGTGCGCGTCACAGGGTCGTCTTTGGGATTGTGGCTCGCAGGGGATTCCATCGGGACGTTGTCCTTTGCGCCAGAAACAGAAATGGCGGGCAGGACCTCAGCTGAGGTGGAAATGCAAGCCACCCTCGACAGCGACAAGCTCAGCCGGCTGATGTCGACCCGGTGGTTTGAATTCCTGCTGCAGGGTGTGCCGGTGCGGGTCCATGGTTGGGTCTCCGGCAAAGCCTGGGGCGTGGAGCGGACGTTGCAGATCCACCACGAGGAGCGCATCCAAGTGGTCCAATGAACAAGGCCGCCTCCCAAAAAGGGAGACGGCCTCGGTAGAAAGTCAGGAAGAGAAGGCTCAGCCGATGGACAGGATGACCCGACCGTTGGAATCGACGATTTCGGCCCGGACCACTTCAGATCCATCAGGCAGCTCGAAGACAAAGGCTTGGTAGGCCATGTGGGCTTGGGTCAGGTTCCGATGCTTGGAGGCATGGAAGGCCCGGTTGCCTTTGTCATCCAGTGCGAGAACGGTGACGGCGTAGGTCACTTGCGTGGCGTTGTCCAAGGTGACGACGTCGCTGGTGTTGTCGTGGGCCAGGGTGGTGGTGCTGGCAGAAGCGGAAGCTGCGGTGAAGACGAAGGCGGCAGCGAGGAGGGAGAAGAACTTGTTCATGACGTAGAGATTTTGGGTGGTTGTTGTTCGTTGACAGAGCAAACATGGCGGGAGGACTGGGCCGCTGAACTGACCCCGCACAGCACCGCCGATGACAATCGTCAACGCTTTGTGGACGTCTCCCCCTTCACGCCCCGTCCGCCTCAGTCGACGGGGGTATCTTGCCTTTCATGATGCCCAAGCTTCTTTTCCGTTCGGTCGCTGTGTTTTGCCTTTTGGCCTTCTTCGGTCCCTTGGCCCAAGGCCAATCCTTGTTTGAAGACCATCCGGTCCGGCACATCGGTCCCGGCACCATGAGCGGCCGGGTGACGGCCTTGGATGTGGACCCCACCGACCGGGACATCATCTATGCCGGAACCGCCAGTGGTGGGTTGTGGCGCAGCACGTCCAGTGGGGCGTCGTGGGAGCCGCTGTTCGACGACCAAGACATCCTCAGCATTGGATCCGTGGCGGTCGCACCATCCAACCCCGACGTCATCTGGGCCGGCACCGGAGAGGGCAACCCACGCAACAGCCACACCTCCGGTCGGGGCATTTACCGTTCCATCGACGGGGGCGCCACCTGGTCCATGATGGGCCTGGAGGACACGCGGACCATTCACCGCATCCGCATTCACCCCAATGACCCGAAGACCGTGTATGTCGCGGCCATGGGATCTGCGTGGGGGCCCAATCCCGAGCGCGGCGTGTTCCGGACCCGGGACGGTGGGGAGACCTGGGACCACGTTCTGTCCATTGACGACACGACCGGTTGTGCCGAGATGATCATGGACCCGAGCAATCCCGACAAGCTGTTTGCGGCCATGTGGTCCTTCCACCGCGAACCCTGGTTCTTCACTTCGGGTGGCGAAGGCAGTGGCTTGTACGTGACCCATGACGGCGGCGACAACTGGACCGAGCTTGGCGAGGACGAGGGGCTTCCGGGTGGCGAATTGGGCCGCATGGGCCTTGCCATGAGCCCAGCGGATCCTGACATCGTCTACGCCTTGGTTGAATCGAAGAAGACCGGATTGTACAAGTCCACCAATGGCGGCATGGACTGGGACTTGGTTTCAACGGAGAACATCGGCAACCGCCCGTTCTATTACGCAGAGATTCACGCGGACCCGCAGGACCCGGACCGGCTCTTCAACCTGTACAGCATGGTGAGCGAGAGCACCGATGGCGGACGCTCCTTCGAGGTGATCCTGCCTTACAGCGGCGCCCACCCGGATCACCACGCCTGGTATCAGGACCCGCAGGATTCGGATTTCATTCTCAACGGCAACGATGGGGGCATCAACATCAGCCGGGATGGTGGGGAGACTTGGACCTTCGTCCGCAACCTGCCGGTGGGCCAATTCTATCACATCAACGTCGACGACGACATCCCGTACAATGTCTACGGCGGCCTTCAGGACAACGGCTCTTGGAAAGCGCCGGCCTACGTCTGGCACGGCGATGGCATCCGCAATGAGGACTGGCAGGAAATCAGCTTCGGCGACGGATTCGATGTGGTGCCCATGCCGGGCGATGTGGACATGGCCTATGCGATGTCCCAAGGCGGCAATGTGTACCGCATTCACATTCCCACCGGCGCGATGGCGTACATCCAGCCCAACCACCCTGACACGACGGCCTTGCGTTTCAATTGGAACGCGGCCATTGCGGTGGATCCTCACAATGCCAATGGCCTGTATTTCGGCAGCCAGTTCGTCCACTACAGCGACGACCGCGGCCAGTCCTGGCGCATTCTGTCACCCGACCTGACCACCAACGATCCGGAGAAGCAGAAGCAGACCGAGAGCGGCGGCCTGACGACGGATGCCACCAACGCGGAAAACCACACGACGTTGCTGTGCATCGCCCCGCACCCCGAGCGCCCGGGTGAAGTCTGGGCGTCCTCGGACGACGGTCAGTTGCACCGCACGGTCAATGGCGGCGACACTTGGGAGAGCCTCGCGTCCCGTCTGAAAGGGTTGCCGGAAGGCAGCTGGATTCCGCAAGTCCGCATTTCCCCGCACAACCCCGATGAGGTGTATGTGGTGGCCAACAATTACCGCCGCAACGACTGGACGCCTTACCTGTACCGCACCCGCGACGGGGGTGCGAAGTGGGAGCGCATCATCGACAGCGAGGACGTTCTCGGCCATGTGCAGTGCGTGCTGCAGGATCCCGAAGTGGCCGAGCTCATTTGGGCTGGTACCGAGCAGGGACTCTGGTGGAGCCACGATGGTGGATTCGCATGGCAGCGCTGGAAGGAGGGGGTGCCCGCCGTTCCGGTGCGTGACATCGTGCTGCAGGAGCGGGAATCGGACCTGGTCCTCGGCACGTTCGGCCGTGGGGTCTACATCCTCGATGGCCTTGAGGTCATCCGCGCCTGGGTGGCCGGTGGCGAGGACGACGAATTCGGTGGGGCGGCCTGCACCTTCTTTGCTCCGGATGCCGGGGTCATGAGCGAATGGCGCCGCCCGGCCGGTGAACGCTTCCCGGCCGACAGCTACTGGTCTGGGGACAACAAGGGGCGGGGCGCCCGCATCCGATGCCACTTCAATGAGGACAGCCTGTCTGCCATTGAAGGGGACGAGCTGCTGCTGCATGTGTTGAGTGCGACTGGAGACACGGTCCGGACCATGGAGCCGGAGCCCGAGGCGGGTATGGACTTGCTGTATTGGGACATGCGTGGCACGGGCACGTTCTGGCCATCGCGTCGAAAGCGAAGCGAGGATGCCCGTCCCGGAGGCGGATTCCCGGTCGATCCGGGCACCTACCGCATGGTGCTCGAAGTCCGTGGCGATTCCACAGCCCGCGTTTGGGCCGAGACGGACATGCAGGTCATGGCCGATCCGCGCCGCGCACCGCAGGCCGACATCGTGGCCTCTCAGCGGGCCCACATGGAGAAGGTGTACGGTGTGGTGGGGCGTGCCGATGACGTCTACGAGGAATTGAAGCGCATGCGCCGCGCAGAAAAGGCGGTGTCCCAGCGGATGCGCCACGCCAAGCGCGGCCTGGCGGAGGGGGACTCCACGTACAAGGCCGTCACGACCTTGACCGACTCCTTGAAAGGGGAATGGACGGAGTTGGATGAGCGCTACTTCACGCCAGAGGACTTCAATGGCTACGATGCTGTCGTGCGCATTCAGGACCGCGTCTGGCACGCCATGAGCTATGCCGATGGCGGCTTGTCCGCCCCGGCCGCCAACGCAGATGACGCCCTCAAGGCGCTGGACCGTGCCGTCACGGATGCCGAGGAGCACTTGGGCCGCATCCGCGAGGTGTTCACCGCATGGCGCACCGAGGTCGAAGCCGTCGACTGGCCGCTCTTCGGCGAGTTCGAGGAGTAAGGGTCAGTTGCCGCGGAGGCTCCAGCCGATGCCGAAGTGCAGGGCGACGTTGCGGACGCGCGGTCCGAAGGGGGTGGCGCCGAGCACTGGGCCGTCCTTCTTGAGGCTCAGCGCGCTGCCGGAGATGCGGGCTTGGAAGAAGGCCGATTCGCCGATGGGGGTGCGGGCATAGGCTTGCCCGCCGATGTCCCACGTGTTGAGCTGGTCCTCCAGGCTGCTCGAGGTATCTGAGACACGCTGCCACTTCTCAGCCTTGATCATCCGGCCGAAATAGGGCCCGACTCCCACTTGATAGTCGCCGAGGTTGACATCGAGCAGAATCGGAATGTCGATGTAGTTCATCCGCAGCTCGATGGTGGTGGTGCCAACCTCGGGGTCTCCACCGCGGCGGCTGCCTTTCTCGGCGTAGTGCATTTCGAGGCGGATGCCCCAGTAGTTCTCCGGGTTGCGGATGTCAATGAAGGCCCCTCCGGACAGCCCAAGCTTGTTGAATCCGGTGTAGTCGTCTCCCTGAACCTGCGCGGCATTGATGCCGGCCACGGGGCCACCGTCGAACCGCAAGACCTGTGCTTCGGCCAGGCTGGCGAAGGCCATGACCAGACACAGGAGCGGCAGGTGCAGTGAGCGCATCATTCGGTCCACGGGAGATCGAGGCAATTCAGGACTTCACCATCGCTGTTGGTGAGCACGGCCAGCACGTGGCTGTTGTCCCGCATCCATTCCGGATTCCAAACCATGGTGTAGTCGAGTTGGAGGCTGAGTCCAGCAGCTGGGTCGGTGGCCACAACGAGGCCGTCGGCACCGTTGAGGCTGCTGCGCAGCACGTGGTTGTGCTCGAAGTCTTCGATGACCTCGGGATCATTGCCGTAATCCAGCTGGGCTGCGATGATGTGGCTTTCGTTGAGCAACAGGGCGAGCCGCACGTCACCCGAGACGGCCTCGGCAAAAGTGATGTGGGTGTGCAGGTGGACGTCGTCGGCCACCGAAGGGTCCGAGATGACGGCACCCTGAAGGTGAGCCGATGGCGTCAGGGCAAGTTCCGCTGAGACCAGCGCGGGCCAGTTGTTGGGCGAGGCGATCTCCGAAGGTCCACCGCGGCGGTTGACTCGGCCGATGGGGTTCACCTGGAAGGCGAGCTGGTCCCAGAAGAGGTTGCCCTCCGGATTGGTCCAATCGGTGTCGAACGGGGCATCGCTGACGGCGGCCAGGGAGCCCGCATGGATGGCGAGCGGGTGAACGAGGCCGGCATTGTCCTCGGCGAGCTGTTCGGCGAGTTCGCCTGCGGGTGGGCAGTTGCCACATTGGTGCGCCGTGAAGTCTTCGAGCAGCACGTGTTGCGGGCCGTCCGTCATCGGCTCGAAGGTGGGCGGCTCGGCTTCGCCCCGGTAACCGATGGTCAGGGGAATGACCGGATCGTCGATGACATCACAACCGCTGAAGGCGGCCAGGGCCAACAGCAAGACGGAGAAGGGACGGAGAAGGGAATGTTGCATCAGAAGCTGCTCGTGAAGGTGATCTCGAATCCGTTCGAGGCGGG
This sequence comes from uncultured Flavobacteriales bacterium, assembly GCA_937967465.1. Classification (GTDB taxonomy): domain Bacteria; phylum Bacteroidota; class Bacteroidia; order Flavobacteriales_D; family Sanyastnellaceae; genus UBA8752. The sequence continues at coordinate 22,244 of CALBSW010000158.1, forward strand.
CACGGCCCGGCAGACACCGCCAATGCAGAAGATGCCTTCACGCCGCTTGCCATACCCGATGGACAAACGGTGCGCTCCTTCGATGCGGCCGACCGTTCCGTACAGGTAGTGAACGCGTTGGTCGGGGTTGGGGTTGCCGAAGTTGTATTGGTCGAGGACCGAGAAGAACCAGTGTGGGCTCACGGAGTATTCCGCCAGCACGGTCGCCCAGTCGCCCTTGTCCTGTTTCTGTCCGGTCTTTTCATCGATGCCGGTGAACAGGGCCTGCAGCTCGGTGCGCAAGCTGTGTCCTTTCTTGATGCGGACTTGGGTCTCCACCACGTGGACATTGGCATTGACGATGCCTTTGAAGTCGGTGGTGACCGGGGTGGCGAGGGTGTTGAAGTCGAAGTGGAAGAAGGCGTATTTCGCCTTGAACCGCTTGGAGAATTTGCGGCTGATGTCAAAGTTGATGTCCCGGATGTACAGGTCGGTTCCAGCACGCCAGCTGTTGCGCTCATAGCCGTAGACGGCGCCATCCACACCGGTCAGTCCGGTCGTGTCGAGGCTGCTGGCGGTCGCGTATTGGAAGCTGATCTTCGTCCCGTACTTGCCCCCGAGCTTGCTCTTGCGGGGAATGGTGTAGAACACCTCGGCCGACCAGCCGACCTCGCCTTGGACCACGGTGGCATAGGGGTAGAGGGTGGCCGCCAGGTTGTAGGTGTGCTGCTTGGTGATGGCGGGGATGTAGTTGATCGGCAAGTCGAAGAGCTGCAGGTTCCGGTCGGAGCGGAACTGCATGTTGTCGACGCCTTTGAACCCCACGTTGATGCCGAGCCCCTTCGTGGACCAGCCGGCATTCAACAGAATCCCTTCCCCTTCTCCATAGGTGTAGCCATTGTCGGCATTGGGGTCGTTGATCTTGCGCACGTATTCTCCCATGAGCTGGAAGCCGCCTTTCTGGACCATGGCGCGGTAGCCCCACGACGCCACGTTGTTGGGCAATTGAAGGACAAGGGTGTCTTTGGAAATCGTGCTGCCCGGCTGGAATCGGCTGACGAAGCTCGCGCCGAGCGTGACGCGCGTACCGGCCGTGGCCCAGCGTTCCACCGCGTCGTTGAGGTTGATTTCCGTATCGAATGCGCGGACGGTGCCATCGCTGTTGATGAGGCCGGAGTCGAAGTCGAGGCGCTGCTTGCCAATCAAGCCTTTGACTTGCACTCCGCGGGCAGGCATCGCCACCAACCGAAAGCCGTCCATGGCGTTGTCGATGCCCAATTGCCGCTCTTCGTAGGCCCGGAGCAGGAGGCCGGATCCGAATTGTTCGTAGAAGTTGCCGATGGTGACCTGAAACTTCTCCTTGTTGTAGCTGGCGTAGCGGTATCCGATGCCGGAACCCCGGAACCGACCCGGGTAGCCGAGAATGGGGTCGAGGTAGCTCTCATATCGCACACCTGCGGCGAAGTCGCCCTTGGTGTAGATGAGGTTGCCGAAGGCGTTGAAACCGGTCTTGCTCGGCGGCACTTGAGCGCCGATCAACGAGTCCTCTTGGTAGGTTTGGAAGAGGAGCTGGACATTGCCGGTGATGGACCCGGCATCGCCGGCGTCATTCTGGGCCAGAAGCTGCAGTGGGAGACAGACCCCAGCAACCAGCGCGAGGGAAAGAATGCGCTTCATTCGGCCAGCTTCAGCAGCTCCTCATAGAGCTCTTCTTCGTCGCCGTCGGCGTAGTTGTTGTGCTGCCAGACCACGTTGCCTTCCGCATCCACCAGAAAGGTGTGTGGCACATTGTTGACCTGCATGGCCCGCGCAAACGCTTTGTTGGGGTCGAGCAGGACGGTGTAGTCCCAGCTGACGCTGTT
>CALBSW010000159.1 GCA_937967465.1 uncultured Flavobacteriales bacterium
ACACGTTCGAGGACGACTGCGGCAACGCCAACATGTTCACCCAGTTCATCGAGCTGTATGACAACACGCCGCCGGTCATCGACATGACTTGCCCGGCAGACACGGTGCTCGCAGCCGATGCAGATTGCGCTGCGGACCTGTCCGTCGACGCGCTCGGTCTCGCCGAGGTGATCGCCACGGACAACTGTGGCGGTGCAGCCCCGGACGTCGAATTGACCTGGATGGACCACGACACGACTGAAACCTGCGCTGGCAGCTTCAGCTTCACGCGGACCTTCACGGCCGTGGCCATCGACAACTGTGGCAACACCGCCACGGCCACCTGCCAACAGGTGATTGGTGTGGAAGACGTCACGGCGCCTGAATTCGTCGAGGCCCTTCCGGAGGACGCCACGGTGTCCTGTGACGCGCTGCCGGAGGCGGCTGTGCTGACTGCCACTGACGCGTGCGACGGCGCGCCGATGGTGGACTTCAACGAGGTGATCAACGACGACGACGATTGCGCCAGCAACTACACGCTGGTCCGCACGTGGACCGCCACCGATGCCTGCGGCAACAGCACGTCCCACGAGCAGACGCTCACCGTGGTGGACAACACCGCACCGGAGTGGGCTTCCGAGCTTCCGGCCGACACCACTGTGTCCTGTGATGCCATCCCAGAAGCCGCCGTGCTCGACGTGTTTGACAGCTGTGAGGGCAGCCTCGAGGCCACCTGCAATGAAGGTGCTGTCGACGGGGACTGTGCCCAAGCACAGACTTTGACCCGCACGTGGTCTGCCATGGACTGCGCCGGCAACGCCATCTCCCACGTCCAAGTGATTACGGTCGTTGACACGACAGCACCGGTCATCTCCGGGCCGCTGACCCTGGAGGTGCCCTGCACCGACTGGGGCATGGACACGGTGTATGCCGAAGTGATGGACAATTGCGACCCCGACGTGGAGCTTGTCCTTCTCAACGAGATCGAAGTGAGTGGATCCTGCGCGGGCAGCTACCTGCTGACCTATGCCGCCATGGACGCCTGTGGCAATGCGGACACCCTCGTCCAGTCCATCGACCTGGTCGATACGGAGGCGCCGGTCTTCACCTTCATCCCGCAAGACACAACCTTGTCCTGTGACAACGACTACACGGTGGGCAGCCTCGGTGCTGCTGAAGCCATGGACAACTGTGACAGCGACGTCGAAATCGGCTACAGCGACAGCATTGTCCTGATCAACGATTGCGCAGGCACGGCAGAAGTGGTCCGCACGTGGACCGCTGAAGACGAGTGCGGCAACAACAAGACTGTGGACCAGCTCATCACGCTCATCGATGAGACGGCTCCCGAGTTCGTGGAAGCCCTTCCGGCCGACACCACGGTGACCTGCGACATGGTGCCGGTGGGCGTCATTTTGACGGCCACGGACAACTGCGATCCAGATGTGGTGGTCAACTACGCCGAGGTGATGGACGACGACGATCTGTGCCCGCACAACTACACGTTGACCCGCACCTGGTCTGGCATGGATTGCGCAGGCAACCCACTGAGCCACACCCAGGTGGTGACTGTGATTGACACTGTGGCTCCGGTCTTCACGGGTGGCCCGATGGACACCACAGTCACCTGCGATGCTGTTCCGGCTCCGGCCGAGCTGCTCATGCTCCAAGCCGAAGACCAATGCGACGACGCGTTGAGCTACGCCTACGAGGGTGAAGTGCTCACCGAAGGCGACTGCGCCAACGGCTATAGCTTGACCCGCACCTGGTCTGCGACGGACTGCGCCGGAAACCAGAGCGAATGGATGCAAACCCTGACCGTCATCGACACGGTGGCTCCGGTGATCACGCTGACGTTTGACGATGGCAGCATGGCCCACGATACGACCGTCTCCTGCCTGGATGAGGCGCCCCTGGTCGATGCCATCGCCGCCGATGCATGCGACGGTGCTCCGACCGTGGAGATGGCCATCGACACGCTTGGCCTCGACGACTGCGGCAATGCCACCATTGCCTACCTCGTGAGCTCCAGCGACGATTGCGGCAACCAGAGCGAGGCGAGCATCACCATCACGGTGAGCGACGAGACCGCGCCGGAATGGCTCAACACCTGCGGATTGGGTGACGGTGAGGTGGTCGACGTCTGCGCGGAGGACTTCACTGGCGGCACCTTGTTGCCGTCCACGGAGGCCTGCGAAGTCACTGCGACGGACAACTGCGGAGGCGACGTCAGCATCGAACTCGAGACCGAGTCCATCGGAGAGTTCGCGCCGAACGACAGCGTCCTGCAGTACTGCACGAGCGTCACGCCGGAAGCCTATTCCGACGACGAGACCTGCAACGGCTATGAGACCCATGCCGTCCGCATCTTCAACTTCGCTGGAGGAGAATTCTACTCCACGCAAGGTGCAGGTGTGGTCAGCCAGCTCGCCAATGGCGATTGGGTGATCGAAGAGACCGTGGTGGACAACAGCAACCCGAACGCGGGTTGGACGGTGTCCTTCACCCTTACCGACGGCATGGACTTCGACACGTGGTCCAACCAGGATTTCCCAACCAGCTACAAGCAGGACTGCGAGAACCTGACCGACTACCACGAGGACTGGACGTACTGGTTCCTTTCTGAGGGCACCTTGACCGGATGGGGAGAATACGAGGGCAGCTTCCTCACGTGCACCCACCAGCCGGCCAACCAGTTCTACCGTTTCCAAATTGGTCTCGGCGCCAACAACATGAACGAGAACTACAGCTACAGCGGCTGGTTCTTCTACTCCGGCACCCACCTCAACACGCCGGTCATGGGCTCGGGCGACTTCTTTGGCGACCTCGATTGCGCGCTGCCATACCAGATCGCATACGACTACACGGCCACGGATTGCAGCGGCAACGCCGCCGAATTCGGCTACACGATCAATGTCACGGGTGAGGTGTGTGACGGAGAAGGTGGCGCTGGCCTCGCCGGAACGGACACGGGCTCCACGCCACAAAACCTCGGCGTCCAAGCCGCCGCAAGTGGCGAGGCACGTGGTCCGCTCCAGGTGTCCCACATCGCGCCGAACCCGACACAGGACTACGCTCAGATTGGATTCAACAGCCTCAAAGCGATGCGCCTCGAGGTCCAGCTCTTCGACGCCTCCGGCATGTTCGTCAAGAACCTGTTCAACGGTCACGTCGAAAAGGACCAGATGTACACCTTGGACATCCAAGCCTCCGCGCTCCAAAGCGGTGTCTACCAGGTGCGCATGATGTCCAGCGAGATCACGATCGTCAAACAATTCCTGGTGACCGAGTAATCTGCTGAGCACTTGATGCTCACGGGCCCCCGCCCCATCATGGGTGGGGGCCCTTTCATTCCACGTTCCGAACAATCCCGATCCACCCGTAATTTTCTAGGCATGTCACGTGTCCTTTCCCTATTCGTTCAAAGCGGTATGCTCCTCGCCTTCCTTCTGGGGGCCCAGATCGCGAGTGCGCAATGGCCTTACAACCCCAACGCCGATGGCGACAGCCTGATTGGTGCGGGGGACATCCTCGAGATTCTCGGGCTGTTCGGCAGCACGTGGGAAGACAACGGGGTCCTGGGCATCGCCAGTGGCGGAACCGGAGCTGCCTCTGCTGACTCTGCGCGGGCAGCTCTCGGGCTGAGTTTCATTTCCGACTCCACCACCACCCAAGGCATCAACACCTACGTCTGGACTTGGGTGGAAGACGATTTCCGTGTGACCGGTCAAATGGCCCAAGGCCGCAATGTGACCGCCCCCGGATCGTACGCCTCCGCGCTCGGCGACGGCAGCGATGCCATTGGCAACTACAGCCACGCGGCCAACCGGAACACCACGGCGAGTGGCACATGCTCGAGTGCCCTTGGAGAAGGAACGGAGGCCACGGGAACGGCGGCCCATGCGCAGGGCATGTTCACCGACGCCACGGCCACCACAGCCCACGCCGAAGGCTACAACACCAAGGCCCAAGCCAACTACGCCCACAGCGAAGGCTATGGCACGGTGGCCAACAACACGGCTGCCCACGCGGAAGGCTACAACACCACGGCATCCGGCTTCTTCAGCCATGCCTCCAACCGAAACACGGTGGCCAGCGCCACGTGCGCCCATGCCGTGGGCGAGGGCACCCAAGCCACCGCGGACGCTGCAGCCAGTGAGGGATACTACACGGTTGCTTCCGGCTTTGCGGGGCACGCCGAAGGCTATGAGACCACGGCCAGCGCCTATGCCTCGAGTGCGGGCGGCTACTACACGGTGGCCGATCAAGCCTATCAGACCGCGGTCGGCAAGTACAATGCCGCCAACCAATCAGGCGTCCTGTTTGCCGTGGGCAATGGCGATGCGGTCGACAACCGCTCCGACGCCCTGCAGGTCAAGGAAGACGGCTCCATCGTGGTTGGAGGTGACGTGCAGTTCGGCGGTGTGAGCCTGCAGGACACCCTCGCTTCGCTCAACAGCAGGATCGCCGCGCTGGAGGCCGCAGTGGAAGCCCTCGTGACGGGCCTCAACGGTCCAACCAACGACTGACACCATGCTTTGAACCCGACAGTGTGGTCGGGTGATTCGCTTTGCTTAATTTCGCCGTCGATTCTTCGCGGAATTCCCCATGGTGTAATGGCAACACTACTGATTTTGGTTCAGTCATTCTAGGTTCGAGTCCTAGTGGGGAAACCACGAAGTGCAAGGCGAAAGTCAATGCAACCGCACGAAGACCGGCACCCGAGGTGACCGGTCTTTTTCTTTTCATGCCGACCTTGTCCGGCGATGGACGACATCCTGAATCTCATTGGCGGGGAGCACGTGCCCGCGCAGTCCGGCCAATGGTTGGACAACGTGGAACCCGCCACGGGCGAAGTGTACGGCCGCATCCCACGCTCTGGCCAAGACGACGTGGAGGCCGCGGTCGCTGCCGCCCGGAACGCCTTTCCCGAATGGCGCAGCTGGGCCCCTGCTGACCGGCGCGCCGTCCTGTCCCGGCTGGCGGACAAGGTGGCTGAACATGCCGAAGCCCTCGCCGCCGCCGAATCCAAGGACAACGGAAAACCCGTATCCCTGGCGGCCGCAGTGGACATCCCCAGGGCCGAGCAGAACCTGCGCTTTTACGCTTCCGCAGCCGAGCAATTTGCCAGCGAAAGCCACACCATGGGGGATGGCACCGTGAACTACACCCTCCGCAAGCCGCTCGGCGTCGTGGGGTGCATCAGCCCGTGGAACCTCCCCCTGTACCTCTTCACCTGGAAGATTGCTCCCGCCCTCGCCAGCGGGAATTGCGTGGTGGCCAAACCCAGCGAAGTGACGCCCATGACGGCATTCATGCTGGGGCAATGGGCCAAGGAAGCTGGATTGCCGGATGGCGTGCTCAACATCCTGCACGGCCTCGGACCTGAGGTGGGGCAAGCCATGGTGGACCACCACCACATTCGCGCGATCTCCTTCACCGGCGGATCCGCCACCGGGGCGGCCATTTCCGCTGCAGCGGCCCCCAAGTTCAAAAAGCTTTCCCTCGAACTCGGCGGAAAGAACGCGACGGTGGTCTTCGACGACGCCGACTTCGACGAGGCCCTCAACACGGCGGTCCGCGCGGCTTTTGCCAACCAAGGCCAGATCTGCCTGTGCGGGTCCCGCATCCTCGTGCAGGACACGATCTACGAGAAGTTCCGCGATGCCATGGTGGCCAAAGTGTCCCGGATGCGCATCGGCGATCCGGCCGATCCCGCGACCAAAATGGGCGCCGTGGTCTCTCGGGCCCACCGGGACAAGGTGCTCGCCGCCATTGCCACAGCGCGTGGCGAGGGCGGCACCATTCTGTGTGGCGGTGGCCGCCACCAGCCCGGTGCGCCCCGCATCAAAAACGGCTTCTTCGTCCCACCCACCCTCATCGAGGGACTCGACCACACCTGCGCCACCAACCGCGAAGAGATCTTCGGCCCCGTGGCCACCATCCAGCCTTTCCACGATGAGCGCGAGGCATTGGGCCTGGTCAACAGCACCAAATACGGGCTGTCCGCATCGGTGTGGACCTCGGACCTCAAGCGGGCCCACCGGGTCGCGGCCGGCATCGACACCGGCATGGTCTGGCTGAATTGCTGGCTTGTCCGGGACCTGCGCACTCCATTTGGTGGCACCCGCCAATCCGGCGTCGGCCGGGAAGGGGGCTACAACTCGATGCACTTTTTCACCGAGCCGCAGAACGTCACGGTCAAGCTCTGACCGCAATCCACACCCACGGGTGGCGCAACCTTTCGCCACCCCTTGCCGGAAGCATCAGGGGACGGGCGACTTTTCCGTCATGCTTCAGCGTCTCCTTCCCTTTGCCTTTCTGCTTCCCCTGCTCTGGCTCGGCGGCTGCGTCCCGATGAGCCAATTCGCCGAGGTTCGCGATGACCGGGACACCTTGGACCGGGACCTCTCCGTCTTGACCGAACAAGCCGAGGCCCTGCGCCTTGCGGTCGCTGAAAAAGACGGTCAAGCCCGGGAGGATGCCCGCCGCATTCAGACCCTCGAAGCCGACACCAACCGGCTCGGTCAGGCCTTGCGCAGCCAGCAAATCCGGAACACCGAGCTCGAAGACCTCAATGCCATGCTCACCGACGAGCTCGACCGGAAGCGCTCCGCGTCAGGTGCAGAGCAGGCGGCCTTGCTCGCCGAACTCCAGCGCATCCGCACGGACCTGCAGTTTCAGGAAGACAGCCTGCTGGCCCTCGAACGCGATTTGCGCGCCCGGGAAGCCCGGGTGGCCGAATTGACCCGGCTGCTCGAAGCCCAGAAAAAGGCAGGCGAAGCACTGCGGGCCAAGCTCAGCAACGCCTTGTTTGCCTTCCGCAACCGCGGACTTGAAGTCGAGGAGCGCGAAGGCAAGGTCTACGTGCGCTTGTCCTCCAAGCTGCTCTTCGCCTCCGGCAGCACTGCGATCGACCCCGAAGGCAAGCAAGCGCTCGTAGAACTGGCGCAGGCGATCGAGGGAGAGAACGGGTTCGAAGTGGTGGTCGAGGGCCACACCGACGATGTGGCGTTCAACCGGCCCAATCCCCCTCGGAACAACTGGGAACTGAGCGCCTTGAGGGCCACCGCCGTGATCGAAGTGATGACCGGAAACAGCAGCCTCGCTCCCGGATTGCTGACTGCAGCCGGGCGCAGCGAGTACCATCCGCGCGACCCGGAAGACCGGGCGCGGAACCGCCGCATCGAAGTCGTGCTGAGCCCGAAGTTGGACGGGCTCTACGACCTCCTCGAAGAATGATCAGTTGATCGGGAGCAGGAAGGAACCCTGGGCAATGCTGATGCCGCCCGTTCCATCGCTACCGATCAGGCTTCCTCCGAAGGTGCCCACGGCAATGCCGCCGGCCTCGGGGAGGATGTAGATGATCTCCACGGTGAAGTTGGCGCCGGGCTGGGCCGAGGTGTACATCTGACCGCCCGGGGCGTTGTAGGTGCACACACCGGCTGGCGCGCTGCTCTCGTTCAGCGCAATCTGCGCCCCTGCAATCCAACCCACGCTCGGCTCAGGAAGCGTCATGCCGATGCCGTCCGTGGTGATGGACACCCCGCCGAGGTTGAGCGTGGTTCCATCGAGCGAGCAGGTCGTTTCAAAGTCGGCCACCAACTCGGTGCCGTTGGCTTTCCAATCCATCATGCCATCGCAAGGCGGGCAGATGGTGCCGCCGCAGTCGATGTACAGCTCGTCGCCGTCCAAGAGGCCGTTGGTGCAGTCCCCGTCCGTCGGACAGGCCGGGCAATCCGGACCGCCGCAGTCGACTCCGAGCTCCTCGCCATTCAGCAGGCCGTCCTCGCAAGACGGGCAGGCCTCGCAGTCTGGACCGCCGCAGTCGACGTCGATCTCGTTGCCGTTCAGCAGGCCATCGCCACAGAGCTCTCCGCAATCGATGCCCGTGTCACCACCGCAATCGATGCCGGACTCACCCGGGTCGAGCTGGCCGTTGAAGTTGACATCACACGGTGCGCACTCGCCGCCGCAATCCACCCACTGCTCGCCGAGCACTTGGTCCCAGACACCGTTCTCGCACGGGTCGCAGGGCTGGCAGATGGAACCGCCGCAATCCACCAGTTCCTCACCGTTGTTGAGGATGCCGTCGAAACAGTTTGGGCCGATCAGGTTGTCGTCATTGAGGCAGGAGCTGCCGAAGGCAATGGCGAAGAAGGCAAGTGCCACGAGGGCAAAGGAGGGAAGGCGGAACGAGGTCATCGTTGTATCTTTCAAGTCGCGCAATTTAAGGGAGTCCGGTCCGATTGCGAGCGGTCTTCCGTGAAGTTCCGCGCCTGCCCGGAGGCCCCGCGTTCCACTGTTCATGACCCGTCAACCACACGTTCCTCCAGCCGATTGGTCTCCCCGCGCAGCTGGCAGGGAGCAATTGGGCAACGTGAACGCCGATGAATTGGTTGCGCGACTGCTGGAGCTTCGCGGCGTCCAAGGAGCCGATTCCGACGCTTTTTTCTCTCCTGAACTCGACCACCTCCATGACCCGGACGACATGCTCGGCATGGAGCAGGCCGTCGACCGCCTGGTCGAAGCCCAGCGGGAGGGACAGCGCATCATGGCCTATGGAGACTACGATGTCGACGGGGCCACATCGGTCTCCCTCATCCAGGAGTTCTTGAGCAACAATGGGTTCGACGTTCTCCCCTACATCCCCGACCGCTACAGCGAAGGCTATGGCCTGTCCGAGGAAGGGGTAAAGACGGCTGCGGAATCCGGGTGCAGCATCATCATCACGCTGGACTGCGGTATCCGGGCCGTCGATCGTGTGGCCGAAGCCAAGGCGCTCGGCATTGACGTGATCATCTGTGACCACCATTTGCCGGGCTCCACCATGCCCGACGCCCACACCATTCTCAACCCCAAACAACCGGGGTGCGAATACCCGTTCAAAGAACTGAGCGGATGCGGCGTGGCGTTCAAATTGACCCAGGCCCTGACGGAGCGCTTCGGGCTCTCGCCCATGAGCGCCTACGACGGATTGGACCTGGTCGCCTTGAGCATCGCGTCCGACTTGGTCGTGGTGACCGGAGAAAACCGCGTGCTGCTTCACCATGGGCTCCGGACCATTGCGCGCAATGCCCGCCCCGGCATCCGCGCCCTGCTGCAGGTGGTGAAGTGCACCCCCGATTACTTGACCGTTCGCGACATCATTTCCCGGATCAGTCCGAGGATCAATGCCGCCGGCAGGATGTCGCGCGCCACCGAAGCGGTGGAGCTGCTCACCGCCCGCAACGAGACGCGTGCCAACGAGCTCGCCCTCAACCTCGACCGGCTCAACCAGATTCGCCGCTCCTACGACGCAGAGGTCACGGAAGCCGCGATCCAACAGCTCGCCGAGCGGCCGGATTACGAGCACATCAACATCGTCTGGGGCAAGAATTGGCACCGCGGGGTCATTGGCATTGTCGCCACCCGCCTCGTCGAGCACCGCTATCGGCCCAGCATCGTGATCAGCGATGACGACGGCGTCCTCGTCGGCAGTGCACGCTCCACACCCGGCCTCGACATCCACGCCCTCATCCGCGAGTGCAAGGAACACCTCATCCAATATGGAGGCCACGCCATGGCGGCAGGCATCACGGTCAAGCCCGGTGAAGCCGAAGCCTTTGCCAAGGCGCTGGACGCAGTCGTGGGACGGGAACTTCAAGCGGTCAGCAAACGTGAGCCGCGCCATTTTGACCTCGAAATCGACCTGTCCTTGTGCTCCAAGGACCTGCTCACCCGACTGCGCGAGTTCGAGCCGTTCGGTCCGGGTGCGCCTGCGCCGGTGTTCCTCGCCCGGGAAGTGAAGCTCGCCCAAGCCCCCCGCACCGTGGGCAAGGGGGACCGCCACATCCGCATCGCCATGAGCATGGGGAACGGACAGCGTCCGCTGGATGCCGTCGGGTTCGGGTTGGGCCACAGGCTTCCGGCCTTGTTGACTGCCGAACGGCTGGACGTGGTCTTCCGCGTCGAGACCGAATGCTATCGGGGTGTGCTTCAACCTCGAATCACTCTGCTCGATTTCTGGTCCCACCGTCGGGACGGACTCTGATCAGCCGGGCTTTCGCACGTCTTCGTCCCGCATGTCGTGCAGGATGGTGCTCTCGAAGTGCCGTGCGAGCAGGCTGACCCGCTTGGACACCGCCATCTTTTTGCGCAACAGGGCGGTCTCCTCGGACTCGGGGTCTTCCGATGTCGACGGGTCCTCCGCCATTTCCTCCAAGCGCTTCCGGATCCGATAGCCTTCCCCACGGGCCTCATCGAGCATGAGGCGGTGCAGGGCCCCTTGCAATGCCGCCTTCAATTGGTCCTCCTCGGTTTCCGGCTGGATGCCGTGTCGGTCGAGCCAATTGTTGCTCAAGGTGAATTCGGACACCAACAAGTCCGCGGTCAATTCCATGACCTCCGGATCATTCAAGCCCAAGTCTTCCGCCAGCGGAATGCGCCCGTCCACCATCTCCTCGCGGACATGCTGCACCACGCGGTCCACCACCGGGTTGCGGATGGCCAGGCCCAGTGAATCCAACTCGTGCATCATGAATTCCGCCAGTGCGACTTCAATCGTCGCGGGCTCTCCGTCCTCCGTGGGCTCCGGTGCCTCCACGCCTTCGGGCAACTCCAAGGTCACCTTGTGCCGGCCGTATTGGAGCAGCAGCCGCAGCAAATCCTTCTCCCGGACCTCGCGGCCCACCTTGCCCGACAGCCGCGGCGCACCAATGGGCGAATCGACTTGGGGCTTCAAGGAGGGCAGGGGCGCCTTGGCTTCCTTTTCCAGTTTCTGGATGGCTTGCCGTCCAAGCTCCCCCAACAGGTCGTCCACCTGCATGCCCAGCTGGGCCGCACTTTCCTGAACGTAGATGGTGCGCTTGAGCTCGTCTGGAACCTGTGCGATGCTCTGCACGACACTGCGCACCATGTCCGCCCGCTTCACGGGGTCGTCTGCGGCCTCTGCCTGCAGCAGGTCGATTTTGAACCGGATGAAATCGAGGCTGTTCTCGGCCAGCCATTCCATCAGGGCCTCCTTGCCAAGGCGCTTGGCAAACGTGTCCGGATCCTCGCCGTCGGGCAACACGGCCACCTTGACGTCGAGGCCTTCGCCCAGCACGATGTCCACACCGCGAATCGCCGCCCGAAGTCCGGCGGGGTCGCCGTCGAACAGCATCGTCATCTGCTTGCTGAACCGCCGCAGCAGACGCACCTGCTCCACCGTCAACGCCGTGCCGGAGCTGGCCACCACATTCCGGACGCCCGCCTGGTGCATGGCCATGACATCCGTGTAGCCCTCCACCAGGATGGAGCGGTCCTCCCGCACAATCTCGTTTCGCGCCTGGTGGATGCCGTACAGCGCCCGCGACTTGTCGTACAGCGGACTCTCGGGACTGTTGATGTACTTGGGGACCTTCTTGTCCGTCTTCAGCGTACGCCCGCCAAAACCGATGACCCGGCCCGTCACATCGCGGATCGGGAAAATGACCCGGCCGCGGTAGAAGTCGTACAGGGTGCCGTCTTCGCGACGCTTGGCCAGTCCACTGGTCTCCAACCACTTGTCCTGATAGCCCGCCTTCTTGGCGGCCTCGACCAAGGCGCCCGGTTGGCCCCATCCGGTGTCCGGGCAGTATCCAATGACAAAGTCGCCGATGGTGGCATCTCCAAAACCCCGTTGGCGGAGGTAACCCAGGCCGACGCTCTTGCCTTCCCCGGTCTCCATCAACTGCTCACTGAACCACTTCTGGGCCCACGTCGCCAGGTTGGCGAGGCTCTCGCGTTCCGTCTTCTCTTCTTGCTCCTCCTGCGTCAGCTGCCGCTCCTGGATCTCAATGCCGTATTTGTTGGCCAGCCAGCGCAGCGCCTCCGGGTAAGAGAGCTTTTCGTGCTCCATCAAAAAGGTCACGGCACTGCCGCCCTTGTTGGAGCTGAAGCATTTGAAAATGCCCTTCCCCGGCACCACGTAGAAGGACGGGGTCTTCTCGTTGGTGAAAGGGCTCAATCCACGCAAGCTCGTCCCGCTCTTCTTGAGCTGGACGAAATCCGAGACCACGTCTTCAATGACGGTGGCCTGCAGGATGGCGTCGACGGTGTCCTTTGGAATCATGCGGGCGGAAAACGGAAAAGCAAGGTAGCGTCTCCATTCCGGTCCTCACCCCGCCATGTTCAGTCGGCGATGAGTTTGAACCCTTTGCCGTGCACGTTCAGGATTTCCACCCGCTCGTCCTCCTTCAGGTGCTTGCGCAACTTGGCGATGTAGACATCCATGCTGCGGCCATTGAAGTAATTCGCATCGCCCCAGATGGCGTTGAGCGCGTACTCCCGCTCCAGCAAGGCGTTCTTGGCCTTGGCGAGCAGGAACAGGAGTTCGTTTTCCTTGGTGGTCAAACGCTGGGCCGCGTCTCCCAGCTTGAGTTCTTGCCGGTTGTAGTCGTAGGCATACTTGCCGATTGTCATTTCACCGACTTCCTCCTCCGTGTCGGGGAGGGCAGCGGACCGACGCAGGATGGCTTCGATGCGGGCCTCGAGTTCGTCCATGGAGAACGGCTTCGTCATGTAGTCGTCCGCTCCGGCTTTGAAGCCCTGCAGTGTGTCTTCGCGCTGGCTCTTCGCCGTCAGGAACAGGATGGGCACGTGGCGGTTCAGGCTTCGAATTTCTTCGGCCACCTGGAAGCCGTCCTTGACCGGCATCATCACGTCGAGGATCACGAAATCATAGGATCCCACGCGGAACTGACGCATGCCTTCCGCCCCGTCTTGGGCCCAGGTGGCGTTGTACCCTTTCCGGATCAAGAAGTCCGACAACAATTTGCCGAGGTTGGGATCGTCTTCGCAGAGGAGAATGTCGAGCTGTTGTTTCATGATGGCGTCGTTTGGGGGAAAACCAAGGTGAACGTGCTGCCCTCGCCGGCCTCACTTACAACGTCGATTTGCGCGCCATGTTGCTGCATCACTGCATGGACATAGCTCAAACCAAGGCCGAAGCCCTTCACGTCGTGGACATTTCCGGTGGGCACACGATACAGCTTATCAAAAACCTTGCCCAAATGCTCTTTGGCGATGCCGATGCCATTGTCGGTGAAGGCCACATGCAGGTGGCCCGCGTCATTCCACGACCGCACGGTCAGCCTCGGTTGGTCCCCGCCGTACTTGATCGCGTTGTCCACGAGGTTGAACACGACGTTCATCAAATGGGTGCGGTCCCCATCGATCAGCGGATTGGTGGCTTTGAGCTGGCTCGCAGCAGATCCGCCCTGCTTCCGGATGTGGATGGCGTGGTTCCGCAGCACCTCTTCGACGAGGTCGTGGAAGTTGATGCGCTGGCGGTACAATTCCAGCTCACCCTGGTCCAACATGGCCGCGCGCAAGACGTTTTCGACGAGCTGACCGAGGCGCTTGTTTTCGGAGCGGATGAGCTGCACGTAGTAGCGCACATTGTCAGGGTCGCCTGACATCGCTGGGTCGAGCAAGGCCTCCCCTGCCAGTCCAATGGTGGAAATCGGTGTCTTCAGCTCGTGCGTCATGTTGTTGATGAGGTCGCTCTTGAGCCGGTTCAACCGTTCGGCCTTGCGCAGTCCCGCCGCAGCATAGGCGGTGAAGAACACGAGGACGACCATGAGGATGAGGTTGGCGGTGAGCTGAAGCCACATGTCGCCAGCCAGGACGAGTGCTTTCCTCGGGAAGATCACCGTGTAGAGTTGCACCCCTTCGAGTGTCTCGTTCTCGCCGACCGGAATCCGATAGCCCGCCTCTGCGAATTGGTCCAGCCGATCCACGTCGTCATCCTGCAGAAAAAGAGGGCGGCCATACCGGTCGAGCAGGGCGGACCGGAACTCGAAGTCCACGTCGCGGTTCCGCAACACGGCAGTCAACAAGCTGTCGACCACTGCCATGCTGTACTCCCGCTGGATGGCGGCATCCGCTCGACGCGCTGCCAGGCTGTCCGCTGCAGGGCCCGTAGCCGGCGCCAATCCACCAGTTGGAATCGGCGGGAACACCGCCCCCGACAAATCGAGGATGGATTGCACCTCGACGAGTGCCGTTCGCGCCTGCTCGTCAAACAAGGTGGTGCGCGCATCCACCAGGGCCCGAATCCAGCTGAATTGCAGGGCAAGCAGTCCCATCAGGAGGCTGCCCATCCCAAGGACGAGGACGATGGTTCGGCGCTGGCGCATGATGTAAAATTAGGCCTCTGTCCTGCGCAGCCTCGCGCGACCTATCTTTGCGGCCTTTGAGCAAGCCATGAACGACTCGCCCATTCGCATTCTCGCAGGTTCAACGTCCAAGGAATTGGGTGCCCGCATTGCCATGGGCTACGGCACACCGCTCGCCGAAGTGAAGCACACGGTCTTCAGCGACGGCGAGTTCCGGGTGAGCATCGAAGAGACGGTCCGCGGCAAGGAAGTGGTGATCGTGCAGAGCACGTACCCACCCACCGACAACCTCTTGGAGCTGCTCATGCTCATCGATGCGGCCAAACGGGCCTCCGCCAAGCGCATCGTGGCCGTCATCCCCTACTTCGGTTTCGCCCGTCAGGATCGGAAAGACGCCCCCCGTGTGGCCATCGGCGCCAAGCTGATCGCCAACATGCTGACCACCGCCGGAGTGGACCGGGTCATCACCATGGACCTCCACGCCGACCAGATTCAAGGCTTCTTTG
>CALBSW010000160.1 GCA_937967465.1 uncultured Flavobacteriales bacterium
TGGAGGTCATGCTGCCCGCCCCAGCGATCAGGGGAAAGGCCACGGGCACGATGGTGGCTGTCTTCATCGACTCTGCGCTCTGCTTGAACAAGGTGATGCCCAGGATCATCTCGAGCGCCATGAAGAACATGACGATGGAGCCCGCCACGGCAAAGGAATTGACGTCGATGCCGAGGAAGTTGATGACACCCTCACCGAGGAACAGGAAGGCCAGCATGATGCCGAGGGCCACGAGGCTCGCTTTCTCCGCATGGATGTCGCCCGCCTTCCGCTTGATGTCGAGGAGGAAGGGAATGGAGCCAACAATGTCAATCACGGCGAACATCACCATGGTTGACTTCAGGAGTTCCGTCCAATTGAGTTGCATGTCGATGGGGTCAACCCGCAGCCGGGTCAGGCAAGGATAGCGATTCCCGGATGGCGCGCAAGGTTTGCGGCGCATAGTGTTCCACTTCAAGTTGGCGGACTTTTTCCGCGATGCTGTCCGGTGTGTCGCCGTCCAAGAGGCGCACGTCGGCCTGGAAGAAAGGGGCTCCCGTGTCATAGTCCGCGTCCACCCAGTGGAGCGTGATGCCGGTGCGGTTGACCTCGCCAGCCGCCAAGGCAGCATGCACGGCCTCGTGCACATGGTGGCCGTACATGCCCTTGCCGCCAAATGCCGGCAACAGGCTGGGATGCAGGTTGAGCATGCGGCCGGAAAAGGCCGCGACCAATTCGTCGGGCACCTTCATCAAGAACCCAGCGAGGGCCACAAAGTCCGCCCCTGCCTCGCGCAACCGTTCCGTGACCGTCCCAGCTTCGAGCTCAGTCCGGCCAAACGTCCACGTGGGCACCCCCAGGGAGGCGGCGCGCTCCAGCACACCCGCCCGAGCGCGGTTGGAAGCCACCAGGACCACCTCCACATCCGGAGTGCGTTTCGCTGCGGCCATCAGCCGCTCTGCATTGGTTCCTGACCCGCTGGCCAGGATGGCCACTTTGGCCACGCTGTTGTCCATCAGGGCTGGGCGTCCGGATCAAAGACAGGAGGGTCGGAAAACTGGCCGCGCTGGCGGTCCGAGTTGTCCTTGCGGATTTGCTTCATGCGTGCCACCACGGCTTGGACCTGCTCGTCTTCGGGCAAGGCATCTTCCAAGGCGCCGGAAATGCGCTGGGTCACCGCCATGGCCACCTGGATGCTCTGGTCCGACGCGAAGTAGCGCTCATCGTCGAGGCGGATGAAGTAATCCATGTCGTCCGCCAATTGCGTGAAGAGCTCGGTTCCCACTTCCTTGGCGAGCGCCGCAGCCTCCGCCTTCTGGGCATCGGACAATTGGGGGTCCTCCGCCAAACCGGCCAACAACTCGACCACCGGAAGCACCACCCGGGTGTACGGCACATTGCGGGACGGGGTGGCCTCCAGCATCTTCTGCAGCACCTCCAAGCCTTGGTCGGAGGCGCCACTGCGGATGAATCCGTCAGCCAGGTTGGTCAGCTGCAGGCGGATGTTGGTCGCCATCCGGCGGTTGTTCTCATCCATGTAGATCTCGTCCTCGGCGTCCATGCCACCCCACTGGAATTTCTCCATGACATTGGTGTACATGATGTCCTTGGCGATGCCGGTCGGCTGGCCGCCACGGGACCCATACTTGACGGGCACGAGGCGCCATGCCAATCCCTCCAGTCGGAAGTAGTCCTGCAGTCCAACATAGCTGTCCGGGCCAATGGTGACCGCGAAGTAGACCGGCCGTTCCCAGTTGTTGTTCCGCAGGATCTCCATCACCATGAACTGGTTCTTCAGGACATATTGACGCGGGGTGCCGCTGCCATCCGTGATGGTCCATTCCAATGCGTCGACCATGAGGTCCACTTCCTCGGGCAACACCAAACCGGACTGGACGGCGTACGCACTGTCCACCGGAACTCGGAAGCTGTTGGACGGGAGGTGGGCATACTTGCGTCCGCCTCCGTAGTCCACGAGGTCATTGTCGTCGAGGGCCTGGCGCATCGCCGTTTCAATGTCCACATACGGGGCATTCGGGTTGGCCGGCGGGTCCATCAAGACGATGTCACGCGTGCCTTGGCGATACTGCTCCTCGCCCATGCGAATCGGCACCGGAGCGCTGTCGTAGGCACGGCGCTTCATCTGCTCGA
This sequence comes from uncultured Flavobacteriales bacterium, assembly GCA_937967465.1. Lineage (GTDB taxonomy): Bacteria > Bacteroidota > Bacteroidia > Flavobacteriales_D > Sanyastnellaceae > UBA8752. Next base: position 2,131 of record CALBSW010000160.1, read on the forward strand.
CGTACCAGTCGGTGTTGAGCAGGCTGAGGTTGACGATGCGCACATCCGTGCGGTAGCCTTCCACCTCCTGCACGTACCACAGGGGGAACGTGTCGTTGTCACCATTGGTGAACAGGATGGCGTTCGGGGCCAAGCTGTCGAGGTAATTCTTGGCCATGTCCACACCCGTGCGGCGGCGGGCCCGGCTGTGGTCATCCCAGCCTTCCGCCCCCATCTGCAGGGGGATGAGGAGCAACAATCCGGAGAACACGGCCGCGTTGAGTCCTTCATTGCCGGAGCGGCCCAAGGCAAAGGCCAATCCCATCAATACGGCGGACAAGGCACCGAGGTAAAACAGCCCGTAGCTCAGGGCATGGCTCCCGCCGGAGGCTGTCTCCAAGCCGAAGAGGACCACGGCCAACGCCAATGGCGCACCCGCAGCCAGCCCCAGGTCCCGGCCCTTCAGGTGGCCGGCCATGTCAAACAGCGCGTACACCCCGAGGCCAATCCAAATGGCGAATGCATAGAACGAGCCGACATAGGCATAGTCCCGCTCCCGCGGCTGCAGGGGATACTGGTTGAGGTAGACCACGATGGCCAGGCCCGTCAAAATGAAGAGCAATCCCGTCACCGTGAAGTCCTTCCACCCGCGGATGGCCTGGAACACGAGGCCGATGAGACCCAGAAGAAGCGGGAAGAGGTAGAACCGGTTGTGGCCCTTGTCGGCCGCGCGGTGCGGCGGAATGTGGTCGCGGCTGCCGAGGCGCTCCGCGTCGATGAAGTCCACGCCGGAGACCCAGTTTCCGTCCAGGAAATCTCCATGGCCCTGGGTGTCGTTCTGGCGCCCAGAGAAGTTCCACATGAAGTAGCGCAGGTACATCCACCCCACCTGATATCGGGTGAAGAAGCGCAGGTTCTCAGCTTGGGAGGGCACGAGGAGTTCGTGGTACCGGTCTGCTTGACCTTGCAGGCGCTGCACCTCGCGGATGTCCTCCGATGAGCGCGTCCGGTTGGCGCGCTGCGTCCCGGCCCGCACCTGCTGCTCGAGGCCATTCAACGTACGCTGCAGGCTCTGGGCGTACGTGCGCCCGCGACTCAAGCCTTGGGACAAGTCTTCCACCATCATCTGCGACAGGGTCCGGCGGATTTCGGGATTCGTCAGGTCTGCCAAACGCGCCTCATTGCCTCGGCCGACGATGATCTCGGTCCCGCTGCGCACTTCGAACTTGGCTCCAAACCGCTGGTCGAAACTGCGGTAGAGGTTGTTGAGGGTCCGGGTCAATTCGTTTTTGTCCAGCTGGCCACCCAGAATGCGGGACGACAGGTGCAGCTCAAAGGCCGCAGCATCGCGCTCCACCCCGTCCAACGGGCTGATGAAAGCCGCCGTCTCATTCCAACCCTTGTAATTGGACCAGCGCTTGTACTCTCGAATGTGGTTGGCCTGGCTCGAGTACATCCGGGGGAACACCATGGTGTACCGGCTGTCGTAATTCGGCACTCCGTTCTTCTTCTCCCCGCTGTCCACGTACTCCTGCAGGATGGAGAACGTTCCTTCGTTTTCCGACACGTACTTCTCGGCGGCAAACTCCTCCCGGAACGTGGCCACCCGGGTGCTCGTGGCACCGCGCTGCTTGTAGACGCTGTGGCTGGGGAAATACGTGGCGTTGCCGTCGTTGTAAGGGTTCTGTTGGTCGTTGGGCGAATTCCAATATTGGCCCGTTCCCAAAGGCCGGTCTCCGTACTGCTCCCGGTTGAGGTAGGCGAGCAGGGCAAACAGGTTCTCCGGGTTGTTCTCGTCCATCGGCGGGTTGGCCGCGGAGCGCACCACGATCAGGGCAAACGTGCTGTACCCCACGAGGATCATGGCCACCGACAAGGCGGCCACATTCAACTGCCACCACCCACGCTTGCGGCTGTACCACAGGGCACCGACCAACAAGCCGATCACGAGCAGCAGGTATACGATGACCCCCGTATTGAAGGGCATGCCCATGCTGTTGACGAAGGCGAGCTCAAAGCGTGCCGCCAACTTGACGAAGCCCTGAATCAGGCCGTACTGCACGAACAGCAACAGGGCGAGCGACAAGGCCAATGCCCCGATGAAGGTGGGCCACTTGAATGTGTTGCGCTTGAAATAGTACACCGCCACGATGGCCGGGATGGCGAGCAGGTTGAGCAGGTGAACGCCGATCGACAGGCCCATGAGGTACGCGATCAGGACAATCCAACGCAGGTTGCCGGGCTCTTCGGCACGGGCCTCCCACTTGAGGATGGCCCAGAAGACGAGCGCCGTGAACAGCGAACTCAAAGCGTACACCTCGCCCTCAACGGCGCTGAACCAGAAGCTGTCGCTGAAGGTGTAGGCCAAGGCCCCCACAGCACCGCTGCCGAGAATGGCCAGGCGCTGTGCAGACGTCGGCTCGGTCTGGCCCTCGGTCCAGCGGGTCATGCTGAGCTTTTGCGCCAAGTGGGTGATGCTCCAGAACAGGAAGAGGATGGTGAAGGAGCTCGCCATCGCGCTCATCACATTGACCGCCGTGGCCGCATACACGGCGGGGACGAACATGGAGAAGAGGCGGGCGATGAGCATGAACATCGGGGCACCCGGCGGGTGTCCGACCTCGAGCTTGTAGGCAGAGGCGATGAACTCCCCGCAATCCCAGAAGCTGGCGGTGGGTTCAATGGTCAGGAGATAGACGATGGTGGCCACCAGCCACACGGCCCATCCAGTGTAGTCGTTCAGACGCTTGTAGTTCATGCGGACGCAGAATCTCCCCGCTTGCAGGAGCGCGGATCATCCCGGCTCCGGACAAGCCGGATTCCCGCGAAAATAGGCCGTCCTCAGCGGGTGACCATCACCCGGCCCACTTGGCGCTTCGCCCCGTCCACGACCTCGATGAAATAGGTCCCCGCTGAGCGGGCTCCGAGGTCCACATTCCATTGGGCCACCTGGGATGACCCGCCATCGACCACGCGGCCCGTGGCGTCACGCAAGGTCCATTGCAATGCCCCTCCCGTGCGGCCATCGGGCCATGTGACCCGCATCCGCGATTCCGCGGGGTTCGGGTACAGGGACAGGCCATCCAATGGCGCCGCCAAGTGGAGTACGGAAGCTCCACAATCCGTCTGGACGCCAAACTCCAATTCGATGGCCTCTTCCAAGACCGCGAGGTCCACCATCACTTCCTCCTCTTCTCCAACGGCGAGGCTCAGCGTCATGCCCGGCAAACCGTCCAGCCCCGGCACACCCTGCATGTCGAAGGACATGCCGTAGCAACCCGGGGGCAAGCAGAGTACGAGGGTGCCCAATTCGCCTTCCGCCGGATCCAAACTCATGTCGCCTTGCAGGTCAAAGGCATCTCCAGCCAGTGTCCACGCCATGTCCAGGCCGGACAACAAGTCCTGGAGCGTTTCCCCGTCGAGGGTGACTTCCACCTCTTCACAAAAGCCTTCGGTCACATTCTCCAGGTCGACACATTCCGTCAAGACCTCCTCGCAAGCGTAGAACGTCGCCGTCACACAGGCCGTCTCGATCTCTGATCCAGTGGCGAAGAAGTGATTCACTTCCTGGCCGTACAGGATGGAGCCATCGGACATCGTCCAGATGAAATCTTCACCCGGCACGGAATCCACCACCGCCGTCAGCGTCCAGGTTCCATCGGCACCCTGAACGGCTTCGATGGCCATGCCGCATTCAAATTCCGCCGGTTCCCACGGCTCCAGCTCAACGCAAGCCTCAACGCCCATCGGACATTCCGGCGTCTCGTAAGCGGCACAAATCACCCCGCCGACGTCCACGAGGTCGGCCACCTCGCCCTCGGCCAACACGTTGCCCTCCTCGTCGTACCAGTACACCAGCGCCCCTTCCGGCGCACCATCAGCGATGAGCAATGCCCATCCGGCTTCCGGATCGGTCCACTCCACGAAGATGTCCAACGTGCATTCCACCGGCTCACAGCCGACCACCTCCACGGTCGTGCACAGCACCGTCGTGTCCGGGCAGGTGGGACTCACATACGTCGCACAGGCATCGTACAGACCATCTTCCGGGAATTCCTGCCAGGTGAAGTGGCCTTCTCCCGTCAATCCATCTGTGAACTCCCAGAAGACCTGTTCGCCTTCGGTGTAGTCGCAGATGCTGAAGATGTATTCGCACCCGGCGCCGCCGACCCAGATTTCATCTGGGCAATCCGGCTCGTAATCCAAGGAGCCCGTGCACGCCAGCACCCCTTCCGGACAGTCCTCCGAGACGTAAAACACACACACCTCGAACGGCTCCGACACCGTGCCTTCAGGCAATGTGACGGCCGAGCCCCCTTCCTGGATGACGCTGCCATTGAGCGAGTAAATCAATTCCACCCCATCCGGGTAGGCCACGGGAATGACCGTGATGATGCTGTCCTCGGTCATGTCAAGCTCGAGCTCCAGACCGCAATCCGGCTCGGTGCATCCATCCACGACCACCACCGTCTCCAAGTCCACGCCTTCCGGACAGAGGTCCGAGAAAAACGTCATGCCCACGAGGTAGTCTCCGTCGGCTGCAAAATTGTATTCGGCGTAGTGTCCGCCATCGGTGACTTCGTCGCCGAAAAACCACGTGGCTTGCTCGCCCGGCTGATAGTCGGACACTTCGAAGCCCCACAAACAGCCGTCCAGTTGAACCGCCTCGATGGCTTCTGGGCACTGGTTGGGCGAAATCTCATCGCAATCCCCAAAGAGGGGGAGCTCCACCACTTCGGCGAGGGTCCCCACGCCGCCAGGCAGAATCTGCAGATACAGGACCCCGTCGATGTCCCCGTCCGTGGTCAGTTGCGCCAGCAGGACGCGCCCATCCTCGTCCGGCAGACCGTTGGTCGTCGTGGGCACACAGAACCATGCGCTGCCAATCAGGTCGTCAATGACAAAGCTTTGGCCGTTCTCGAATTCGGTGGCAAACGGGCTTCCCGTGCTCATGACCACCTGCGGACATTCTTCCCCATCCGCGGCCGATGGCGGTCCGTCGATGCCCAGCGTCAGCCAACTGTCAAAAGCCAATTCCGGGAACAGGTCAAAGAGCAGGGGATTGTTGGCGCACGGAAACTGCCCGCCGTTGGCGTCCTGGTACCATTCGGTGGTGGTGACCAACGCGGTGGGATTTCCCACATCCCCAAACACCGTCGTCACGACGTCCTGCGGCCCGGGCAACGTGGCATAGAGACGGTAGGTGGTCATGCCTTCAAGCGGGCCTTCATTGTGGATGGCCACCACTTCAACATCGAGGCAGACATCCCCATTGACGAGGAGGGGTTGGGCGATGGCACAGGCGGCCACCGCCATCAGGCAGAACAACAAGGAAAATCTCATGGAATCGCGGAGAAGCATGAAAGAAACGGGGAGGGGGGCGAAAAGGTTGTCTTCAGTCCGCATCGACGAACCGGGGATCGGTCGGCATGACCGTCCCACATTGGTCGCACGTGCGGAGTTCCTCGCTGGCGTAGAATTCCCGGAACCGGGGCAGAAAATCCTTCTCGATGTTCTTCAATTCGAAGTAGGTGTCGTGCAGCTTGTGGTTGCACCCGTCGCAGAACCAGAGCAAGCCGTCCTGCATGGGCGTGCCCTTTCGCTTGCGCTCGATGACCAGTCCGAGTGAACCCGCCTCCCGCATGGGGCTGTGCGGCACCTTGGCAGGGTGGAGGTACATGTCGCCGGGGCCGAGCTTCATGTCCACGGCCTTCCCATCCTCTTGGATGCGCACGGTGATGTGGCCCTCCAGCTGATAGAAGAGCTCCTCGGTCTCGTTGTAGTGGTAATCCTTCCGCGCATTGGGACCCGCCACGATCATGACGATGTAGTCCCCGCTGTCCACGTAGAGGTTCTTGTTGCCGACAGGCGGCTTCAGCAGGTCGCGGTTCTCTTCGATCCAGGCGGTCAGGTTGAAAGGCTTGGCAATGGGCATGGCCTCAATTTAGGCCTTTGCCACAGGTGGTTTGACAGGCTTGCCAACGAGATACACCCCAACGAAGATGAATCCCCCGAACACCCACAGCGGCCACCCTGTGTCCACCATGTAGTCCGTGCCACCCCACGTCGCTTGCACCATGCTCAGCAGCACGGCCAACAGCGGCTGGAGATAGATGTAGACACTCACCACCGTGGGTGGGAGCTGCTGCAGCGCGAAGATGTTGAGCAGGTAAACCAGGAACGTCGTGGCGCCCACCACATAGGCAATCCCCGCCCATTCCCGCGGACCGAACACCGACCAATCGATCGCCATCGCTTGATTCCACCCGATGGGCGTCGAAAAAAGCCAACCAAAGAGGAACACCCACGTGATGACCGTCAACGGCCGGTACTTCGCCATCAACGGCTTCACCGCCACCAGATAGAACGCGTAGCTCGTGGCATTCAGCAGGATCATCAAGTCGCCCTGCCACGTCGCATGCACCTTGGTGCCGGCACTGCTCCAAAGCAAGATGGCCGCAGCACCGATGCCCCCGAGGATGACACCGTACAGCCTGCGCCGCACGATGGGCATGCCGAGCGCCACGGAGCTGGCGAGCAGCACGAGGATGGGGTTGACCGTCATGATCAAGCTGGCATTCACCGGGCTCGTCTCGCTGAGGCCATTGAAAAAGAGGAGCATGTTGATGCCCACCCCCGTCAATCCGCAAAAGAGCATGCGCGGCAAGTCCTTGCGGTCCACTTTCTCCGGGCGAAGGAGGTACAGGATGCCAAACAGGAGGAGTGCCCCGCTCACCCGCAACACGATGAATCCGCTCGGCCCCACCAAGTCCGGCATGAGCCCTTTCGCCACGAGGTAATTGCCCCCGTAGGTCAAGGCCACAATGGCCAGGGCGAGGTGGGCCAACAGGCGTTTCACGGAGTGCGATCAGCGAACGGATCAGCCCTTCAAGGCAGCACGGGCGCCTTCGACAGCGGCCTTCGCCGACCCTGCAAACACAGCATCGTCGGTCAGGAGCACGGGGCGCTTCAAGAAGGTGTACTCCTCGATGATGAGGCGGCGATAGTCGTCCTCGCTGAGGTCCTGATCGGCCAGCCCCATGGACCGGAATTTCATCGCCCGGCGGCTGAACAAGGCCTCGTAACTGCCGGCCAAGGCCTTCATGGCGTCCACCTCTTCGGGCGTAACACCGGCGGACTTGATGTCGCGGATTTCGGCGCCGGCACCGGCGGGGTTCAGGTCCGCATCAATGCGCTGGCAGGTCTTGCAAGTCGGGAGGGTGAAGAATTTCATCGGGTCAATCTCGGAGAAGGGAATCAATGGCGTTCAAGGCGGGGCTCAAATCGATGGGCACGTTCCGGTCATTGTCGACCACCACGCCCGCCAGATGTTGCACCGGCTCGAGGTAAGCGATGTCACCGGGCCGAACGTGACGGTCCCACTGGTACTGGATGATGTCGGGCGTGAGGCTGCGCTCCGCTTGGTCCCGGGCCATCCGCCTTTCCAAGCGGCGTTCAGGAGAAGCGTGGACGAGCACAGACAGGTCCAACCGCTCGCGCACGCCCTCGTCGTGCAGCATGAAGAGCCCGTCCAGAAACACCACGGGGCGGGCGGGAATGTGCAAGGGCTCCGGCTCCACGCCCGGCTGGTTGAAGGTGTAACTCTGGATGTGCAAATCCTCCCCTGCTTTGAGACGGTCGAGGTCCGCAGCGAGGCGGTCCAGGGCCAAGGCGTCGGGCATGTCGAAGTTGGGTTCACCTTCGGCGTCACGCGGGACCTCCCCGATGGGCCGGTAGTAATCGTCCATGCGCAACACCGCTCCGCGGTTCCCATAATGGGCCAGCAGCCGGTCCACCACGGTGCCTTTGCCGGAGGCACTGCCCCCGACCACTCCTACGATGTGTGTGCGTTCAGTCATGGACCATCAAGTTGTCGGCCATCGTCCGGTCATTGGCCAGACGCGGCACTTTGTTCTGCCCGCCCAGCTTTCCGCGGCGCGCCATGGCGTCGTGAAACGCCCCCGGGGGCAAGGCCTGCAGCACTGCCGTGCGAAGCACCGAACCGGCGATCAGGTCGCGGTAATACGGGTTGCGCTCCTGCAAGGCGGCATCCAGGGCCGCCGCAAATCGGTCCGGATCCGAAGGCGCCGCTGCAAACTCGACAAACCACTCGTGATAGGGCAGGCCGGAGTCGGGATTGACTTCCGGCGCGACGTGAAATTCGACCACCTGCCCCCCGCACGTGGAAACGGCCTCCGCCATCGCGCCTTCCACCTCTTCCGCGATGACATGCTCTCCAAAGGCGCTGGTGAAATGCTTGATGCGGCCCGTCACGAGCACCCGCGCCGGCGCCAGCGAAACGAATCGCACCGTGTCCCCGATGTCGTAGGCCCAAAGCCCGGCATTGGAGGTGATGACCACCGCGTAGTTGACGCCCATTTCGACCTCACCCAAGCCCAGCCGGCGGGCACCCGGCTTGCCGTATTCATCGGCCGGAATGAACTCGAGGAACAGCCCGTCGTTTGCATTGACCAGAAGCCCCTCCCCTGGCTCGCCATCCTGGTAAGCGAGGAATCCTTCGCTCGCGGGATACGTCTCGACGCGCGGGACTTCTCCGCCAATGAGCTCGCGGAAGCGGTCTGCGTAAGGCGCGTACGCCACCCCTCCGAAGACGAACAGCGAGAAATTCGGGAAGACCTCGAGGACGTTGGCCTTGCCGGTGTACTCCAACAGGCGCTCGAAGTACATCTGCACCCAAGAAGGAATGCCACTGATCAGGCGCAGGTCCTCCCCCGCCGTCTCCCGGACGATGGCGTCCACCTTCTCTTCCCAATCCTCGATGGTATTTGTCTCCCAAGACGGCAGGCGGTTGCGCTGCAGGTAAGACGGAATGTGGTGGGCCACAATGCCACTCAGCCGGCCAAGTGGCACACCACCGGGCGTGTCGACCAACGTGGGGCTTCCCTGCAGGAAAATCATCTTTCCCCCGACGAAGTCCGCCCGGCCCGTTCGGGCCACGTGGTGGAGCAGCGCCCTTCGCGCTGCACCGATGTGATTGGGCAGGCTCGCGGCGGTGAGGGGAATGTACTTGGCCCCGGAGGTCGTTCCCGACGTCTTGCAGAAATACTGGGGCAATCCCGGCCACAGCACGTCCTGTTCTCCGGCCACGGCCCGCTCGACGTACGACTTGAGTCCCTCGTAATCGCGGACGGGAACCGCCTTCCGGAAGGCCGCGGCCTGTTCGGCTGAATCGGACATGGCCGCGAGGTCAGCAAAACCGTGGTCCCGCCCAAACGCCGTGTCCGCCGCCTGGGTCAACAAGTCCGACAGCACGCCCGCCTGCGCAGAAGCAGGGTCGGCATTGCGCGCCCAATCCTGACGCCGGACCCGCGCTGCCCAAGGCCGCGCCAAGCGTCCTTTCCATCCTCCACCTGCTGAGTTTGCCATGGGCCCGAAAGATAGCGGCCCGCCCCCCATGAAGGGAGCGGGCCGCCCACGTCTTGTCGACGCGAAATCAGTGTTGCACGCGCATCTTCTTCGTCACGCGGGCATCGCCGGTGAGCAAGGAGAAGGTGTACATGCCGTCTGCGAGGGCGGACGCGTCGTACACCACAGTGTGCTCGCCAGCTGGGCGGGCACCGAGGTCCAGGAGGTCCACCACGCGACCCTGCAGGTCACGCAGCTCAATCATGAAGTCGCCCCCCCAGTCGGAAGTGAAGGTGAAGCGGGTCTCGCCGTTGGTCGGGTTCGGGTAGTTGCCCTGGAGGTGGACGCCGTTGTAGGCACCCAACACGTCCACGCTCACCACTTCGCAGGTGATCAGGCGCACGGCCGGGGTGGCCGTCTGGGACGTGAACCACACGTACTCACCGCTGCCTGCCTGCTGGTAAATCAGCGTGCTGTTGTCGGTGTCGGAGTTGCCGTTGCCGAGCACCGTCAACTGCAGGTCGTCGTAGTCGAATTCGGTGATCACCGCACCGGCGTAGAAACCGGGGGATGCGAGGCCGTCCACGGACACCTCGAGCTCGTCTTCGAAGGCGAGGGGGTAGTACACGGGATTGTCCGCCGTACCGGCCCAGTTGGCATCCGAGGTGAATTCCGCAAACTCGTAAGGAGAGTCGCTCAGGCCCACTTCGGGATCCTGGTCAATCCAGCGGATTTCGAAGTCGATACCCGTGCTCGTGCTCGGGCCGAAAGCCACAGCCAAACCGTACACCGTCGTGCCTTCGTTGTGGAACGTGAAACGGTTGCCGTATCCGGTCGGTTCGTAGAAGTCGTTCTCGTCGTCGAAGCGCGGGCCGAGCTCCACATCCAACGTGGTCGGGTTGTCGTGTCCGAACTCGCACTCGGTGTACTCCATATCCACCTCCAACGTTCCAGCATCCTCAATGTTGGCACTGCTCATGGAGGCGCGGAGGGTGTACAGGCCCTCGGTCTCCGGCTCCCAGCCCGTCTCGATGTAGAGGGTGTCCTGCGGGTTGGCCGGGCAGTTGTCGTTGTTGGCGAAAGACGGAGCAGTGAACGGGTCCGTGACCGTCGTGCTCAACACAGCACCCATGTCGTCGAGGACCTCCACGGTCACCACACAGCTGTCCTGGTCGGCATAACCGGTGTTGCGGTAGAGGACACCGGCGAGGACACCTCCATCGGCTTCAGGAATCGCCTGCTCCATCGGGGTCACGCGGTATTCGAAGAGGAAGTAGACATCGCCGTTGGTCAACTGCACAAGCTCCAGGTCGTTGGCCACTGGGTTGGCATCGATGCGGATGTCGTCAATGCCCCAGTAGTAGTGGCTGTAGCCATTGCCCACTGTCGGATTTTGGCGGTAGGCGAAACGGATGTCCACGGCAGCCTCACCCGCTGCAGCACAGCTGATGTCCAAGCTCGTCACGAGCGGGTTGGCACTGGCGGAGTTGGCCGACGGGATGAATGTGCCGCCAGCCTCGAAGGACGTCCAGTTGGCACCTCCGTCCGTGCTGACCTCCACGAAAATGGGCAGGAAGGGGTAGCAGCAGTAACGCAGGTACTGGTCCCAGCTGATGACCACGCTCTCCAGCTCGGTCATGTCGAGGGTCGGGAGGTTGAGGAAGCCCTCGGTGTCCTCCACACCGCTGCTGATCGGCGTGTTGTAGTAATCGCAGTCGAAAATCATCCAGCCGTTGTCGGCGGTCTCGCTGCTCAGCCCTCCGATGTTGGTGCTGAATTCACCGGCCGGGGGCTGAACCCCGGATGCCGTGGCATCCTGGAAGTAACCGTCGCCAGCGGCGTCCACGTACTGCCAGATGGTCACGTCCGGGCTGCTGTCCTCCACCGTCAAGGCGCCGTAGCCGTTGTTGCCGGCAAATCCGTTGGCGAAATCCTCGTAGAAGAAGATGATGGTGGAGTCTCCCCCTCCGCGCAAGCCCTTGGCCTCAGCGCGCATGATTTCCTCCAAACCGAGGAGACGGCTCGTTTCGAGCTCTTGCTCCGTGGCCTTACGGGGCAATTCCGTGGCCAGCTGGGCGGAGACTTGGAAGGCCAGCACACAGGCGGCCAGAGTAAAGATGTGCTTCATGATGTGAATTGGGTCGGCAAAATAACCCGTTCATCCCGTTCCACGTTGCACGAAACCACCGGACATGAAAAAGGGGGGCTCGAGGCCCCCCTTTCCACAATCGATGTCGATCGAATTACTTGATCACCAGCTTGCGGGTGGCGCGGGCGCCGTCCACGATGATGGTGTAGGTGTACATGCCAGCGGTGAGGCCCTCGAGGTCGAGGACTGCACGCTGCGTGCCAGCCGGCTGGACACCGAGGTCCATGCGGCGCACGATGGCACCGGTCAGGCTGGTCACCTCGAAGGTCACGTCAGCAGCCGCGTCGAGCGTGAAGTCGATGCGGGTGTTGCCGGTGGCCGGGTTCGGGTAGGCACGGCCGAGCTCGAAGCCCTCTCCGGCGAGGTTGTCCACGCTCATCGTGGTGGTGGCGTTCTCGTCGAGGTTGAGGCGAATCATCGGGCAGTTCGTCGTGAAGTACCAGTCGTAAGCGCTGCCGCTTCCGAATGGGCCGTAGATGAAGACGGTCTGGTCGTACTGCGGGATGCTCGTTCCAATCTGGACGTTGTCACCACCGAGGTGCTCGAAGCAGGCCATCACAGCCTCACCAGCAGCCACTTCGTAAGGCTCCTCAAGGGCAAAGGTGTACCAGGACACCTCACCGTCGCCGCTGTTCAGGAAGTTGGCCTCGAGGGAGACTTCCTCGGACGTGGCAATGAGGCCGTCGTACTGGCCACCGCCATTGTTCCACTCGACCCAGTCGAAGAGGTGGCA
>CALBSW010000161.1 GCA_937967465.1 uncultured Flavobacteriales bacterium
ACGCCGACGTGTACAAGGCGAGCTTCAACCGCCCCAACCTGTTTTACGAGGTCCGCCCCAAGGTGGATGCGTTGAAACAGGTGGTCCAGCATGCGCTGGAAAACAAGGGCCGCAGTGGCATCGTGTATTGCCTCAGCCGCAAAAAGGTGGAGGAGATTGCCGACACCCTCAAAGTCAACGGGGTCCGCGCTGCCGCGTACCACGCGGGCATGGATTCGGCCCAGCGGTCCCGCATTCAGGACGAGTTCCTCATGCAGGATGTGGACGTCATCGTGGCGACCATCGCCTTCGGCATGGGCATTGACAAGCCGGATGTTCGGTTCGTCATTCACTATGACATGCCGAAGTCCTTGGAAGCATACTACCAGGAAACCGGCCGTGCAGGTCGCGACGGGGGCGAAGGGCATTGCATCGCCTTTTACGGCCTCGCCGACATGGAGAAGCTCGAGAAGTTCCTGTCAGGCAAGCCCATTGCCGAGCGGGAAATTGGCATGCAACTGTTGCAGGAGGTGGCCGGGTATGCCGAGACACCGACATCGCGGCGGAAGTACATCCTCCACTACTTCGGAGAGGAATTTGACGAGCACAATGGTCCGGGCTGGGACATGGACGACAACGCCAAGAACCCGCCCGAATCCTATGCCGGTCAGGAGATTGTGACACACCTGCTTCGCTTGGTTGAAGCGACGGGCGGGCGCCACCGCGGCGCCTTCCTACGGGATGTGCTGCTCGGGCATGAGACCCAGGAAACGACAACCTATGCTGGCAAGCTGGGCGACTTCCGAAACTCGGGAGAAGCATTGGCACCTGCCGAAGCGTGGGATGGCATCATCCGACAAGTGACCCTCGCCGGCTTCTTGAAGAAGAAAACCGAAGAATTCGGGGTCCTTCACATGACCGATGCAGGCCGGGCCTACTTGGAATCGCCCCACGAATTCACCTTGTATAAGGACAAAGGCATGCGGGTGCGCAGTGTGGAGCCCACTTCCCAGGGTGGCGCTTTGGATCAGCCGCTGCTTGACATGCTCCAAGCCCTCCGAAAAGAGGAGAGCAGCCGGTTGGAATTGCCGCCATTCGTGATTTTCTCCGATCCGAGCCTCGAGGAGATGGCCACCCATTACCCGTGCAATGAGGACGAGCTCCTGATGATCAACGGAGTGGGGGCGTCCAAAGTCCGGAAGTTCGGTGCCCCATTCCTGTCCTTGATTCGCGAGCACGTCGACAACGAAGGCATCGAGCGCATGGGCGACCTCGTCGTTCGCAGCGTCGCCGGCCGCAATGCGGGCAAGGTGAGCATCATCCAGAAGCTCGACCGCCGCATGACGCTGGAGGACATCGCCGGTTCTCAGAAGTGCTCCGTGGACGAGTTGCTCGATACCATCGAAGCCATCGTGGCTTCCGGGACCAAGGTGGCACTCGACTACATCATCGAAGACTACCTCGACGAGGACTGCATCGAAGAGTTGTGGGAGTGCTTCATGGAAAGCGAGGAGGGCACCGTCGCTGAGGTGATGGAAGAGATGGAGGACGCCTACAGCGAAGAAGAAGTCCGGCTCGTCCGCATCAAGTTCATGAGCGAAGTGGCCAACTGAGCCACCCCTACGCCCCTGTTCATCCTTCGTGTTCCGTGGCGGCGAGCCACGCCATCATCGACGTCCCCGTGTGCAATGCGGCTTCGTCGATGTCGAATTCGGCCGTGTGCAGACCGGACCGACATCCACGTCCTTCTCCGCCGGTGCCAAGCCGGTAGAAGCAACCCGGCACGACCTTCTGGTAGAAGCTGAAGTCCTCCCCGGTCATGCGCAGGGGCAGGTCCACGACCTTGTCCCGACCGAGGAGCTCCTCGGCTTGTTTGCGACAGCGCTCGGTCAGCGCGGGGGCGTTCACGACGGGCGGGTATCCGATGGCGAGGTCCACCTCTGCGCGACAGCCGAAGGCCGCAGCGGTGGATTCGGCCACGCGGTGGATGGTGGCGCGCAAGGTGTCGGCCGTGGCTTCATCGTAGGTCCGAAGGGTGCCGTCGAGGATGACTTCGTCCGGAATGACATTGCGGACATGGCCGCCGGCGATCTTGCCAAACGTGAGCACGGCAGGCTGTGTGGGGTCGCAGGACCGGCTGACCACAGTTTGCAGCGCGGTGAGCACGTGCGCAGCAGCAATCACAGGATCTGCGGTCCGGTGGGGCAATGCGGCGTGCCCACCACGGCCGTGGATGCGGATGAGCAATTCATCTGCCGCCGCCATGTACGGGCCGCTTCGAAAGCCGACGATGCCAGCGTCGAGTTGGGGATAGACATGCTGGCCCACAATGGCGTCCACAGGGGCGGCTCCAGCACCGGGCCCGGCCTGCGGGGCATCCGATGACAAGGCGCCTTCCTTCACCATCAACGAGGCCCCTCCCGGCAGACACTCCTCGCCGGGCTGGAAGACCAGTTGGATGGTTCCCTTCCAATGCGCCCGGGTGGCGGAGAGCACTTCGGCAGCTCCAAGGAGGCAGGCCGTGTGGGCATCGTGGCCACAGGCGTGCATCCAGCCCGGTATGGAGCTCGCGTGCGGCCGGTCCACTTCCTGAATCGGCAGCGCATCCATGTCGGCACGGAGGGCGACCCGCCGCGTCCCCGGTTCGCTGCCTGGAATCTCGGCGACAATGCCCGCTGAACCCCGCTCGGCGCACCAGCCTGTGGTGTGCGCAATGCCCATGCGTGTCAGGTCCTGAGAGATGTACCGGCCGGTTTCGGTTTCGGCATACGAGGGCTCCGGGTGGAGGTGCAGGTGACGGCGGTGGGCGAGGATGCGGTCGGCCGCGTCTGTCGTGGCCGCGAGGATGGCGTTCTTCAGCATGTCAGGAAATCCAGAGGGCTCGGGTGGTTTGAACGATCATGCGCACCGCCACGAACAACATGACGAGGCCAAAAGCCAGGCGCACCTTCAGCGGGTCGAGGGACAAGGCGATTCGGCTCCCGAAGTATCCACCGGCCACAAAGGCCAGGACCATGACGGCGGCAGCGCGGACATCGACTTCGCCGGCCTTCCAGTAGTTCATGACGGCCAAGGCGCCGATGGGCGGCAACATCAGCGCGAGGCTGGTGCCTTGGGCGGCCATTTGGGACATGCCCATGAAATACATCAGGGCAGGCACGATCAGCAGGCCACCGCCGATGCCGATGAAGCCGCTGAGGATACCGGCGGCGGCGCCAATGAGCAGAAGGGTGACGAGGGTTTGCGGGTCCATGGTGGTGCGGGGCATCAGAAGTCGGTGGACAAGGACAATTGGAAGACGCGCGGCAGGATGAGGCCGTCATCCACGCCCCAGCCCCAGTCGGCCCGGACGAAGTAGCCGAGCAGTTGGGTGCGCAGGCCGAAGCCGAAGTCCCAGATGATGGGCTCGCGGTTGTTGTCGACGGTGATGCTGACGGGATACTGCTCGAGGGTGGTGCTGTTGAAGGCGTTCTCGTCGCTGTAGGGGTCGGAGCCGGTCCAGGCGGATCCGATGTCGAAGAAACCGACCGCTTGGAAGTGTTCCATCAGGGGCGTCAGGCTCTTTTTGGGCATCAGGGTGGCGAAGACGGGCAGCCGGATTTCGGCGTTGGCCACGGCAAAGCTGGTGCCGTTGCGGGCGTTGCGCACGAAGCCGCGCATGGGGGTGGCCACGGTCTGGTAGGCAAAGCTGCCCGGCGGTAGCGGCATGGCGCCGTCAATGGTGGGGATGAGGGATTCGTGAACCCCACCGAGGTAGTGCAGAAGTCCGCGCTCTCCGAACGAGCTGTTGCCGGCGGCCCGGAGACAGAGGGTCACCCGCCGATAGAGCGGGATGTAGCGGCGCGCATCGAATCCGGCCACGAGCAGCATGTCGCCTTCTCCGTCGGGCGGGGTGAGCATTTCGAACCATGCTTTGGCCCGGGTGCCACTGCGGATGTTGAGGGTCCGGGTCCGACTGTCGTCAAACACCCAGCTGACCGTACCGCCGATGCCTTGGCGATAGAGGTCGTCCCGGCTGGCATTGAACGGGTCGGTGGCGAGCAGGGCTGTGCGGTCCAGACGGTAGGTCAGCTGCGCCCGGATGCTCATGGTCTCGCTGAACGGGATGGTGCGCCGATAGTGGACCGCATGGGTGTGCGTCCGGGTCAGGGCGCCCAGCTCATTGTCGAGCCCTTCATTGCCCTGTCGCTCGATGATCCACTGCCGGTCGACCTTGCGTTCGAGGTCTTGGTGGCTCAGGACAAACGTGGAATTCTGAAGGCTCCCAGCCAGCCGCATGCCGCCCACCCATTTGCGGTTTTCATGGAGGTCGGAGGCGGCCACCTTGATGAGTCCGCTCAACCCCGGAAAACTGGACGCCGGCCCGGAAAATGGCTGGTAAAAGGAGGTGGCAAAGGTGTTGTCCACCTGGCTCAGCACCTGGTCCACCGCGTAGTTGGTTCGGTAGGGAAGGGGCGCGGGAAGCTTGGGCAGGTCGATGGCGGAGGGCGCCGACGGCGAGGAGGTCGGGGATGGTGGAGAGGGCTGGACCCGCTCCGCTTCAAACGTGTACCGTTGGTAGTCGACCTGGCCCGGCAACAGTTCGGGCAGGGGGTCCGGAAGAAAGTCGAGGTCGTTTTCCTGTGCAGCAGGGAGGGTGCTCCCGGATTCCCGCATGGCAGCGGCTTCCGGCATGGGCGGCAGTGGAGCCACATGCCAGACCGGACGTCCTTTGGTCATCGTCAGGGCACCCCAATGGGCCTTGTCTTCCATCACGGAGAAGGCGACAGCAGGTGCATCCAATGCCAACCACGGCGTGGTGCGGGTGAAGTAGCGGTAATGGATGGCGGTGTCGATCCGGAGAATGGCGCTGTCCCGAACAGCGAGGTGCATCGCGCTGAGGTCGTCCGCTTCGAGGTAGGTGAACCGGGAGGCACTCAGCGCCTGGGGCTGCACTTCGTCTTCGGGAGTGTCCGTCAGCCGTTCCACGGTCCGATCCTCCACCGACCAGACCCAGAGGTCGCGTTGGGGGGAGACCGGCCACACGGCCGCCTCCTCGTCGGGGTCGGGGCGGTTGCTGCTGAAGACGATGCCGCTTCCATCGGGCAGCCAGTCGGGGTGCAGGTCGTCCCAATCGTCCTCCCACAGTGGGACTTGGGAGCCGGCCAGCGTGTTGTACAGGTAGAGGTCCGACCGGCCGGCGCGGACACCGCTGAACACCAGGCTGCGTCCATCGGGCGACCAGTCGAGGTGGATCACCTTCTCGATGCGGAACAGCTCGCGTTCGGCTTGCTCGCGCGTGGAGACATCGGTGGTGGTGAGGAAGGCGCGGCCTTGTTCCTCGTGGATGTGCGCCAGAATGGGTGCAGTAGGGTGCCAGGCCAGGACGGGGTAGGTGGGGTCGACGATGCGGTCCAGTTTGTGGTCGTACCGGGCGATGCGACGGGCATGTTCTCCATCGGACACCCAGACCGAAACCTGTCCACGTTCATCCGTCGTCCAGGCCGTCCAGGCGCCATCGGCTGAGGTGGCGAAACGGCGGTGGGTGTACTTGCGCTTGGCGCGGTGGGGCAGGTCGCCGAGGCGGTTCCGTTGGGATGACGCTGGCTTGGCCGCTACCGGATGGCCCTTCCAACCGCCGGATTCCGGGGTGGCACCTCCGATGAGATGGTAGGCCTGCGCGGCTGCCAGCACGCCCTCCAGATCGAATCCAATGCGCCGAAATCCGGCATCGAGCGTGCGGCCGGCCTTGAAACCGGACAACACGTCCATGGCTGCCTGTCGGCCGAAGGTCTCCAGGATGAAGCGCCACAGGGCCTCTCCAGCCACGCGGGCATCCTCCTGGTCGAGCACCTGCAGGGCGGCGAGCTGTCCCCGGGCCACGAGGTCGTCCAAGGCCGGCTGGTCGGCGGGGTCCATGTCTCCGGCGAGGGCGTGGACCATGCCGTCTTCCATCCATAGTGGCAAGGCGTAGAGTTGGGTGTTCTTCACCACATCCTTCCAGTCGCTCCCATAGAGAGACTGGCGAAGAAGCACGCGATACAGCCCGCGGCGCAACTGAAGTCGGAAGTCGGCCCGGTCTCCGTTGAACCACGCGAAGAGCTTCTTTCCGTGGATGGTCGTGGTGCCCCCGATGTTGCCGGCATCCGTGCCATCGATGCCAATGTTGCTTTGCCGGAAGTCCGCGTGTTTGTTGAAGACGAGGACATCGATGCGCCCATCCAGACGGAGTTGCATGTCGGACTCCACGTTGGGCAGGTCGGTGAGCAGGCTGTACAGGCCGTGCTCGGAAAGCGAGCGTCCGCCTTGGTAGAAATGGAGGGTGAAAGGGTCGGATTCGACAGTCTGCCAATCGAAGGTCCGGTACTGGACGCGCTGCTGTCCGAAGGCCATGTCCAGCCCGTTGTGGAATTGGCCGGACACCGGGCCGGGCAGGAGCCAGGCCAGGAGGGCGAGCATGGCCCCAAATTGGATGTCGAATCGCCACCGCAACATGTGCAAGGCAAAGTACGACTCGGCCATGGGGTTTGGCCGGGATGGGGGAACTTGCCGGCATGTTCGTCCTGACTTGCAACGCTTTTTCTGAAAATGCCGTCATCCTCCACGATGGAGAGGGGGGTGCCATCGTGTGCGACCCGGGCATGTCCACGTCCGCGGAATGGACGCGCTTCGAGTCTGAATTGGCGCAGCGGAACTGGACACCACGGGCCGTCTTGTTGACCCACGCCCACCTCGACCACGTCCTCGGTTGCGCGGGCATGGTGGAGCGGTACGGATTGCACCCGCGGCTGCTGGCGGAGGACGGCCCGACCTATGCCATGGCGCCCAAGGCGGCCGAGTTGTACGGCGTGCCCATGGACCCGTTGCCCGACCTGGATTCCGAGCCACTCCGGGATGGCGATACGCTGCGATTCGGTGCCCTCGAACTCGAGGTCCGACACGCTCCGGGCCACGCGCCCGGTCACGTCGTGTTCATCGACCATGCCACGCGCAACGTCGTCGGCGGGGATGTGCTGTTCCGAGGAAGTGTGGGCCGGACGGATTTGCCGGGCGGCGATGCGGCCACATTGGCTCGGAGCATCGAAGAGGTGCTGTTCGCCTTGCCCGAAGACTACACGGTGTGGCCGGGCCACGGGCCGGAAACCTCCATTGGCGAAGAGAAGGCCGGGAACCCGTTCGTCAACGCAGCGGGCACCGGCATGATGCAGCGCTGAGGCTCAGGCCTTGGCGAGGGTGAAGGAAAAGGTGGATCCTTTCCCAGGGGTGGAGCGGACGGAGATGCTTTGCCCGTGGGCCTCGATGATGTGCTTCACGATGGACAGGCCGAGTCCGGTACCTCCGGCATTGCGGGAGCGGCTCTTGTCCACCCGGTAGAAGCGTTCGAAGATGCGCGGCAGGTGTTCTTCGGACATGCCGATTCCGTCGTCGGCCACCTCGACCAGGAACTGCTCCTCCATGTCGTATAGGCGGACTTGCGTGTTGCCCTCCGCTTTTCCGTAGCGCAGGCTGTTGGAAATCAGGTTGGTCAACACCTGCCCGATTTTCGGGGCGTCTCCCATCACCATGACCTCGTTTCGGTTCTCGTCGAGAAACGCCATCGAAATGTCTTGCCGCTTGGCGCGGGGTTCCAGTTCTTCCAAGATGTCTCGGATGAGGTCGGACAAGTTGAATTCCACCAGGTCGACCTCCAGCGAACCGCCCTCGATTTTGGTCACGATGTCGAGGTCTTCCACGAGCGTCGCCATGCGGTCGACATTCTTGGCCGCCTTCATCAAGAACTTCCGGTTGTGGTCGGGGTCCTCCAGTGCCCCTTCCAGCAGGGTGAGGATGTAGCCTTGGATGTTGAAGATGGGCGTCTTCAGCTCGTGGGCGAGGTTGCCAATGAAGTCCTTTCGGAAGCTGTCCTGCTCCTTCAACAAGGAGATTTCCTCAATCTGTTCGGTGGCCCAGTCCATCACATCGTTCTGGACCTTTTGCATGACGTCCTCATCCATGCGCACATCCTGGGCCCGGCCTTTGGTGCTCTTGAACCGGTGGATGTTTTTGTAGATGATGCGCACCTTCTGGTAAATGAACCGTTCGATGACGCTGTAAATGACGAGCAGGGACAATGCGAAGAGTCCCAATGCGCCCAGTGCATAGGCCTGCAGCGGAGCGGTGACCCCATACATCCACAGCACGGCGAAGCACAGCCCCATGCCGAGGAGGGTCACGACGATGGACGCCAAAACGGCCAATCCCCGAGGGGTGTGGACGTTCATTCCTCCTCGAATTTGTAGCCGACGCCTTTGACGGTCTTGAAGTAGTGGTCGCCCAGCTTCTCGCGGAGTTTCCGGATGTGCACATCGATGGTGCGGTCGCCCACGACCACATCGTTGCCCCACACGCGGCTGAGGATGGTCCCGCGGGTGAAGACCTTTCCGGGCTCAGAGACGAGCAGGGACAGCAGCTCGAATTCCTTCTTCGGCAAGCTCCGCTCTTCTCCATGGACCACGACCACATACCGGCCTCGGTCAATGGTGATGGTCTTGCTCCCAAACACTTGGT
Organism: uncultured Flavobacteriales bacterium; assembly: GCA_937967465.1. Lineage (GTDB taxonomy): Bacteria > Bacteroidota > Bacteroidia > Flavobacteriales_D > Sanyastnellaceae > UBA8752. Next base: position 8,506 of record CALBSW010000161.1, read on the forward strand.
TGGACGCAGGGGCGCGACCGGCCCGCCTCAGGAGCGCCTTGATGCGGCTCACCAGCACCCGGGGTTTGATCGGCTTGGTGATGTAATCGTCCGCACCCGCATCGAATCCGGCAATTTGACTGTAGTCCTCTCCCCGTGCCGTCAAAAAGGCGATGACGGTGTGTTCGAGCGCACTGCTCTCGCGGAGTTGCATGCAGGTTTCCATGCCATCCATCTCCGGCATCATCACATCGAGCAGGACGAGGTCGGGCCTCACCTTGGCCGCCTTTTTGAGTGCGGCATGGCCGTTTTCTGCGGTGTGGACGTCGTACCCCTCTTTTTGAAGGTTGTATTCGACCAATTCAAGGATGTCCGGTTCGTCGTCAACAACGAGGATGGTCTGCTTGTCCATGGTAGAAGGTTGTCAGTCGCGGGATGAAATTAACCCACATCTGCCGCTCCTGCAGGAGAAAATTGCGGCGTTCATACCGGTGAACACCACTGCTTTACCCATTCGTGGTCGAGGAAAGGTGAAGCGGCCCGCTCGCTCTTGCGATCGGCCAAAGCGTCCTCGAGCGGCATGGCCATGGATTGGCAGAGCCTCAACGCGACCAACAGCATCAGACCGAACGCGAATCCCCGCAACCACAGGGAGATGGCCAGGCCAAGGAGGAGCCACGTGACTCCGACACCGAGGAGGGTGGCTGGAATTCCGAACGTGGTTCGGAAGCCGACGGAGCGAATCCGGTGGGCCATGCGCTTTTCGATGAGGCGGGGCCACCAGCCCGTGGTCACGCTGAACACGAGCCAAAACGGCCAACGCCAAGCATGGCGGGCCAGTCGGGTGGGACGTTTGGCGATCAATCGCCCCAAGCCTTCAAAGGCGTCGTGCTGCCTGGGGTGGGGCATGCCCGCGTTTAACAGTGCAGTGAAGCCCTCGATGACCTCGGATTCTGCGGCCTGCAGCCTGTCGGCCACGTCCGCAAGGACAGCCGGCTCTGGTCGGGCCCCTTTGGCGCCCTCCATGCAGCGGCAGATGGCGAGGTGGGCGTCGTAAAGGGGGCCTTCAAGGAGTTCCACGGAAAGGGCGCTCAAGGCGGCCTTCATCCGATCGCTGACGAGGACGCGGTGGGGGCCGGTGTCTCGGGGGTCCGCGCCGAGGTCATCCAGTCTGATGGGGGCGCCCACCCGGAGCCGCGCGGTCGTCCGGTACCCGTCATACCGGGTGAAGTCGAAGGCCATGGGCAGAACGTGGAGCCCGCGCTCCTTCACCGCTGGGCGGGACAGGGCACCGAGGACAAACCGCGAAGAACCGTGCTTGAAACGGCGGGTTCGACGTTCCGGCTGGTGACCGGCCTCGGGAAAAATGCCGCACCACGCTCCCCGGTCGAGGCGCTGGTGCGCCGCTGCAAAGGTCCGTTGGTTGCGCTCTGGCAAATCTGGAATGCGGTCCTTGGGCCGGTAGATGGGCAGCATGTTCATCCGCAGGATGAACCACCGGGCGACAGGGTGGGTGAAGACATCTGCCCGCGTGAAATAGTGCATCTGGGCAGGCAACGAGACACAGGCAAAGACTGGGTCGGCCATGCCGTTCTGGTGACCGGAAAAGAACAGCCGGGCCGGACGGGATTTCCCCTCGACACGGAGGTGCTCCAATCCCTCGACTTCCACGCGGTGCCAGAACCGGAAGACCCACCGCGCCAGGGGGCGCAACAGCGCGTAGACCCCGTTGGATGCCGCCGTGGGCAGCTCGAAATGGGGGAGGGGTCGGCGGGCCAATCAGCGGAGGGTCACGCCCAGCGACTGCGCGAGTTGGTCCTTCACGCGCTGGACCGTTTTGTCAATGGCCTTGTCCTGCAGGGTCTTCCCTGGATCCTGCAACGTCATGGACAGGGCGTAGGAAGTCACGCCGGCATCGTCGGTGTAGACGTCGAAGAGGTTGACATCGCGCAGCAGTTTGCCAGCGGCCTGTTTCACGACGCTCTCGAGGGCGGCATAGGTCGTTCCAGCGGGCACGACGAGGCTCAAGTCACGGCGCACCCAAGGGAAGCGGGCCAACTCCTCGGCCTGGATTCGCCCGCGCGACACCCCGTTCAGGAGACCCGCCACGGGCAGGTCGGCGCAGTACACGGCGTCGTCGACCCCGAATTGGCGGGCCAGCGCAGGGTGAATCTGGCCGATTCGGGCGGCAAAACCACCCTTGGCTTTGAGGGCCATTCCCTCGCGGAACAAGTCCGATGGCGGCAGATCGGCGGCCTTGGCGTGGCTGAGGTGGCTGCGCGTGAGGATGGCGTCCACGGCACCCTTCAGGAAGGACATGCCGTCCTGTGGCAGGCCGCGCCAGCTCTCCGGAGCGGTGCGTCCGGTGACCCAAAGGCACAGGCGCTCCTCCTCTTCGTGTCCGCCTTCTCCATTCTCCCGGTACACCTTGCCGAATTCAAACAGGCTGAGGTCGGGGCTCTGGTGATTCCGGTTCCGGGCAATGGTGTCCAGACCTTGGAAAATCAAGGTCTGACGCATGGTGTCCAGTTCGGAACTGAGGGGGTTCAGCAGCGTGACTGCACGGTCCGGGTGAAGGGCCTCGTCCTCCACCAGGCTCAGGTGCGAGGCAGGAACCAGCGAGTTGTGCATGGTCTCATGGAATCCCCGTGCCACCAGGATGCCCGCCCATTCCGTGCGCATGCGCTCCGGATCGGGGTGGGGTCGGTCGGAGAGGCTGACCTTCATGCGTCCCGGGAGGGGAATGTGGTCGTAACCGTGGATGCGCAGGATCTCTTCGACCACATCGGCCGGGCGCGTCACGTCCCGGCGGTAGGCGGGCACAGTGAGGTCCAAGCCATCGGCATCTTCGGCCCTGACTTGGATGTCGAGGTCGGCGAGGATGCCGCGAACACGGGCGCGGTCCAAGGCCACACCCACCCATTGGTCGAGGGAGCCCCAGTTGAGCCGGACCTCGGCCGGTGCAGGCAGGTCGCTTTCTGCACGTTGGAGGCCGCCCTCAATGGACGCGCCTGCGAATTCCTGCAACAGCGAGACCGCCCGTTGGAGACCGGGGCCGGCCGTCAAGGGGTCGATGCCGCGTTCGAATCGGAAGGACGCATCGGTGGACAAGGTGTGCCGCTTCGCGCTCTTGCGGACGGTCACCGGTTCGAACCAGGCGCTCTCGAGAAAGACGCGGGTGGTGGTGTCGGTGACCCCGGAGTGGTCGCCGCCGAAGATGCCGGCGAGGCACATGGGTTTGTCGGCGTCGGCGATGACGAGGTCGGCTGCATCGAGTTCCAAGGCTTTGCCGTCGAGGGTGGTGAAGGCTTCACCCGGCTTGGCGCGGCGCACCTTGACCGTGGCGCCGGCCACCTTGTCTGCATCAAATGCGTGCAGCGGTTGACCGAGGTCATGGAGAACGTAGTTGGTGATGTCCACCACGTTGTTTTTGGGCTCGATGCCGATGGTGCGGAGGCGCTGTTGCATCCAATCCGGCGATGGGCCGACTTTCACACCGGAGAGGGTCACTCCGAGGTAAAGCGGGGCGCCTTGGGCGTCCTCCACAACCAGGGAAATCGGGCCGGACCCTTCGGAGAGGTCCAGGTTCGGCATGGCGTCCAGGTCGGCCACAGTGGCTCCTTCTCCGTCCCCACCATTCCACTTCCAGGCGGCGCGAAGGTCGCGGGCGACACCGCGGTGCCCCATGGCGTCCGTGCGGTTCGGGGTCAATCCGATTTCAATGCAGTGGTCGGATTGCAGCCCGAGTGCGCTGGCGGCCGGCGTGCCTTTTTCGACGCTGTCGTCGAGCACCAGAATGCCGTCGTGGTCGGACCCGATGCCGAGTTCATCCTCCGCACAGATCATGCCCATGGAGACCTCTCCACGAATCTTGCCTTTCTTGATTTTGAAGGGCTCTCCTTCCAGCGGGTGGCAGGTGGAACCCACGGTGGCCACCACCACCTTCTGGCCGGCGGCCACGTTGGGCGCTCCGCACACGATGGGCAACGGGTCGCCTGCGCCCACATCGACGGTCGTCACGCGCAGTCGGTCCGCATTGGGGTGTGGCTCGCAGGTCAGGACTTCACCGACGACCATGCCTTTGAGGCCACCCGGGACGGCTGGCATTTCCTCCAGGCCCTCGACTTCGAGGCCGCTGGCGGTGAGGATGTCGGACACCCGTTGTGGGTCGGCGGCCTGCGCCTCAGTGAGGGGCAACCAGTTGGTGATCCAATCCAGCGATACTTTCATGTTGGGCGGTTTGCGGCAGGTCGGGCGCGAATTTAACCCACACCCACCGAGCGTTCACCCTCGTTGTCGCCACGGAAACCAGTGGGGGTTCGGAGAGCCGCACAGGCGACTTAACTTGGCCGGGAACGGCTGGAACATTCTCCGGCAGAAGCGCGCCAACGACGTGAAGAAGATTCTGATCATCGAGGACAACCAATTCCTCCGGACCACCACCGCCGACATCCTGCAGTTGGCCGGCTACGAAGTCATCCAGGCCGAGAACGGCCGCCAGGGGGTCGACCGCGCCCAGTTGGAGCGTCCGGACATGATCATTTGCGATGTGGAGATGCCCGAGCTCGATGGCTACGGCGTGCTCCACTACCTCTCCAACGATCCCCAAACTGCGATGATCCCATTCATCTTCCTCACCTCCCGAGACGGGGCGGAGGAGATGCGCCGGGGGATGACCAGCGGGGCAGACGATTACCTGGTCAAGCCCTTCAGCGAGGCCGACCTGTTGGCGACCATCAATGTCCGCCTGAAGAAGAGTGCGATCCTTCAGCGCGAATACGGCCGCGCCCCCCAGCGACTCAACGAATTCATCTCCGATGCCTCCGAGCAGCAGGGCATCCCGGGTTTGGATCTGGGTGACCGCCCACGCCGCTACAATTCCGGTCAGGTCTTGTACGGAGAAGGCGATCCGACCAACCATGTCTACTACGTGGCCAGCGGCGTGGTCAAAATCCTTCGAACGGACACCTATGGCAAGGAACTCATCATCGAGCTCTGCAAGGCCGGCGACTTCTTCGGTCACATGGATGTCCTGAAAGGCCTTGAATACGGCAGTGCAGCCGAGGTGTTGGAAGACGCTGAGGTGCACCTCATTCCGCGGAAGTCCTTCCTCGATCTCATGCACCGCAACCGCGATGTGGCCATGCGGTTCATCCGGTTGCTGGCGGGCGAGGTGACCCAGAATCAGGAGCGGCTGTTGGCCTTGGCTTACGCTTCGGTGAGGGAGCGGACGGCGCAGGCCCTGCTCGATTTGCAAGCGCGGTTCGAGGAAGCCGATTCCAAGCCCCAGCTCAGCCGGGAGGACCTGGCGGGCATGGTGGGCACTGCAAAAGAGAGCCTGATCCGCGCATTGAGTGACTTCAAATCCGACGGTTGGGTGACGCTCGAAGGCAAAAGCGTCATCATTCAGGACGAGGTGTCTCTCAAGCGCTTTGCGGGGCGATGACCTCCGCGGGATCGTCTCCGAAATAGTCCACGAGGGCCCGGCGAATCAGGGTGTCCTGTTCTGCAGGGGCCAATTCCGGAAGCGGCATGCGCTCCTCGAAATGGGGCCATCCTTCTTCATCCCGTCCCATGAAGGCGTAGAATCCCTGCGGCACGAGCAGCGTGCAGATGGCCACGTGCATCAGGTCCATCTTTTCCTGCTTCTTGAAGGGACGGAACCCCTGCCCGAGTTCCTGAACCCCCACGAGATACAGGATGTCCTGCAGGTCCATGCCTCCCCCAAAGCGGGATTCGAGGGACTCCAGGAGGCGGCGCCATTGTTGTTCGAAAAGGACGTCCATGCGGCGTTGAAAATGCGAAAGGAGAGCGCGGGGCTCTCCTTTCAAAGGTCGGGATGACTGGACTCGAACCAGCGACCACACGTCCCCCAGACGCGTACTCTACCAACTGAGCTACATCCC
>CALBSW010000162.1 GCA_937967465.1 uncultured Flavobacteriales bacterium
TTGGCCTGGTTCTCGAGGTCGACCATCATGGCGGTGCCGTTGATGCCCTGCGGGTATCCCGGGAAATTGTCGACGTCGGTCGTTTCAGTCAGCTGTCCCCCGGGCTGCATGCCTTGGTAGAGGACGGGTTTCATGTCGGCACGCGCGGCGTAGATGGCGGCGGTGTATCCTGCGGGGCCCGATCCGATGATCAGGCACTTGACGTGTTCCTTGGCTTCCATGGGGTTGCGAATTTACTGACCGGGGCGCGGGTCGGCGCCGCCAGTTTTCACCTTTTCATCCAACTCCAGCATCTTGTCCCAGAGGTTGTCCTCCGGGGGCGGGGCAATGATGCGGACGACCTCCCTGCGGACGGGGTGGATGAATTCAATCCGCCGGGCGTGCAGGTGGATCGAGGCGTTGTCGTTGGTGCGGCGGGCGCCGTATTTGATGTCGCCCTTGATCGGGCAGCCGAGGGAGGACAATGTGACCCGAATCTGGTGGTGGCGACCGGACTTCGGGTGGACCTCCACAAAGTGGTAATGGTCCCCCTTGCCGAGCAGGTAGTACTGCAACTCGGACTCTTTGCGGTCCTTGCCGGGGGTGTCGTAGGCGTAGCTCTTGTTGCGCTCGCTGTTCTTCCGGAGGTAATTGACGACGTGGCCCACCGGTTCTGGCGGCGCGCCTTTGACCACGGCCCAATAGGTCTTGGCCACCTCCCTGTGCTTGAACGCTTTCATCATGCGGCTCAGGCACTTGGATGTCTTGGCGTACAGAATGACCCCGCTGACCGGGCGGTCGATGCGGTGGATGGTGCCCAACCAGGCTTCACCCGGCTTGTTGTACTTCACCCGGAGGTATTCGCGGATGACGTTGTCGAGGGTGCGGTCGTTGGTGATGTCGCCCTGGACGATGTCGCTGGAGCGCTTGTTGACCGCGATGATGTGGTTGTCCTCGAAGAGCACCTCGAGGTTCTCCGGGGTGCTCATCACGATGGGCACCTTGGGCTTGTGTGCAAACGGGGTTCCGCCGCGCTCCTGACCCATCAGTACTGCTCGCTGTCGTTGGGGAAGTCCTTGGAGCGCACGTCCGACACATACTGCCCGATGGCGTCGTGCATTTGTTGCCCCATGTCGAGGTAGCGGCGCAGGAAGCGGGGGGAGAAGTCCTGCGTGATGCCGAGCATGTCGGGCAGGACGAGCACCTGTCCGTCGCACCCGGCACCGGCGCCGATGCCGATGGTGGGGACATGGAGGCTGTCGCTGACTTCCGTGGCCAACTTGGCCGGGACTTTTTCGAGCACGATGCTGAAGCAGCCGATCTCTTCGAGCAGCTTGGCATTGGCCTTCAGCTCATTGGCTTCCGCCTCTTCCTTGGCCCGAACGGTGTACGTGCCAAACTTGTAGATGCTCTGGGGGGTCAGGCCCAAGTGGCCCATGACGGGGATGCCCGCGGTGAGGATGCGCTCGATGCTCTCGCGAACCTCGGCACCGCCCTCCAGCTTGACCGCGTGGGCGCCGCTTTCCTTCATGATGCGGATGGCGCTCTGCAGCGCCTCCTTGGAGTTGCCCTGGTACGTACCGAACGGCAGGTCCACCACCACGAGGGCCTTCTTGGCCGCCCGCACCACACCTTGGGCGTGGTAGATCATCTGGTCCAGCGTGATCGGCAGGGTGGTCTCGTGGCCGGCCATCACATTGGAGGCGCTGTCGCCCACGAGGATGACGTCGACCCCAGCACCATCGACGATGCGGGCCATGGAGTAATCGTATGCGGTCAGCATGGCGATCTTCTCCTGATTGTGCTTCATTTCCTGCAGCACCTGTGTGGTGATGCGCTTGGCGGAGGCATGAACGGACATGAGGCCAAGTTACGCCGCGCCCCCGGCCCAGCCTCGACAGGGGCACAGTTGACCAACGCGTTCAGCGGAAGTGGCGGAAGGTGAGGTTCAGCCGCGGCGCCTCGACCCGCGCCCGTCTGGGCAAGGCATGGTCGAAATCGGTTTGGAGGTGCTCCATGGCGAGCAGGTCGCCGTGCCCCAGTGAGACCGTCCAGCCCTCCTTGGTCTCGCGGTGTCGCACCTTGAAATCGCGGGCCGCCCCGAAGCTGACCGAGGCGATGATGGCGGGGTCGATTTCGGGTTCGTTGTCGCGGTGCCAGCCCATGGCGTCTTGCCCATCGCGGTACAGGTTGCACAACACGGCGTCAAACTCCCGGCATCTCAACTTGCTTGAAATGAATTGATTGAGCGTCTTCAGTTCAATCGGAATCTGGGCGGCGGGCCAGTCG
>CALBSW010000163.1 GCA_937967465.1 uncultured Flavobacteriales bacterium
TGGCAGCCCCGCCAGGAATCGAACCTGGATCAAACGTTTAGGAAACGTCTATTCTATCCGTTGAACTACGGGGCCTCCCGGCAAAGATGCGCCGCCTGTGGCGAAGGCAGAAAAAAGCCCCGACTCGCAGGAGCCGGGGCCGTGGTGGGCAATACTGGATTCGAACCAGTGACCTTTCGCGTGTGAGGCGAACGCTCTGAACCAACTGAGCTAATTGCCCGAAAAGGGACGGCAAAGATAGGTCGCAGCAGGCGCTCCACCATCTCCCGTTGCCATCGGCCCCCAATCCCGCACATGGGGTGCAGACCGTTCATGCCCTTGATTTTACATTTTATAGTCCGTATATTTAAATACGTCTTAACAATCTGCCCCTTCGTAGGAAACATTGGGGTGCAATCTTGCCAACATGTCACTCAGCGACCTCCTCAACATGCTGTCGTATTTCATGCAACCCGTCACCAAGGCCAGTGCGGCCTATGATCTCAACGGAGACGGCATGATCACGACCTCCGACTTGCTCTTGATGCTCGGCCTGCTCGGCTGAGTGCTTGGTGCGCCCTGCAGGACTTGAACCCGCGACCCAGGGATTATGAGTCCCCTGCTCTAACCAACTGAGCTAAGAGCGCATGCCCGCCTTGCGGCGGCTTCTGCAAAAATACGGGGTCTGTCCCTGCCGACCGCGGCCGTCAGCCGGCGCCCAGCCACTCGAATTCGAGTTCGCGGCGCTGGACGTCGGCGCGGATGACCCGAATTCGGACCGCGTCGCCCATGTGGATCTCCTGTCCCGTGTGCAGCCCAACCAGGCACTGCCGTTCCGGATCCACGGAAAACCGGTCTGTGCTGATGTCCCGGATGTCGACGTAGCCCTCGCATTTGTTGTCGTTGAGCTCCACATAGACGGCCTTGCCTGAGATGCCGTTGACCACCCCATCGAATTCTGCCCCCAGCTGCGTTCCGAGAAACTCGACCTGCTTGTATTTGATGCTGGCCCGCTCCGCTTCAGCCGCACGTTTTTCGCGCTCACTGCTGTGGGCGCATGGCCCGTCCAGCTCGGCTGCATCCAGCGCAGCACCCCCATCGAGGTAATGCTGCAGGCTGCGGTGCACCATCATGTCCGGATACCGGCGAATGGGCGAGGTGAAGTGGGTGTAGTGCTCGAACGCCAAGCCGTAGTGGCCAATGTTGTCCGTACTGTATTCCGCCTTGGCCATGGAGCGGATGGCCATCTGTTGAATGATGCGCTCCTCGTCTTTGCCTTCGGCCATGCGGAGCAGATTGCTGATCGCCCGGTGGGCTTGTCCCGGTTCGGTTTCCGGCATCTTGTAGCCGAATTGCGCCACGAACTGGCGCAGGGACTTGAGCTTGGTCGGGTCCGGTGAATCGTGCACGCGGTACACTGCGCCGGGAGGACGTTGTCCCTTGCACCCGGCGATCCACTTGGCCACCCGCACATTGGCCAGCAGCATGAAGTCCTCGATGAGCCGGTTCGCGTCCAGCATGCGCTTGACGAGCACCTCCACGGGCCGGCCTTCCGCGTCGAGGCGGAAGCGGACTTCCTCCGTGTTGAAATCAATGCCCCCCGCCTTGAACCGGCGCGCGCGCATCTTCTTGGCCAATCGGTCCAAGCGCTTGACCTCATCGGCGAGGTCTCCCTCCCCAGATTCAAGGCGCTCCTGCGCTTCGGCGTAAGTGAACCGCCGGTCCGAATGGATGACCGTCCGGCCGAACCACTCCTGGACCACCTGGCCCTGCTTGTCGAGCTCGAAGACGGCACTGAATGCGTACCGGTCCTCATTGGGCCGAAGCGAACACAGGTTGTTGGACAGCACTTCCGGCAACATCGGAATGGTGCGGTCCACCAGATAGACGCTGGTGGCGCGCTCCACGGCCTCTTCCTCGATCCGGCTGCCCGGCCGCACATAGTGGGTCACGTCTGCGATGTGGACCCCCACTTCGAGGTGGCCCCCTTCGAGATCGCGCACGCTCAGGGCATCGTCGAAATCCTTGGCGTCCTCCGGGTCGATGGTGAACGTCGTGATGTCGCGCATGTCGCGCCGGCGGGCGATTTCTTTCGGGTCGAGTTCCTGGGGAATGGTCTCCGCTTCAGCCGCCACGTCCTCGGGAAAATGGTAGGGCAATCCGTACTCCAGCAGGATGGCGTGCATTTCCGCTTCGTGGACGCCGGGCGCACCGAGCACCTCCACGACCTCTGCGATGGGCGGGTCATCCGGCGACGCCCAGTCCTGGAGGCGCACCGCCACCTTGACATCCGTGGGCGCGTCGTGCAAGAAGCGGGCAGGGATGAGGAAGTCGCGGTGAAGCCGCTTGTCCGTGGGAATGCCGAAGGCGTAATCCTTGACGGGCTGCAGCATGACGACATAGAGCTCGCGCGCCCGCTTCACCACCCGGGCGACGTATGGCACTTTGCGGCGGCCGCGGTTCATCCAGCCGACCTCCACGGTGTCTCCCCAGAAGGCAGTGCCGGTGTTGCCCTTGGGCAGCATGAGGTCTTCCGATTCTCCGGGAACACTCACGAAGCCTTTGCCATACTTGGTGATTTGAATGGTGCCCGTGACCACATCCCCATGCTGGGGGCGGGCGCCAGACTTGCGGTCCTTGCCGCGGTCCCGGCCGCCGCGGGCGGTGGATCGGCCGCCTTGGTCCGGCATCATGAAACGGCCTTTTCCCACTTCGACGAGCACGCCCTTGCCCGCCTGCTCCCGCATCAGACCATGCAGCATGTCGCGGATGTCGTGGTCTGCAATGCCCATCGTGCTCGCGACTTGGCGGGCATTCAGGGGGCGGCCTTTCAGCTTGCGGAAAATCTCGAGGACATCGCCGAGGTACCGGCTCGCCCCGCTGAGGCTCTGACGGCGGCCCATCGGGGCGTCCACCGACGACTTGCGGGACCGTGACCGGCCGGAGGACCCTCCGATCCCGTCGGGACCGACCTTTCGTCCTTTCCCCTTCCGCTGTCCGCCTCCTTTGCGCTTTCCGGCCATGGCCTTCCTCGATTTGCCAGCAAGGTGGTGACCCCAAAGGACGATTCAACGCAGAAAATCAACAGTTGTGACCGTTCCCTTGCGAACTTCCCCGCATGGACGCTCCCTCCCCTTCCACCTTCGATGGCCTGCACCGCTGGTTCCCGGAAGGTTGGCGCGACCATGAACTGCTCGACTCCGGCGGGGGCAGCAAACTCGAGCGTTTCGGAGACCTCGTCCTGATTCGCCCCGAGCCTCACGCCATTTGGGACCGCGGCATGTCCGAGTCCAACTGGCGGCGCATGTCGGCCGCGGAATTCGTCCCCACCGGCAGGACCAAGGGCCACTGGGAACCCCACCAGAGCGTCCCGGACCATTGGGAAATCCAATATCCCTTGCGGCCCGACCAGTCGCTGCACTTCTCCTTGGAGATGACGCGGTTCAAGCACGTCGGCATCTTCCCAGAGCAAGCCGCCAACTGGCAATGGATGGCCGACCGGCTGGGATCGGGCAAGCGGGTGTTGAACCTCTTTGCCTACACGGGCGGTGCCTCCCTCGCAGCCAGGGCGACGGGTGCGGATGTGACCCACGTCGACGCCATCAAGCAGGTGGTGACCTGGACGCGCATCAACATGGAACTCTCCGGCCTCGACGGCATCCGGTGGTGTGTGGAAGACGCCATGCGCTTCGTGGAGCGCGAGCTGCGCCGCGGCAACCAGTATGACCTCATCGTCATGGACCCGCCGGCGTGGGGCTTGGGTCCGAAAGGAGAAAAATGGAAGCTCGAGGAGCAGATCGGACACCTCATCCGCTCCGTCGCAGGCATTGTCGCTCCGGGGGGGTCGGTGGTCATGAACACGTACTCGGGACTGAGTCCGTCTTCCCTGGAGAACTTCTGGCGATCCGCCCTGCCCGATGCTGCCATCGAGGCCGGCGAACTTTGCCTGCGCAGTGGAACCGGCCAGGTCTTGCCGACCGGCTCCCTCGTGCGCATCACTCGGGCCTGAAGGCCCGCGGGCCGTACCTTCGGGGCATGCTGCGTTACCCGCCCCTGTCTGCCGAGAACTACATCCGCAACCGCGCCGCGTTTGCCGAAGCCATGAGCCCCGGTGCCATGGCCCTGTTCAGTTCCAACGACATCTACCCGACCAGCGCCGACGGCACCCTGCCCTTCCGGCAGGACTCCAACATGCTCCACCTCACCGGTGTGGACCAAGAGGAGACCGTGCTGCTGCTCTTCCCCAACGCCCACAACCCGGCCGACCGTGAAATTCTGTTTGTCACCGAGACCAATGCGGAAATCGCCGTTTGGGAAGGGGCCAAGCTCACCAAGGCGGAGGCCACGGCCCAGACCGGCATCCGTCACGTTCAATGGGTCGGCAACCTGGAACGCACCATTCAGCGCCTCGTGACCGAGTGCACCTGCTGCTATCTCCACCAGAATGAGCACACCCGCGCCAAGATTGTCGTCGAGACCCGCGAGGCCCGGTTCAACCGGTGGTTCTGCGAGACCTACCCCCACGTCCGCATCGAACGGGCCGCACCCATCCTGCACCGCACCCGGAGCGTCAAGAGTGCTGAGGAAATTGAACGGATGCGCCATGCGTGCGGCATCACCCGTGACGGCTTCAACCGCGTGATGAACTTCCTCAAGCCCGGCGTCACCGAGTACGAAGTCGAGGCCGAGTACCTGCACGAGTTTGTGCGCAAGGGCTCCCGCGGCTTTGCCTACACGCCCATCGTGGCGAGCGGGGCCAACGCCTGCGTGCTCCACTACATCGAGAACAGCGCGGTCTGCAAGGACGGCGATGTGCTGCTGATGGACGTGGGCGCCGAGTATGGCAACTACGCCAGCGACATGACCCGGTGCCTGCCGGTGTCCGGCCGCTTCACCGACCGCCAGCGCAAGGTCTACGATGCCGTGCTCAGCGTCATGCGTGACGCCACGAAGCTGCTGCGTCCCGGCGTCAGCCTCCACGATTACCACAAGCAGGTGGGCGAGCTCATGACCGAGCAGCTCCTCGGACTCGGCCTGATCGACAAGCACGACGTCGCCAAGCAGAACCCCGCCTGGCCCGCCTACAAGAAGTACTTCATGCACGGCACCTCCCACTTCATCGGACTCGACGTCCACGATGTGGGCCTGTGGCACGAGCCCATCCGCGCCGGCCATGTGTTCACCGTGGAGCCCGGCATCTACATCCTTGAGGAGGGGCTGGGCATCCGGCTGGAAAACGACATCGTCGTCACCGAGGACGGTGTCGACGACCTGATGGGCGACATCCCGCTGGACGCCGAGGCCATCGAGGACGCCATGAATTCCTGAGCGATGTCAGACACCACGGAAAGCGTCATGCTCGGACTGCAGCTCCCCACGGATCCCCGCTGGGTCGAGCTCGTTGAGTCCAACATCCCCGAGGTCCTCACCGACCACGCCTGGTGCGAGCAGAAGGCGGCCTCCAACGCCATTTCCACCATCGTCCGTTACCCGGAACTGACCGACCTGGTCGAGGAGTTGACCCGCATCGCCATGGAGGAGATGGAGCACTTCGGCATGGTGGTCGAGAAGATCAAGGAGCGCGGTTGGGTCCTCGGCAAGGAGCGGAAGGACCCCTACATCCACGACCTCGCCGCCTTCATCAAGAAGGGCGGAAGCCGGGAGGAGCAGCTTGTCGACCGCCTGCTGCTGGCCGCCATGATCGAGGCCCGCAGCTGCGAGCGCTTCCGCATGCTGTCCGAGCGCATCGCCGATGAGGACCTGAAGACCTTCTACCACGAATTGATGGTCAGCGAGGCCCAGCACTACACCACCTTCATCGGCTTCGCCCGCCAGTATGGCGGACGCGTCGATGTCGATGCCCGCTGGAAGGAGTTCCTCGCCCACGAGGCCGAGGTGATCCAGCGCTACGGCAAGAAGGAAACCATGCACGGCTGAGCAACGCCTCAGTCCCGAACGATTGAACGGAACCCCATGAGCAACGCCCCCAAACCCGTCGGCCTTTACCCCCTCACCCGCCGCGTCGGCGACCTCCTGTTTCTGAGCGGTGTCGGTCCGCGCATCCCAGGCAGTGGTGCCCATGACGAGGGCGTGCCCGGCCTGAAGCAGGACCACAACGGCAACTTCATCGAATTCGACTTCGAAGCACAAGCGCGGGGCGTATTGGCCAATGTCAAGGCCATCCTCGAAGCGGAAGGTGCGAAGTGGGAGGACCTGGTGGACATCACCGTGTTCCTGACCGACATGAAGCGGGACTTCGCCACTTGGAATCGCGTGTACCGCGAGCATTTCGAACACGTCGATCCGGCCCTTCGCCCGTGTCGGACCACCATGGAAATTGGCGCTTTGCCAACGCCCATCGCCGTCGAACTGAAGTGCATCGCCCACCTCGGCCAAGGCTGAGACATCCGAGCTGACCCGCGCATACCGATGCGTTCAGGCCGTACCTTTCCGGCATGGCCGAAGCCGATTCCTTTGACCCCGGGGTGCTGTCCCGGCTGAAGCTCCTGGAGGAGAAATACGCCGCCATGGGGCAGGACCTGACGTCCTACCTCGATGGCCTGCTGTACGCCGACTTCCCCACCTACTGGGACTACGTCAACCTCGACACCCTGCTCAGCCTGCAGCATCCGGTCACCCCGTTTCCGGACGAGGAAATCTTCATCACCTACCACCAAATCACGGAGCTGTATTTCAAGCTCTCGCTCCACGAGCTGAGGCAGATCCACGAGGATGCGGACATCGACGGCGCCACCATGCTGGAGCGGGTGAACCGGGTCAACCGGTACTTCGACAACCTCGTTCGCAGCTTCGACGTGATGGTCCACGGCCTGGATCACCAGCAGTTCCTCAAGTTCCGGATGTCCCTCCTGCCGTCCAGCGGGTTCCAAAGCGTCCAATACCGCTTGATCGAAATCGCCTGTACGTCATTGGACCGGCTCGTGCACCGCGAACTCC
This sequence comes from uncultured Flavobacteriales bacterium, assembly GCA_937967465.1. Taxonomy (GTDB): domain Bacteria; phylum Bacteroidota; class Bacteroidia; order Flavobacteriales_D; family Sanyastnellaceae; genus UBA8752. The sequence continues at coordinate 6,937 of CALBSW010000163.1, forward strand.
GCGACCAGCATGCCGACCACGCCTTCGATGAAATCGACCCCTTGTTCGATGCCCTCTATTGGCGGCGCGGCGCGACGGAACTGGCTTCGGGGAAGCCCACATTGACCCTGAGGCAATTCGAGGAGAAGTACAGGGAGACCATCGTGCACTTTGCGGAAGACCGGTACTACACCAACCTCCGCAAAAAGTGGTTGGGCCTGCCTGCTGACCAGCAGACCGACGACCTCAAGGAGGCGTTGCGCACCCTCGACGAGCTCGTCAATGTGCACTGGCCTTTGTCCCATTACCGCAGCGCGGTCCGTCACCTGCAGAAGGACCCTGTGGACATCGCCGCTACCGGCGGCACGAACTGGCAGAAGTACCTGCCTCCCCGTTTCCAGACCCTGATTTTCTTCCCTGAACTCTGGACGGAGGAAGAGCAAGCCGAATGGGGCAAGAGCTGGGTCCTGACCCACATCCCGCACAAGTGATGACGGCTTCGGGGGGGCGAATTCGTTAAAACCCCGCTGCGGCAAAACTTTCGATGGCGACCCGCCGTTGCGACTTCAACCGGTGACAAATTGCCGGTTCCCGTCCATGCTTCCATCTCGATTCGCCTTCCTTGTTCTGACCGTTCTGGCCGCGCTCCTTTCGGGCTGTGGCCCGTCGGACCGCGCGGAAGGCGATGCCATGGCCTCGGCCCATGGGGACGCTGATCGAAGCGGGGCAGCGGCACCGGAGTTGACGTTGGACCAGCTGGAAGC
>CALBSW010000164.1 GCA_937967465.1 uncultured Flavobacteriales bacterium
CGTAGGTGCAGAGCGTGTTGTCGGTGTCGGTGGTCGGGTCGTTGTCGTAGTTGCAGGCGGTGGGGTCTGTACACCCCGTGACCTCATTGGCATCGCAAACGCCGTCATCATCGGCATCGTTGTCAACGATCACGCCATTCTCGCAGGTCTCACAAACCCCATCGAGGTAGGTACAGGAGTCATCGGAGTCAGTGGCGTTCGCATTGTAGTTGCAGGCCGCTTGGTCCTGGCAACCGGGTACCTCGTCGGCATCACAGACGCCATCTCCGTCGGTGTCGTTGTTGACCACGACGCCGGTGCCATCCGTTTGGCCGGAGCACGTTTGGCAACCCGTGGCAAGAAGGCAGGAGCCGTCGTCGCTGTTGGCATTGCTGTCGTAGTTGCAGGCAGTGGGGTCGGTGCAGCCAGGGAAGACGCAAGACCCGTCATCATATTCTGCGCCGGCGGAATAATTGGATGCTCCAGTGTCCATGCATCCACCGGTTCCCACAGTGATGGTGCCGACCATGCCCAAGTCAGCGTGAATGCCCACGGAACAGTCGTATTGATAGACGCCGGGAATTTGGAAGGTGTAGCTTCCAATGCAGGTGCCAGCATCATTGCCGGTGGTGGCAGCCAAGCTGAAGTCCTCAGGGTTGTCAAAAGGTGTGTCCGTGATGGAATTGATCACACCATTCACATTGTGAAGGGAGGAGGTGTTGTTCTGCCAGACCACTGTTCCGCCGGTGGGAATGGAGACGGAACTCGGGGTGAATGCATAGTTCGTGGCGATGACGAGTTCGCCATCGACGCCACAGGCATTGTCCTGGCAGGAGCCATCGTTCACGTTGGCCGAGTCGTCATAATTCCATGCATCAGGGTCCGTGCATCCGGGGTATTGACAGCTGCCGTCATCTGTATCGGCAGAGGCATCATAGTTGGACGCAGTCGGATCCGTGCAGCCGAGGTAGAAGCAGCTGCCATCATCCTGGGTGGCATTCGCGTCATAATTCGAGGCGCTGGAATCCATGCATCCCTGGACTTCGCTGTCGTCGCAGGTTCCATTGCCATCGGCATCCGAGGCGCAGGTTCCACCGCAGACGCCCAAGGCATCGAGTTGGTTGCCATTGCAGTCGCAATCCCCGGCAGGAATGTCGCTGCAGCCGCATTCTCCAGTGGCCCCAGGACCGTTGCAGATGCCGCACTCGTCGTACTGACCCACGCAGTCGTCCACATTGTCGCAGAGGTAGTCGCCGTCGACATTGTCACACGTGCAGATTTCGGGATAGATGTAGTTGAAGTCGCCCAGGCCGTCGCTGGTAAAGCTGAATGGCAAGCGGAAGTCTGCAATTCCCGCTGGAGGTGTGGCTGGAATCACCTGCAATCCGAGTGTGCCCGACACCACGCCAGCGGTGGTGAACTGACCAATGAGGATGCGCAGGTCTTCGTCTGGAACCACATTGGAGGAAGACGGAAAGGCAAACCACGTGCCGCCCACGACGCCAGAGGCAAAAATGCCGCCCCCGGCTTCAAAGGGGGCCACCCAATCGCCAGCGACGGTGACGGCTTCGTATCCGGTTCCTTCCATGAAGCTTGGCGAGCGGTCGATGCCGATGGTGGCCCAGCTGTCGTATTCTAGATCGGCGTACGGAAGGAAGTTAAAGAGCAACGGACTGATGTAGCTCGGTGTCTCTGCTCCGAGCGGCGATTGGAAAAATGGCGCGGTGCTCGTGATGGCCAGTGGAGCCATGTCATTGCCAAAGACTGCATTGACCTTGTCGCCAGCCGTTTCCACCACGGCGTACAAACGGTACGTCTTCATGCCCTCCAAGTCGGTGATCCCGGTGGTGTCGTGGTCTGCAATGAGGTCGATGTCGATGCTGTATTGTGGCAGGATGTCACTGGAAAAATTGGAGGACAGCACTTGCACCGAATCAGGGCAAGAGCAGAAGTCGCATGAGCCGTTGTCAAACAGGACGTCAGGCGTGTAGTTGCACGCGGTGGGTTCGAGACAGCCGTGGGATGCAACGTCGAGATAAGGGCGCACGCAGTTGGCGTTGTCAGAGATGCCATTGCGGAATACCTGGAGGCCAAATTGACCGCTGACTTCGCCGTCTGTGGTGACTTGGGCGATGAGGACTTTGCCGTCAGCGCCTGCCAGTCCGTTGGTGTAGACGTCGCTGTTCTCAATGAACCAAGCTGAACCAGGTTCCGTGTCAATCACAAGGTCACCGCCATTTGCAAATCCCAAGGACAACGGGTTTGTGGGGTCTTCCAACAGCGAAACAGAAGTCTCTCCATTGCCGGTATTGGGGGATTGCTCAATGCCAATGGTCACCCAGCTGTCAAATTCGGTATCGGGATAGACGCTGAACAGTGCAGGTGAAATGGCATTGGCCAATGCGCCGTTGGCTCCTCCAAACAAGGAGCTTTGGTAGAAGTTGCCCGTGGTGGTCAGGTAAACCGGGCGACTCGCGTCACCTGAGACTGCGCTCAGTTTGTCGTCGCTCGATTCGCAGTTCAGGAAAATGCGATACGTGCTGTAGTCGCTGAGATCCACGGTTTCAGGGCCGACG
>CALBSW010000165.1 GCA_937967465.1 uncultured Flavobacteriales bacterium
CGAGGGCAAGACCTTGCCCGGCATCGCGGCCATCGCGGAGGGCTGATCGCGATCGCTGACGAATCTCATCGGGCGCAGGGAACTTTGCGTCCCACCCGCACGTACCTTGTCGGTACCGATGCGTTGCTTTTTCCTTCTTTGCTGTGTGGTGCTCCTCTCTGTCGAGGCCGGAGCACAGACAGAACTTCTGGGCGGGGTCCCTTTGTCCACGTCCGCCCCCAATTTCCCTTCGCAATCCCACAGCTTGCAGCCCTCGGGGTTGTGGGCCAATGATGCCGCCCCCTTGCCCACCAATGCTTGGTGGCAGAACGTGGTCCTCGGCGGGGGTGGGTACACCATCAACACGCTGCCCTATCTCGTGCAGGTCCATGCCGATGGCCTGCGATTCGGCTTTCCGGGCAAGGTGGTGGACGCCAATTTCATCTTCACATCCCACACGGAGAACCTGAGCTTCCGGGCTGCCGAGGGCACTGCTTCGCAGGCCGTGACGGACCATGGACCGCTCCACGTGAGTGTGGATTGGGGAAGCGGCGCGGGGTCGATGCGGACCGACCTGGTTCGGGGACAGCCCTACATGACCATGCACTACACAGGATTGACCCCCCGCATCGGTACGGTGCACGCCATCACGGGGCTCAATGGGGGATCGGCCAGCCAGGCGGTCACCGACACCCGGTTTGAAGTGCAGCTCAACAACGGCCAGACGTGGATTCTGTATGCTTCTTCCAGCATCACCCTGTCGCTGAACAACGGCGCATTGCAGGCGTCGAATGTCTTCACGGGCTCCCTCCGGGCGGCCCTTTCCGACGGGGCGAGCGAGGCGATTTTGGACGCGCATGCTGGCCGGATTCCCACAGGTGGTGCGGTCTCCGCCACGGCCCAGAACGACATCGGAACCATCACGTTTGACTGGACCACGCAGGGTTCGGGCCCCTTGCTGATGATGGCGCTCCCGCACCACATGGACGTGCTGTCCTCGCCGGCAACGACGGCTGTGGTTCGCAACACGATCAAAGGCGACATGGTGGGCATCGTGGGCGACAGCTGGACGATGGAGGAGCCGCTGACCACCATCGGTTTCGAGGCGCCACAAGGCATCGCCCCGGCCTTGGAGCAGGATGTGCGCAATGCCCTGTACGAAGACGTGAACTTCGGGGTGACCGCTGGAGACCCCTATTTCGGAGGGAAGCAATTTTCCGCTTTGGCCCGATTGGCCCTGATCGCGGATGAATTGAACGAGCCGTCGCTGGCGGCGCAGTACCGCACCACCCTCGGCAACGCCTTGCAGAATCGGCTGGCGGGTCAGAATGGAGATCCGCTGGTGTACGATCAGGACTGGGGAGGTCTGGTGATCCAGTCCGGTTTGAACAACCCGGCAGCCGCGTTCGGGCAGGGGTTCTACAACGACCACCACTTCCATTACGGTTACTGGATTTATGCTGCCGCTGCGATGGCCAAGGACAACCCCACTTGGGTGGCGCAGTGGGGCGATGAGGTGATGGACCTGATCCGCGATGTGGCGGAGCCCTCAGGCAACGACCCGCATTATGGGTTCATGCGCAACAAGGACTGGTTCGTGGGCCACTCCTGGGCCGCAGGCCTTTTCGAATTCGGCGACGCCCGCAATCAGGAAAGCTCGTCGGAGGCGGTGAACGCTTGGTATGGTGTCTATCTCTATGGTTTGGCGATCGGGGATGACCGCATCCGCGACTTGGGCCGGGTGATGTTGGCCACCGAGCTGCGTTCGACGTGGAAGTATTGGCAGATCAACACGGGGGAAGGGGTGTACCCGGAGCCCTTCGCCTCCAACAAAGTGGTGGGCATCCTGTGGGGAACGAAGGTGGACCATGCGACCTTCTTCGGCGCCAATCTCGAATTCATTCACGGCATCCAGATGTTGCCATTCACCCCCATCACGGAGGAATTGCTCCGCGCAGAATGGATCGAGGAGGAATATCCGGTCATCCAGCCGGCCACGCTGAGTCCCGACATCGGAGAGGGCTGGAAAGGCTTCATCTACATGGCCCACGCGGTGATTGACCCGGTCGCCGCATGGGACGAGGCGCAGACCCTGAATGGCTACGACGACGGCAACACGAAGACCAACACGCTGTATTGGCTGGCGACCCGTCCCGGGGCCGACAACATTGCAGGCGGCGGTGGCGGCACGGTGGAGGGTTGCACGGATTCCGGCGCGTCCAATTACAATGCGAGCGCCAATGTGGACGACGGAACGTGCGTTTTTCCGGTCACGTTGTCGGTCAACATGAACGACCCAGGTGCGCCCGATGGCGCCGTGTTTCTTGCGGGCACATTCAACGGATGGGTGGCCACGGTCAACCCGTTGAGCGATCCGGAAGGGGACGGCATCTGGACGATCACTGTGGACTGGCCGCTGGGCATTCAGGAATACAAGTTCACCCTCTTCGATTGGGCCGATCAGGAAACGTTTGCAGGGGGGGAATCGTGCACCTTGACGACTGGGGAATTCGTGAACCGCGTGGTCACGGTGGACGGCCCCATGGTCCTCCCGGTGGTGTGCTGGGAGTCTTGTGACCCCTGCGCTGGAGGCTGTCCGGTGGACCTTGACGAGGACGGCATCTGTGACGATGTGGATCCCTGCGTGGGCGCGTTGGATGCCTGTGGGGTGTGCAACGGGCCCGGTGCGGTCTACGATTGTGGTTGCTCGGGCATTCCCGCCGGGGATTGTGACTGCGACGGCAATCAATTGGACGTGCTCGGCGTATGCGGCGGTGGCTGTACCACAGACTTGGATGGAGACGGGGTGTGCGACGATGTGGACCCGTGTGTCGGAGCGTTGGACGCCATCGGGGAGTGCAATGGAAACTGTTTGAGCGACACCAATGGCAATGGCATCTGCGATGACGAAGACGTGGCCGGATGCACTTACGCGGACGCGCTGAATTACGCCCAAGCGGCCACCATGGACGATGGCAGTTGCGTCTGGGGGGCGTCGACGTGCGCGGAAGACGTGGACAGCGACGGCTTGGTGGGGGTGAGCGACATTTTGCTCGTGCTCTCCACGTTTGGCCAGTCATGTGACTGACGCTCGAGAAAAAAGCGACCACGAAAAAGGCCCGGCAATCGCCGGGCCTTTCGTTTGAGGTCTGGAGCGGATTCGAACCGCTGTAGCAGCTTTTGCAGAGCTGAGCCTAGCCACTCGGCCACCAGACCCTCATGTTTTCCCCACCGAAGCGGGGAGGCAAATATACGGCAGTCGTTCCGCAGGGTTTCGTTCGCGGTACATTTCCTTTCGTGAGCGATTCCCCGTCGACCCCTTCGCCTTGGCGCGCAGCCCCCGCCAATGTGCTGACGTTCTGCAACATGGGTGCGGGCGCATTGGTCGCTTGGTGGGCGGCTTCGGAATTCGATCTCGGTTGGGCAGCGGCGGAATGGGCGTCTTCCATGGGCATCGATGGCACATTGATGGCGGCATTCGGCACCACAGAACGCCGGGTCATGGGCATTGGATGGATGTTGGTCGTTTGGCTGTTTGGTCAATTGTGCGATGTATTGGATGGTCCGGTGGCGAGAAAAATGGGGGCATCGGGAAATCAAGGCGCGTGGTTGGATTCCATGGCCGACTTGATTTCGGGCGGTCTGGCACCGGCGTTCGTCGGGTTGTCCTTGATGTCAGAGTGGGCTTCGGGCATGGAGGGCGGTGTTTGGATGCCGCTGTTGCAGGGCGCCCCCCTGTTGATGCTGCCGGCAGCGGCATGGCGGTTGGCCCGGTATGCTGGAGAGTCGGCGGAAGGCCATTCTGAATCGCCTGCTGCCGGGTTGGACTTCGAGGGCATTCCGGCACCGATGGCCGCCTTGTACTGGGCGGGTTTGTTGGTGCTTTGGGCGGCTTGGCCGGCAGGGATGGACACGCATTGGCTTTGGTTGTCCGGTGTGGTCGGCGGCACGTTGTTGCCGCTGTGGATGGTCTCGCGTTTGCCGCAAATGGGGGTCAAGACATGGGGCCGCAGTCCTTGGGTGGACCGCGGGCGCATCATCTGGTTGTGCACAGCGTGTTTGTGCCTCGGTTTTGGAGGCGGCGCCGGACCCTTGCTTGCCCTACTTTCGTACCCGCTAACCGGCGCATTGCTGCACCGGATGCATTCGAAGAAGCAGACACATGGTCTTCCACGCCGCGATTGACATTCTCCCATTGCCCGCACTCCTCGATCCGCAGGGCAAAGCCGTCTCCAACAACCTGCCGAACATCGGCCTTGGACAGCTCACCAACGTGCGCATCGGCAAGCACATCACCCTCGACATCGAGGCGGATACTCGGGAAGAAGCCGAGCGCCTCGTGGGCGAGGCCTGTGAGAAGCTGCTTGCGAACCCGATTATGGAGCGCTTCGAATTCCGGGTGTACTCCGCGGAGGAAGCTGCGCTCTGAACGCGCCGCCGGGGTCGGAGTTTGCGCTACTTTGCAGCGTCAATTTCGATTCCATGACCCGAGCCCATTTTCGCATTTCTGCGCTGAGCACCCTGTCTGTGCTCTTCACCGCCGTGTTGTTCACGGCCTGCCAATCCTCTGACATGTCCCACGACGCCGACGCCGTGGCCCCGGTGGCCAAGAAGGTGCCCTTTGAAATGACCGAGCACGGGGACACCCGGGTCGACAATTACTTCTGGATGCGCCTCAGCGACGCGCAGAAAGAGGCCGAGACGCCGGACGAGCAGACCCAGGAGGTGCTGGATTACCTCGCGGCTGAAAACGACTACATCGACGGCAAGCTGGCCCATACGGAAGGGCTGCAGGAGAAGTTGTTCGACGAAATCGTCGGGCGCATCAAGAAGGACGACCGCAGCGTGCCGGTTCGGAACCGCGGTTACTGGTACTACACCCGCTATGAGGAGGGCAAGGAGTACGCCATCAATTGCCGCAAGCCGGCGGGTGACGAGGTCCGCTACGAGGACTGCACGGGTGCTGAAGAGGTGCTCCTCGACCAGAATGTGCTCGCGGAGGGCTTCGATTATTTCGCCGTGGGGGGCATGGGCATCAGCGATGACAACCGCCTCATGGCATTCGGTGTGGACACGGTGAGCCGCCGCCAATACACGGTGCGTTTCAAGGACCTGACGACGGGCGAGATGCTCGCCGATGAGATTCCCCTGACCACGGGTGGGGCCACGTGGGCGGCCGACAACAAGACGGTGTTCTACACCCGCAAGGATCCGCAGACCCTGCGCAGTTTCCAGGTCTATCGTCACGTCCTCGGCACGCCGGTGGAGGACGACCAGCTCGTCTTCGAGGAGACCGATGAGACGTTCAGCTGCGGGGTGTACCGCAGCAAGAGCGACGAGTACCTCGTGATTTACACGTCCCAGACGCTCAGCCAGGAGTACCGCGTGCTCAAGGCCGACGATCCGATGGGCGAGTGGCGCGTGATCCAACCGCGCGAGCGCAACCTCGAATATGGCATCAGCCACTACGGAGACCACTTCTACATCGTCACCAACCTCGACGCCAAGAACTTCCGTCTGATGAAGACGCCGGTGGAGGCCACCGAGAAGGAGAACTGGGAGGAAGTCATTCCGCACCGCGACGACGTGTTCCTCGAGGGCATCGACATCTTCAAGAACTACCTCGTGGTGGAGGAGCGCAAGGAGGGATTGAACCAGATCCGCATCCGGACTTGGGACGGTGCCAAGGATGAGTACCTCGAGTTCAACGACCCGGCCTACACGGCGGGCACCCGGTCCAACCCCGATTTCGACACGGAGATCCTCCGCTTCGGCTACTCCTCCATGACGACGCCGAGCACGACGTATGACCACAACATGCGGACCGGGGAGCGCATCCTGCTCAAGCAACAGGAGGTCGTCGACGAGAACTTTTCGCCGGACAACTACACTTCCGAGCGCCTCATGGTCGAGGTCCGCGACGGCGTGAAGGTGCCGGTGAGCATGGTGTACCGCAAGGGCGTCGAGCGCAACGGTCAGAACCCCTTCCTGCTCTACGCCTATGGCAGCTACGGCAGCAGCATGGACCCCTACTTCTCGAGTGTGCGCCTGTCGCTGCTCGACCGCGGTTTCGTCTACGCCATCGCCCACATCCGGGGCGGCCAGGAGCTGGGCCGCCAGTGGTATGAGGACGGCAAGCTGCTCAAGAAGCAGAATACCTTCAACGACTTCGAAGACGTCGGTCGTGCCATGGTGGAGATGGGCTACACGTCACCGGACCACCTCTACGCCATGGGCGGTTCCGCAGGTGGCCTGTTGATGGGTGCCGTGATGAACCAGGCGCCGGAGTTGTTCAATGGTGTGGTCGCTGCGGTTCCGTTTGTGGACGTGGTGAGCACCATGTTGGATGAGACCATTCCCCTGACCACGTTCGAGTGGGACGAATGGGGCAACCCCGAGGACAGTGTCTACTACCACTACATGAAGTCGTACAGCCCGTATGATCAGGTCCGCGCTCAGGATTACCCCAATACGTTGGTCACGACTGGATACTGGGACAGTCAGGTGCAGTACTGGGAGCCTGCGAAGTGGGTGGCCAAGCTGCGCGAGTTGAAGACGGACGACAATGTGTTGCTCTTCCACACCAACATGGACGCCGGTCACGGTGGCCAGTCAGGCCGTTTCCGCCGGTACAAGGAAGTCGCACTGGAGTACGCCTTCATGCTCGATCTCGAGGGCATCGACAGCTGAAGAACAGGCGGGGCTGTCAGCCGCGTCCGACTTTTTTTGAAAGGGCAACCTTGGCCTGCGTTTCCCCGTATTTTCGGAGTGATGCATCTGCGATTTTTTGGACGGTCCACGGCGTGGGTCTGTGGCGCATGGATTGCGCTGTTGGCCACCCAGGGCTGTCAGGAGCTTCCCGAGGAATGGACGGCGCCGGATTGGACGCCCATCGCCGCGGTTCCTTTGGTGGACACCCGATTTGACCTCGGGGACGTCCTCGAGGTGGTCTCCGACAGTGCCGGGACGGTGCCCATTGAGGACTTGGGCGGCGGCGAGTTGGCCTTTGTCTATGACGAATCCTATGAAGGCACGCTGGCTGAAGAATGGCTCGTGTTGCCGGAGGAATCCTTGGGGGAATCCCTGGTGCTAGGCGATGCAGAAGCTGCAGCCCTCAACTTGGCCACAGGACCGATTCCCTTTTCGGACACCCTGTCGGTTCAGCTTTTGCTGACGCAGCCTGAGGGTGCGCGGCTGGAGACCATTTTCCTTTCGGGAGGTGAATTGACGTTTGAGCTCAACTCCAACTTGGGGGACGATGTATCCGGTGAAGTGGTCATTCCCCAGCTGGTGGACCCCATGGGCTTGCCCTGGAGTTCGGTGTGGACCCAGGACATGCTGGATCAGGGGCCGGTCATGGAGGTGGAGCTGTTGGAAGGCTGGACCTTGTTGCCAAGTCAGTCTGGCACGGACACCAATGCCGTGCATGTCGAATACACGGTCTATGTCACCAATGATCCTGCACACACCGCCCAGGCAGGAGAGTCCCTCGAGGTGGAATTTGCCTTGACTGGTCTCACCTATGATCGGGTGGAAGGGGATTTCGGCCAGGTGGCCATTCAGATTGAACAGAACTCAGTGGCACTGGCCTTGTTTGACGACCGGTTCACGACCAACGACCTGGCCATCGAGCGCGCCCGCTTGAGTCTGGCCGTGACCAACGGATTCGGCGTCCCGGCAGTGCTGGATTCGTTGCGCTTTTTCACGGAATCGGGCGGGGAGCCTGTGGTGGAATTTGAAACGAGCCTGCCCGATTTGCAGGTTGCGCCGGCGGAGGGTGACGCCGCCGGGGCGGTGGTGTCGACTTGGGAGGTGGATGAGACCAACAGCAATGTGGTCGACTTCTTCAGCGAGAATGAAGTGGGGGTGGAACTCGGCATGTACATCCGCACCAACCCTGTGGACGTGGAGCCGGGCATGCCCAACTTCTTGGACGCGGATGGCTTTGTGCAAGCCGACTTGCACGCGGAAGTGCCCCTCTCCATTCGCGCCGGTCAGGTGGACTTCATCGATACGTTGGACATGTCGTTGGACATCGAGGAGACCGCGGAATTGGATTCAGCAGAACTGCGGATGATCCTGCACAACGGATTCCCTTTCGGTCTGGAGGTCCAAGCGTGGTTCTTGGATGCCCAAGGAGACATGGTGGACAGCCTTGCGCCAGCGCCGCTGGACATTTTCGCCGCACCGGATGTGGCGGCCGGTGGGCTGCCGGTGGCGCCGGCGGAGTTCCGGTTCGACTTCAAGTTGGATTGGGACCGGGCGGACCGACTGCGCACCGCTGAGCGTGTTGTGGTGCGGGCTTGGGGACAGACATCGGATGCACCGCTGGGGACGTTTGTTCCCTTGCGGGCAGAGCAGGATCTGCGGATGCAGCTGGGCGCCAAATTGTTCACCCGAATTGAAAGCTGACATGCGGAATTCCATTCTCCAGTTTTCGAGCCGGGCATGCTGGGTGTGGGTCCTCCTTTGGACCATGACCCCAACCGCCCAGGCCCAGTTGGGACCGGTTGAACTTTCCTCGGAATGGGGGCAGGCAGGCTGGTCCAACCCGGCCATGTTGCACCCGTCAGGCAGCCAAATCTGGCTGGGCGGACTCGCCGGAGCGCAAGTCGCGGTGACGCACAGTGGCCCTGCATTGTTGGATTTCTCCACGTTGGGTGGGGCGGTCAATCCCGAATTGCTCATTGCCAACATGGATCCCACGGAGTCGGTGGATGTCCGTTCGGAGGTCCCCTTGTTTGGTCTGGCCTTTCGGGACAAGAATCGGTTTGAGCTGCGGCTTCGGTCGCGTTTCGTGGCGGACCAGCAGTTCACCTATGACCGGGACCTCATTGAATTGGCTTGGCGTGGCAACGGCCACCCCGACGTGATCGGACGGCCCATTACGCTGGGCGGCATGGGTACGAATGTCCACGGATACTTTGACCATGGTTTGAGTGTCGGCGCCATGGCCCAGGAGGACAAACTCTGGCTGGGCTGGGGCATTCACATCCTCAACGGGGTGGGTGCCTTCCACACCGAGTCGTTTGACGCGACGTGGACCACGGACAGCGTCGATTACAGTTGGACGTTGGAGGGTGCGGCCGATTTTCAGGCAGCAGGTGTGGACTTGGACAGTGCGCTGTCAGGCGGGACGTTGGACCTCCCTGGATCGGGCGGAGGCCTGCCGAAGACCTTGGGCGCCGGAGTCGCTTTCGACTTCGGATTGGTCTATAAACCCAATGAGCAGTTCACCGTGGAGGCCGCCATGGAAGGGCGAGGGTCCATCCGATGGCTGAAGTCCACGTCGCGCGCCAAGGTCGACCCCGCGGTGTTTGTCCTGCAGGGATTGGACGTCGTGAATTGGCTGGGGGATGCGGACATGGACCTCTCCTCGGATTCGCTGGAATCCATGTTGGAGACGTGGGGTGAAGAGATGCTCGATTCCCTCGAGGGCGCGTTTGAGGTCCAGACGGGACCGGAAGTGGTGGAGGCGTTCAACACCCCCGTCCAAGAGACGTGGCGCGTGGGTTTCCGTTATCTGCCCAGGCCATCGATGGAATTCCACGTCATGGGCTACCGTCAATTCCGGTTTGACCAGTCCCGGGATGGTGTGGTGATTGGATTCGTGCACCGCTTGAGGGGCAATGTGGCCACGCAGGTGCAGGCTCAGCTCGTGGAGGGCCGCTGGTCCTGGGGGGCTGGATTGTCTTTGCGCGGGGGACCATTGCGGATGGCGTTTTCAGCGCAGAACATCCCCGGGATGTTGTTCCCCTTGGAATCCGGTCATTGGCAAGGGCAATTCGGCATCGGGTTCGAATTGGGTTATCGTCAGGACAAAAAGAAGTCCAAGCGAAAGAATCCGCTGGGAACCGGCAAGGGCATGTGGCATTGACGTGCTCAGTCCCAGATGGGACAGCCGAGCTGGCGCAGCCATTCCTTCAAGGAGCTGGCGTGGGGGTCGTGCAATGCCGCTGACCAGCCCGCTTCCATTGCAGCGCGCACATTGATGGCGGTGTCGTCCACGAAGAAGCAACGTGAGCTGCGGATGTCGAACTGCTGGCTGACCGCCCGATACGCCTGCAGGTTGGGTTTTCGGTAGCCAAGACGGTGGCTGTAGATGATCTGCCGGAATGCGTCAGAAAATGCGCGGCCATGTTGCGCGAGGATCTGGCGCTCGAAATGGGCCGCGTGCAGCGCGTTGGTGTTGCTGAACAGAACGAGGTCGTAATGCTTGGCCAGATCCTGTAGGACGGGCACAATGCCGGTCCGCAGTCCGATGAGCACGGCGGACCAAGCTGTCCGGACATCGTCCATGGAGGTGCCGGGCGCGCACTGGGCCAACAGCGCTTGGAGGAACCCGTCTTCGGAAATGCCGCCAACCTCGATCTGATCGAGCAAGGGGCTCTGCTGACCGTGGGCATAGTGCTCGAGGAAATCGGTCGCCCCAAGTTTGGCAAAGGCGCTGGCTGTGGCCTGGTGGTCGATTTGGTAGAGGACACCGCCAAAGTCAAGAACGAGGTGCTCCAAGGTCGACCAATCCGGTGCGTTTTGGAGGTCGCTCATGACGGGGCGGTCAAGGTGCGAAGACCCAGGCTTGCTGGAAGCCGTGGTGGTCGATCAACGAACGGCGGAATCGAGCGGCGTCTGCACTTCCATCGAAGCAACCTGCTGACACGCGTTGCATGCCATTTGGACCAGGAAGCAAAGTGCTGGCATAGCCCAATGCTTGGAAACGGCGGGCGAGTTCTGCAGCACGGGCGGCCTCTGAGAAGGTGCCGGCGATGACGTGGTGTGTGCAGCCGGAGGAGATGGCCTGGGGTTGCGGTACGGGCATGGTTGCCTCCGTGACAGGGACCACTTCTGGTGCGCCGGCTTGGACGAAGGGCAGCGGGGAATCGGCCAATTCTGGAAATCGAATGTCTTCGCCTTCGATGCGCGGCGCGAACTCGGTGGGAAGTCCCGACCCGGTGTCAAAGAGGTTGAATCCGGTGGTGCTTTGGGAGCTCCACAGCACGGACCCGGCGACCATGAGCGGCAGGGCAAGGACGGCAGCGATGCGCAGCGGAGTCTTCCAAGCGCTCGGGGCGACGGTGGGACCGTCTTCCTCCCCTGGAACCACCTGAACCACGGGGGGAGTCTCTGTTTCCGGAGTTGGATGCTCAGCCGTTTCGGTTTCAGTGGCCACGGCAGGCTCGGCCCACCGGTCCAGCCAAGGAATGCGGCCGAGACCAGGCGGTGCATAGCGCTCTCCGAGACGGGGTTCTGCCGCAAACCCTGCTTGACCGCTTTCCTGCTGGAAGAGCCGGCCGAGCCCCGGGAAGTCCACGTGTTCGCCCGCGGCGAGTTGGCTCTGGATGGCCTCGACTTCTTGGTCAATCAAACCGCCAGCCGCTTCCGTCGAGCAGCCTGTGGCCCGGCGAATCTCCTGCTCCATCAGACCGTCGCGGACGGTCAGCTTCGGGTTGAACACCACATCGCGTCCGGGGGGAATCCACTCTCCTTTGTCGGCATCATACCGCGCTGCCACTGGGTGCGCAAGGAATCCACCGAGCCCCGGAATGACGAGGCAATCGTGGTCGTGCAGCAGCAGCGGCAGGGCGTTGACGAGGAAATGTGGACCGGAGACGGTGCGCATGGAAAGGCCAAAATAATGGGATTCGCCCGCTCTGAAGCAGACGATGCCGGTTTTCACAGGGCGCGACGCTCATTCCACCAGGCCCGCATGCGCTCCAGATCGGCTTCGGTGTCGACGGAACCCGGGCCATGCGCCGCGGCCACTTCGGTCACGTGCAGGTGCATGCCCGCCTCCAGCCAGCGCAGCTGTTCGAGGCGCTCGAGGCGCTCGAGGCGTCCGACAGGAAGGGCTGCGCAGCGCGCCAGGACGTTCGGGGCAAAAGCATAGATTCCGAGGTGAATGTGGTGCGGCCCACTGTGTGGAATGGCCGATCGGGAGAAAAACAGGGCGCGGCCATCTGCCCCTGCGGCGACCTTGACCCGTTCGGGTTGTCCGGCTTCTCCATCGAGGGCGGGCCGCATGGCGGTCACGATGTCGCCTTGTCCAGCGCGCAGCGCCGCGCAGACGGCGGAAAGGTGGTCGGCCTCCGGAAACGGCTCGTCCCCTTGAAGGTTGAGGATGGCGTGGTTTGGACCGGTCAGGCCAAGCTGCCGGCTGGCTTCTGCGCACCGGTCCGTTCCGGAGGGGTGTTCTCCCGTCAGGATGGCGCGTCCACCGGCATCCTGGACAGCAGCGGCGATGTCGGGATGGTCCGTGGCGACGACCGCATCATCGAGGTCGGGGTGGTGGGCCGCAGCGCGCCATGTGTGCACGACCATGGGCAGGCCACCGATGTCGGCCAAGGGCTTTCCGGGCAGCCGGCTGGCGCCCATTCGGGCAGGGATGATGGCGGTGATGTTCACGGGGTGAAGGTGTAGCGGATCATCCACAGCCGATTGGCTTCGGCGGCGAGGGGCCGCAGCGCATAGCTGACGTTGGCCGCATTCCGAACGATGAGCTCGACGTGGTGCTGGTCGTTGAACTTGCGTCCGATCTGAACGTCATGCAGCCATTGGGCTGAGGGCCGGTCGCCCAGCCAATCGATGAGTCCGTATTGGAGAAGGCCGAGCTCCTCAATGTCGAGAAAGGCCTTGTCGATGTTCTGGATGGACGTGTTGCGCGCGGCATTCCAACCGAGGGTCCACCCTGTTTCGTGCTGCAAGCTCAAGTTGGCGCGGAACGTATTGCGGATGCGGTATTTCAGGACGTGGTCCGTCGTGTCGGAACTCGTGGAGAGGTAGCTCACGCCCCCGGAGACCGTGGGGAATTCCGCGTAGACCGAATCTGGCGTCAGGCTCACCGGATTCAGGAATGTCTGGCCGATGAGCCACTGAACGGTCCAGGCGCCAAGGTCGCCTTGCCCCATGGTACTCCATTCGAGGCCGGACACCCTCGCTTTGCCGGTGTTGATGCTCCGGAAGCCCAGGTCGTTGAGGCCATTGCCCGTGTTGCCCCAGACGCCGAACGTGTATTCGATGAAGTCGTCGAAATCTTGTTGGAAGACGGCGACGTCCAGGAAGCCTTTCCATTGCCCTTCTTTCCCAAAACGGAATCCTTGCTTGAGCCCGATCTCCATGTTGGTAGAGGACTCCGGTTGGATGTCGAGTGAAGGGAAGACGTTGATCCCGCCCACCTGGGTGAGGATGAATTTCTCGGCGATGCTCGGGAATCGGAAGCCCTGACCGATGCTGGCGCGGAGGTAGCTCGCCTGCCCGAAGCGGTAGTTCAAGCCCGTGCGGAAGACCGGACGACCGAGGGACACGCTGTCGAGCACGAATTGCTCGTAGCGACCGCCAGCGGTGACGTGCAGCCGCTCGTGGGGCTGAAGTTCGACTTGCAGGTAACCGGCCACGTTGGCCGCATTGTGGATGGAGTCGCCGGTGCCGGCAGCATAGAGCTCGGCCACGCTGCGCGTCCGCTGGGCATAAACACCGCCGGTCGCAGTCCACAGCTCACCGCGGTATTGGGAGCGCGCTTCCCCCTGCCAGGTGCTCGAGGCGTTGCCCTGGTCGTTGTCGTTGTCGTTGATGAGGCGGAGGAAGCGGCCTTGGATGCGGTGGTTCCAAGCCCCGACTGACCGTTCGAAATGGGGGTCGACGGTGACCATGCGCTGGGTCGTTCGGGTGTCGGCCCCGGGCGTGGCGGCGTAAAAGCCCGAGTCGGCGTCCAGCCACAGGAGGGTGCCGACGCTTTCTCCGCTGATGGCGTTGGCGCGGAGTCCGTAGCCCCACCCGCCGTTCTTGGGGGCGTGCTCCCAGGCGCCGTTCAGCCGCCACTGGCGCTCGGCGTCGTAGTGGTCCACGGTGAAGGGGTTGTAAGGCCGGTCGTGGGCTTCGCCAGTGGCCGCATCGATTTGGGGCCCCTTGTAGCCGTCGCTGCCGAGCCATTGTCCTCCGAAGCTGATGCCGTCTCCATTTGCCAAACGGCGGGTGTGGAGCCAGGAGGTGCTGCTCTGCATGAGGGGCCGGTTCCAGTACTTCCGGCCGTCGCCCGGGTCGCTGTGGATGCCGTGCTGGACGGAGATGCGGGTGAAGGGTTCCGGGTCGGGGAAGGCGGTGCGGAACTGGATGACCCCGCTGAGGGCAGAGGAGCCGTAGAGCACGCTGCTGGCGCCTTTGACGACTTCGACCTGCTCGAGGTTTTCCAATGGGAGGAAACCCCAGGTGGGGCGCCCGGCATCTCCGCTGAGAACGGGCAGTCCATCGAGGAGGACGGCGACGCGGGAGCCTGCGCCGAAGCTGTACCCGCTGCCACCGCGAATCTGGGGTTCACTGTCGACGATGGTGACGCCAGGTGTCCGGGACAGGCTCTGGTCGGCGCTGGTCGGCGCGCCCTGGTTGACGAGTTCGGGCGGCAGCACGTCGATGGAGACGCTCACCTCGCCGAGGTCCTGCTCGTAACGGCCAGCGGACACCACGGCCGTGCCGATGCTGGCCACATCGGGGGCCAAGGCAATGTCCAAGGTTTGGGTTCCGGTCCAGGCGTCGAGGTCCGACGTCCATTCCACATAGCCGACATAGCGCACGCGCAGGGACACGGGGCCGTCCGCTGTCAGGGAGTACCGGCCATCGAGGTCGGTCAGCACGCCTTGCCCATTGGCGAAGACAGCGGCACCGGGGAGCGGGGTGTCGTCCAGTTGATCCTTCACGATGCCCGTCAAGGTGGCGGTTTGCTGGGCATCCGAGGTCAGGGCGGACATCAGGCCCACCCCAAGCCAGACCATCATGGGAAGAATGGAAAAGCGCTTCATCGCCTCGAATGTAAACCCAAGGCCGACGATGGCGAGTTGATTGCGTGGCGCATGAGGGCAGAGGTGATGTTTCGGCCATGCTGGGGACGACACAGGAGGCCGAGGATTGGCTGTTGGATTGGCTGACGGCGGCACAATTGCCGCGGTTCAATCGAAAGGGCACACTGCGGGTGGTGCGGGAAGTGGGATTGGCGGCATGGCTGTCGGGTGTCGAGCGCGGCATGTTGTCTGCCGCCCGGGACAGGGCTTGCAGGCAATTGGACCGAATGAAGGAGAAGGGCATCCATGTCCTCGTTCGGGGTCACGCGGGCTATCCTTTTGCCCTCGATCAGGTTCCGGACGCCCCGTGGATTTTGTTTGTGCGGGGGCCGGTGGAGGTGCTGAGCGGCCCGAGGATGGTGTCGGTGGTGGGCACCCGCAAAGCGTCCTCTTTGGGCATGGCGGCCGTGGACGGTTTGCTGGGTGGCATGTCGAACCTCGGCTGGACCTTGGTTAGTGGCATGGCGGAAGGGATTGATGCGGCAGCACATCGGGCGGCACTGCAACGCGGTGTGCCCACTGTGGCTTGCTTGGCCCACGGCCTGCATGCGGTCCATCCGAAGTCCAACGCCGTGCTCGCCGAGCGCATTCTGGATGCCGGCGGATGCTGGGTGTCGGAGTACCGTTGGGGCACTCCGCCGTCCAAGTACACGTTTCCCGCGCGCAACCGGATCATCGCCGGGCTGTCGGAATCGGTGGTGGTGGTCGAGTCCAACGATCCCGGGGGCAGCCTCATCACGGCCCGGCTCGGGCAGGACTACGACCGCCGGGTGTTCGCCTTGGCTCCGTCGTGGTGCTCACAAGGGATGAAAGGCAATGCCCGACTGGTTCAGGAACAGGTGGCGGAGCTCTTGCACCAGCCCGAGGATTTGCCGCGGGCGATGGGTTGGATGGACAGGGTGAATGACCAAGGGGCCCATGCTCCCATGGAGGTGCCCGTGTTGGCGGCTTTGGACCCTTACATCGCGCGGCCGTTTGACGAAGTGGTGGCGGCCATGGATTGGGACCGCAACACGACGCGCTGCGCGTTGTTGGAGGCGGAGTTGGAAGGGTGGGTGCGGGCGTGGTCTGGCGACCGATTCACCCGAACGGTCCGTTGATCAGAGGCCGTTCATGATCTCCTCGATGTCGACCATGCAACCGATGCACTGTTCCGTGAGGGCGTTCACTTTCTCCTGTATGGACTGGATGTCCTGGAGCTCCTTGGCCATGGCTTCCACTTGTTTGAAGTCCTCGTAGGCGGAGTTGAATCCAATGGCGCCGCATGCGCTTTTGAGCTTGTGGGAGAAAAAAGCGACCTGCTCATGGTCTCCCGCCTCCGAGGCTTCTGCCAGCGACTTCATGTCGACTGGCGCGTTGCGGATGAAAATCTGCAGCACTTGACGCAGGAAGGCAGGATCATCGCCGACGATGCGCTTCAGGTGGTCGAGGTCGAGGAGGGCCATGGTGAGGGTGGTGTGCCGGGAATCAGATTCGACCAGTGAACCATTTCCACAGGTCGTTGCCGTTGGCCAGCAACATCAAAGAACCGACGAAAAGCAAGCCAATCAGTTGCCCGTACTCCATGACTTTGTCACTGGGTTTGCGGCCGCTGATCATTTCGTAGAGCAAGAACATGACGTGTCCCCCGTCCAAGGCTGGAATCGGAAGGAGGTTCATGAAGGCCAGGATGATGGACAGCAGGGCGGTGATGTTCCAGAAGC
>CALBSW010000166.1 GCA_937967465.1 uncultured Flavobacteriales bacterium
CGAAGGGGTGGCGGGCGTAGGTCGCCGTGTGGATCATGCCCTCCTTGCGGACGTCGATGGGGAAGTCCCCTTCGCGGTCCACGGCCGGCACGTGCTCCGGCACCCGGAAATCCCGCTCGCAGAACGGGCTGTGTTCGAGCAGCTGCCCGAAGTGGTTGCGGTAGCGCTTCGGGGTGACGATCGGGTGGGCGCTTTCGACGACCAGCCAACGTTGGTCCACGTCCTTGGCCGGCGCCCAGCGGTGGATGACGCCCCGCGGAATCACGAGGTAATCACCCGGCCGGTAGGCCAGCGTGCCGAACATGGTCTCGAGCACGCCCTCTCCGTCGTGGATGAAGACGACTTCGTCGCTGTCGGCATTCTTGTAGAAACGGTCCGCCGGGTCGACCTCGGTGGGCCGGGCCACGGAAATCGTGCAGTCCGCATTGAACATCAGGGGCACCCGGGCAGCGAGTGCGTGGCCCGAGGACGGGGCGGAAAAGCCCGGTACCCTGCGGGACTTGAGGTTGTCCTTGACGCCTTCCACCGGACGGGCATCCACCGGTTCCGACACCGACTTCACCATGGTCGGGGGGTACAGGTGGTACAGCAGCGAGCTCATCCCCACGAATCCGATGGTGCCGAAGAGCTGCTCGTGGTGGAGCGTGCCGTCGGCCTTCGGAAACTGGGTGTGGCGTTTGTGCGGAACCTGCCCGCGCGTCTGATAGAAGGGCATGGATGCAAGGTAAAGTGGAACAGGCTCAGCTGCCGCGTCCAAGACCGGCATACCAGGGCAGGTTGCCATCGTCCTTGGGCGGGAACCTCAAGGGCACCTTGTAGCCGACCGGGAGGACTTCATCGGCGGTCTTTCCGGTCCGGTCGACGAGCACCTTGAGCTTCACGGCTTCGGCATCGCTGATGGTGCGCAGGGTCTCGCCGCTTTGGACGACGTGCCAATCGGTCGTGCCCCGGCGCCGCTTGGGCTGGGTGTAGAGTCGCCGGTCTCGGTCGAGGCGGGTGCTCGGTTTGGCGCCGTCGAGGTCGTTGTACTTGCGCAGTTGCCAGACCGCGATTTGCAGGGCCTCGGCGATGTCGCCCAGCGTTTCGCCCTGTCGCCCTTGGACCCATGTGACATCGTTGTTGGAAATGCCGCCGAGTCGCCGGCCGCTCAGGTTGACTTCTCGGGCAGCATCGGCGCCCTGTCCATTCGCCGGTCGCGTGTTGTCCGCCAACGGTTCGCGCTCGGGCATTTCTCCGCGGCGGATCCAGGCCAGCCCCTCATCGTCGTAACGATCGAGGTCGTGACGTTCGATCAATTCAATCAGGGCTTTGGCGTACGTCGGGCTCGTTGCATACCCGCACTTCTTGAGCCCCCGAGCCCAACCCTTGTAGTCCTGGATGTCGAGTTCGAACAGCGGTTCGTACCGCTTCTTCTTCAGAAACAGACTGTGGTCGTGGTAGCTGTCCCGCGGGTCGTCGTAGACCCGGAAACACTCGTCTTTGGCGTCGTCGTCATAATAGGTCCTTCCCCCTTGCCAGTCCTTGTGGCATTTGATGCCGAAGTGGTTGTTGGACTTGCGGCTCAATTCGCTCTTTCCCGAACCGCTTTCGAGGATGCCCTGCGCGAGCGTGATGCTCGCGGGGATCCGGTGCTCAAACATCTGGCGAATCGCCTCTTCTTTCCATTGCTGGATGTAGGTGCGCTGGTCTTCAGCACCGGCATATGCCGGGAAGGACATTGGAATCCAAAGGGCCAAGAGCAAGCCGGTCGCAAGGGGACGCCACGTAGAAGACATGCCTCCAAAGAACGCCGCCATCCAAAGGGTCAGTACGCGCGGTCACGGGCATTCACCCACAACCCCTGGTTCAATTCGTCAGGGACATGTCGCGGACTTCGACGACCTGGCCTTCCGTGCTGAAAAAGGTCCATTCTCCGGCAGGCTGACCGGCGCTGTGCTGGCCCTCGATGTGGGGCAGCCCATTGGGGTGCCAAGTGCGGAACAAGCCTTCTTTGACACCCTGTTGGTAGTCTACCTGGCTCCAAGGGTTGCCGTTTTCTCGGTAGGTGTTCCAAGTGCCCTCACGCACGTCTTCGATGAGCTGGCCGCGAACGTGGATGCGGCCGTTTTCATGGAACTGTTGGACGTCCACACCGGTCACGCCTTCCTCGGTCACGTGCACTTCTTTTGGATCGCCGTTCGGCCAGGCTTCGACGACCGTCTCCTTGCGGACAGGACCTCCACAAGCGGCGAGCAGGACGGCGAAGGTGAGCAGGGAAAGGGGCCTCATTTTTTGCGGGAAATGGTGAAGTCGACCAAGTCGATGAGGGATTGACGGGCCGGGGTGTTCGGCAGGGCGTCCAACAGGGCCACCGCCTCGTCCCGGTGGCGGCGCATGGCGGCTTCGGCATACGCGATGCCCGGTCCGTTCTGGATGTCCTTCAGGAGACGGGCTGCCGTGCTCGGGTCCTTGGCGCTGCGCTTGATGGCGCGGATGGTGCGCCGCCGCTCCGCCTTGGACTTGGACTGGAGGTCGTGGATGAGCGGCAGGGTCATCTTGCGCTCCTTCAGGTCGCCACCTTTGGGCTTGCCTGTGGCGCTGGTGGGGGCGAAATCGAGGAGGTCGTCCTTGATTTGGAAGGCGATGCCCATCGCCTCTCCAAAGGCATGCATCCGCTGGACGCCTTCTTCATCCGCTCCGGCACTGGCTGCGCCGGCCGCGCAGCAGGCCGCGATGAGTGAGGCGGTTTTGCGTCGGATGATGTCGTAATAGACCGTTTCGGTGATGTCGAGGCGCCGGGCCTTTTCGATCTGGAGCAATTCACCTTCGCTCATGGCCTCCACCGCTTTGGAGGTGATGCGGAGCAGGTCGACGGCATCGCGGTCCATTGAAATCAGCAAGCCCCGGCTGAGCAGGTAGTCGCCCACCAGGACAGCAATCTTGGACTTCCAGAGGGCTTGAATCGAAAAGAAACCGCGGCGCGTTTCGGCGGCATCCACCACGTCGTCGTGCACGAGGGTGGCCGTGTGAAGCAGTTCAATCAGGGTGGCCGCAACGTGCGTTCGGTCTTGCGTTTCTCCATTGGCTGCAGCCGAGAGGTAGACCAGCAGGGGCCGCATCTGCTTGCCGCGACTGCGCACGATGTAGCGTGTGATGTGGTCCAACAAGGGGACGGACGTCTTCATCGCCGCCTTGAAGTGGCCTTGGAACGCCTTCATTTCGGCGTCAACGGGTCGGCGGATGGTGGCGAGGTCGGCCATGGTGCGAAGTTACCTCCCCGATCCGGTGGGAGGTGGGCCGGGGTCACCGCTGTATTTTGCGGCATGATCCTGTCCATGACCGGCTACGG
>CALBSW010000167.1 GCA_937967465.1 uncultured Flavobacteriales bacterium
TGCGGAGGCTCCTCCGGCTGCCGACGCTCCCGCAGAGGAGGCACCTCCGGCTGAGGAAGCTCCCGCTGCGGACGCTGCTGCCGCTGAGGAAGCGCCTGCTGCTGAAGAAGCTCCCGCTGAGGAAGAAAAGCCTGCTGAGCCTTGGGTGATGCGCGAATTGGATGTGCCAAGCGACGAGTTCGATTGGGACGAAGACGCGGCTTCCAAGGAGGAAATGGATCCCGAAGAGCGCGCCAAGCTTGAGGATCTCTACGAGGGCAGCCTCAACCTGATTCGCGAGTCTGAGGTGGTCGAAGGCACCATTGTCAGCATCGGCAAGAAGGAAATCGTGGTCAACATTGGCTACAAGTCAGAAGGTGTCATTGGCGCCTCTGAGTTCCGCTACAACCCGGAGCTTCGTGTCGGAGACACTGTTCCGGTTTTCGTGGAGCAGCAAGAGGACCGCAATGGTCAGCTGGTGGTCTCCCACCGCACTGCACGCATCCACAGCGCTTGGCTCAAGGTCAACGCCGCACTCGAGAACGACGAAATCATCATGGGTACGGTCAAGTGCCGCACCAAGGGTGGTCTCATCGTCGACGTGTTTGGCATTGAAGCCTTCCTGCCGGGCAGCCAGATTGATGTCAAGCCCATCCGCGACTACGACGAGTATGTCGGCAAGCAGATGGAGTTCAAAGTGGTCAAGATCAACCAGGAGTACAAGAACGTGGTCGTCTCCCACAAGGCCCTCATCGAGGCCGAGTTGGAAGAGCAGAAGCGTCAGATCATCTCCGGTTTGGAGAAGGGTCAAGTCCTCGAAGGCGTCGTCAAGAACATCACCAGCTACGGTGTGTTCGTCGACCTCGGCGGTGTGGACGGATTGGTGCACATCACCGACCTCAGCTGGGGCCGCGTGAGCCATCCGGAGGAAGTGGTCGAAGTGGACCAGCGCCTCAACGTGGTCATTCTCGACTTCGACGACGATCGCAAGCGCATCGCGCTCGGCATCAAGCAGCTCACGGCTCACCCGTGGGATGCCATGTCTGAGAACGTCAACGTGGGCGACAAGATCAAGGGCAAGGTTGTGGTCGTGGCCGACTACGGTGCATTCGTCGAAGTGGCGGAAGGCGTCGAAGGCCTGCTCCACGTCAGCGAAATGAGCTGGAGCCAGCACTTGCGCAGCGCTCAGGAGTTCCTGAAGGTGGGCGACGAGATCGAGACGGTGGTGCTCGGCATCGACCGCGAAGAGCGGAAGATGAGCCTCGGCATGAAGCAACTCGTGCCGGATCCATGGGACAACATCGAGTTCAAGTTCCCCGTGCAGTCCAAGCACACCGGTAAGGTGCGCAACTTCACCAACTTCGGCCTGTTCGTCGAGATGGAAGAGGGCATCGATGGCCTCGTCCACATCTCCGACCTCAGCTGGGAGAAGAAGATCAAGCACCCGTCCGAGTTCTGTAACGTGGGTGACGAGATTGAAGTGGTCGTGCTCGAGCTCGACAAGGCCAACCGCCGCATGAGCCTCGGTCACAAGCAGCTCCAGGAGAACCCATGGGATACGTTCGAAAGCGTGTTCGAAGTGGGCTCCACGCACAAGGGTACGGTGGTGTCCATCGACGGCAGCAATGTCGGCGTGGCCCTGCCTTACGGTGTGGAAGGTTACTGCCAGGCCAAGCACCTCAAGCGTGAGGACGGTACCGAGATCAAGGTGGAAGAGAGTGCAGACTTCATCGTGCTCGAATTCAACCGGAACGCCAAGCGCATCACGGTCAGCCACCTCCGTACCTACGAGGAGCCGCCCGCCAAGAAGCGCGGTGGATCGGACAACCGGAAGCGTCGCGATGACCGCGATCGCGGTTCGAGCCCGGCCACGCAGCGTGCTGTGCGCGAGATGAACGAGCGTCAGGCGAAGACCACGTTCGGGGATCTCGACGTGCTCTCCCAGCTCAAGGAGCAGATGGAAGGCGCCCCTGCGGCGGAACCCGCTGCCGAGGAGCCCAAGGAGGAGAAGAAGAAGCCCGCCGCCAAGAAGAAGACCACCAAGAAGGCCAAAGCTGAGGAAGCTGCCACTGAAGAGGCTCCGGCCGCTGAGGAGGCTGCAACCGAAGAAGCACCGGCTGCTGAGGAGGCTTCTGCCGATGAGGCTCCGGCCAAAGGCGACGACGCTGCAACGGAAGGAGAGGAGGAGAAGTCCTGATCGAATTCCAACTGTCATGAAAAAAGGGAGGCGCATTCGCCTCCCTTTTTCGTTTCTGCTTTTCTCGGCTCCCCTACTTTTGCATTCGCCCATGGGTACCGAGCACCTCCTCATCAGCCCGCTCCAGTTCCAGTTGACCCTGGATCGTCTCGCCCATCAATTGGTCGAGGAGCACGGACAATTCGAGAACAGTGCCTTGATTGGGATTCAGCCCAGGGGCATCCAGGTCGCGGCGCAACTGCGGGATCGCATTCAAGCCATTCTTGGTGGGGACCCCCCGCGCTGCGGAGACTTGGACATCACGTTTTTCCGCGATGACTTCCGACGCCAGGACAAGCCGCTCCAGGCCGCCGAGACCAATTTGGATTTCACGGTAGAAGACTTGCGCGTTGTCCTTGTGGATGACGTCCTCTTCACGGGCCGCACCATTCGTGCCGCCATGGACGCGCTGTTGGCGCATGGCCGTCCTGCCACGGTGGAGCTTGCGGTTCTGGTGGACCGGCGCTTTCGCAGGGAGCTGCCCATTGAGCCGAAGTACGTGGGGCGCAGCGTAGACAGCCTGGACAGCCAACGTGTGAAGGTGATTTGGGCAGAACAGGAGGGTGCAGGAGAGAACCGTGTCGAATTGATCAACCCCGATCCTCAAGATGGCTGAATTCTCCTCCCGTCACCTGCTGGGCATTCGCGGACTCCAGCGTTCCGATATCGAGGCCGTCTTTCAAAACGCACGGGAATTCAAAGCGGTGATCACCCGCCCCATCAAGAAGGTGCCAAGCCTGCGGGACTTGACGGTGGCCAACCTCTTCTTCGAAAACAGCACACGGACCCGGTTGAGTTTCGAGCTCGCGGAAAAGCGGCTGTCAGCGGACGTGGTCAACTTCTCGGCGGCGTCGTCGAGTGTGAAGAAAGGGGAGACCCTCGCCGACACCGTCAACAACATCTTGGCCATGAAGGTGGACATGGTGGTCATGCGCCACCCCCATCCAGGCGCGCCCCATTACCTCGCTGAGAAGATTGGTGTGCCCATCATCAATGCCGGCGACGGAACCCATGAGCATCCGACGCAGGCCTTGTTGGACAGCTTCACGCTGACCGAAAAACTCGGTTCGCTGGAAGGGAAAAAGGTCTGCATCTTCGGCGACATCCGCCACAGTCGCGTGGCCCTCTCTAATGTGCTTTGCCTGAAACTGCTGGGCGCAGAGGTCATGGTGTGCGGCCCAGCGACCTTGATTCCGAAGCATTTTGGCAGCCTGGGTGTCCAAGTGGGACACGATGTGGACGAGGCTTTGGCGTGGTGCGATGTGGCCAATGTGCTTCGCATCCAGCTCGAGCGCCAAGGAACCGAGGTTCCCTACTTCCCGAGTCTGGAGGAATACCATGCGGGATTCGGCATCACGCAAGCGCGGCTGGACAAGCTGTCGCACCGCCCGGTGATCCTGCATCCAGGCCCGATGAACCGGGGAGTAGAAATTGCCAGTGATGTCGCGGACGGTGACGATGCCGTCATCCTGGATCAAGTGGAAAATGGCGTGGCGGTTCGCATGGCCGTGCTGTACCTCTTGGCCGGGCGATTGGGTGGGTCAGAGGATTGACCTATTTTCGACCGAATCAAGATTCGCGACATGAAATTCGAAGTCGACAAGCGGGAGAAGGTGGTCGTTGTGACCGCCAAAGTGGAGAAGTTGGATGCGCTGTGCGCTCCTGAACTCAAGGGAGAGCTGGTGCTCGCCAACAAGGAAGGTCACCGCAACATGGTCCTCGACCTGAGCGAAACCCGTTATATCGACTCCAGCGGCCTCAGTGCCATCCTCATCGGACACCGTGGTTGCCGCGATGCCCAAGGCACGTTTGTCCTCTGTGGTTTGCAGCCGGCAGTGGAGAAGCTGGTCAGCATCAGCCAACTCGACAGTGTCCTCAAAATCGTTCCGACCGCTCAGGAAGGCATCGATTTCGTGTACATGGAGGAAGTGGAGCGCGACCTTTAATCGCAATGACCATGAGAGCTTTTTTGTTGGCGGCCGCCATGGGCCTGACCGCCCTGTCCTCTGCACAGTGTGACCCCATGTCCGTGGATTTCGGAGAAGAGCCTTGGGGCCTCGCTCCAGATGGAGAAACCACGTTCTTCGACACGGCTTATGTGGATGTTGCCTACACGGACGAGGTGCATCTGCTGGTGCCGTCCTTCGCCATTGACGTGGTGCCCGACACCCCATTGAATGCCCCCATCGACTCGGTGGTCATTGAAGGGGTGTTCCTCGTGGACACCGTTGCAGGCGACACGCTGACGTTTGCGGAGGCTGGGTTGGAGTACACCTGCAACAACAATGGCGACTGTGTGGACCCTTGCACTTTCCTCGGCGGGGGGCAGTACTGCGCTGCATTCAGCGGGACGCCCATCGTGGAAGGCGATTACGTGCTGAGCATGGAGGTGGCCGTGTGGGCCACGGTCTTCGGATTCCCGCTGGCCACGCCGTTCAGCTTCGATGGATTCCCATTTCCCATCCTTGGTGACACGACCAATGGGGTGGCAGAAGAGCAAGGTCAGGTATTGGCCTATCCCAACCCGGTTCGCGATCGCGTGACGGTCAAAGGCGCCCTTGGGGCCCAAGCTGTGTTGCGTGCATTGGACGGCCGGTTGGTGCGTCAATTCGATGTGCGCTCCAACACCGAAGTCGTGGACCTGTCCGCTGTGCCCAATGGCATCTACTTCCTCGGCCTCCAGCGCCAGGGAGAGGAAGAGGTGATCCGCCTCTCCGTGCAACACTGATCACTTGCGCTTCGAGGTGACCATCCTCGGCTGTGGGGCAGCGTTGCCCCTGCCGGGAAGGAATCCCACCGCCCAAGTCGTCAACGTCCACGAAAAGCAGTTTCTCCTCGATTGTGGGGAGGGGACGCAGATTGCGTTGCGGCACGCCCGGGTGCGGATGATGCGCATCGATCACATTGCCATCTCCCACCTTCACGGGGACCATTACCTCGGGCTGCCCGGGTTGATTTCGACGTTCAACCTGCTCGGCAGGACACGGGCCTTGCACGTGTATGGCCCGCCGAAGCTCCAAGAAGTGTTGGCGTTGCATCAGGAAGTCGGAGAGGGCCGGTTGGATTTCCCCTTGCATTTTCATCCGACCCAAACGGAGGAAAGGGCGGTGCTGTTTGAAGACAAAAGCGTGGTGCTGGAGAGCTTTCCCGTGCGCCATCGCATTCCAACGACGGGCTTCTTGCTTCGGGAGAAGCCCAAAGAACCGGGTGTCAAACGGGAATGGGTCCGCGATCACGACTTGGTGCCCTCCGAAATCTTGGCATTGAAGCGGGGAGAAGACGTGGTCCGGTCCAATGGAGAGGTCATTCCATTTTCAAAAGCGTGCCACCCGGTTCCAGCCGCGCGGAGTTACGCTTTTGCAGCCGACACGAAGTATTGGACGGCCGTGGCGGAATTCGTGAAGGGAGTCGATGTGCTGTACCACGAGGCCACCTTCGATGACGGGATGAAGGCCCGCGCAGAGAAAACGTATCACACCACGGCTTCGCAAGCGGCCAAAGTGGCGCGGGACGCGGGTGTGGGACAGCTGGTGATTGGGCACGTGAGTGCGCGGTACGATTCACCATCGCTTCACCTCGATCAAGCGCGCGCCATCTTTCCGAATGTGGTTGCGGCCTCCGATGGGCAGGTCATCCCGGTGCAGTCTCACTTGTGAAGATTTTTGGAAAGACCGCAAAGGGTGGAGGCTCGCGAGCCCGTGTATCGGCTAAGTTTGTAATCTGGAATCAGTCTGAATAAGACATGCCCCGCATCCTCATCGCTGACAGCAATGCCCTTGTGGCTTGTGGCTTGCAGGCCACCCTCCGGTCCCACGGACTGAACGAGGTGGTGGGGCAAGCGCGTTCGGAGGACGAGCTGATGGCCCAGATTGACACCTTTCAGCCGGATTTGGTCATCCTGGATTTCGTCGCACCCGGCTTTTCCGTGGAGACCATTGTGCGGTTGAAGGCCATGAAGCGTATGCGGGTTCTTGCTTTGACGGACGCTCAGCGCGGGGTCACCCTGGTGCATGCCCTGCGTGCAGGCGTGGACGGATATGTCAAGAAGGATTGTGACCTCCAAGAAATCGTGGAGGCGGTTCGGGAAACGGATTGTGGCCGGAAATTCTTCTGTTCCCAGATCCTCGAAACCATTCGAAAGGAGGGCATCAACCTCGAGTCCCTCAATGTGGTCGACCCCGATTGTGGTGGTGTGAGCCTGAGCAAGCGCGAATTGGAGGTCATTTGCCTCATCGCTGAAGGCTTCACCAACCCCCAGATTTCCGAGAAGTTGTTCGTGAGTCCACACACGGTGACGACCCACCGTCGCAACATTCTCAACAAGCTGGGCGCGAACAACACGGCTGCGGTCGTTCTCTATGCTGTACAGGCCGGTTTGGTGAGTCCGAACAAGTTCCTGTTCGCGCCGGAGGCCTGATTCCCAGTGCCGTAGGGGGGCGCCTCGCTCCCTATTTTTGCAAACCGTAGTGGCACCTCAATGAAAGGCCCATGATGACGACGACCCTTTTCGATATCCGCCCTGTCAACCACTCCCGTCGAACGGACGTGGATTTGGCTAACCTGAAATTCGGCAGTGTGTTCTCCGACCACCAATTCCGGATGGATTTCGAGAATGGTCAATGGAATACCGGCGTCATCGAGCCGTTTGGAAACATGTCCCTCAGCCCAGCGGCCATGTCCCTGCACTACGGTCAGGCCATTTTCGAAGGGATGAAGGCATTTCGTCAGGAGGACGGAAGCGTCGCTCTGTTTCGCCCCCAAGCCAACATCACCCGACTGAACGTCAGTGCAGACCGCATGTGCATGCCGGCTGTGGATGAGGCGCTGTTCCTCGAGGCCCTCAGTGAATTGGTCCGATTGGACGCAGCGTGGGTTCCAGATGGGGACGGAGCATCCCTCTACATCCGGCCATTCATGTTCTCCACGGAGGTCCATGTCGGCGTCAAGCCCAGTGATGAATACCGGTTCATGATCTTCACTTGCCCGGTGGGTCCGTACTACAAGGGCAGTGTCAAGGTGAAGGTCGAGACCGAGTACACCCGGGCAGCACCTGGTGGCACCGGTTTTGCCAAGGCTGCAGGAAACTATGCTGCCGCGTTGAAGCCGACTGAGCTGGCCAAGGCCCAAGGGTATCAGCAGATTCTCTGGACGGACGCGGTAGAGCACAAATACATCGAAGAGAGCGGCACCATGAATGCGGTCTTTGTTCTCGACGGGAAATTGGTGTCCCCCGCCTTGGGCGACACCGTGCTGAATGGGGTGACCCGCAACAGTGTGTTGACCTTGGCCCGTCACTTCGGGATGGAAGTGGAAGAGCGCAGGCTTTCTGTGGCTGAATTGAAGGCGGGTGCTGAATCCGGTGCCTTGACAGAGGCCTTCGGGGTTGGCACTGCGGCCACCATGACGCCCATCGAGGCCATCGGATTTGCTGGCGGAGATGTGAGTCTGCCACCCATTGCATCATGGACCGTCATGCCCAAGTTGTCCAGGGCCTTGGACGACATCCGTCGCGGCCGTGCAGAAGATCCCTTCGGCTGGCGTTTCACCCTTTGATCGAAATGCAGAAGATCAGCTGGCTGACCTTCTGTTGGATCGGGCCGGCATTGGCCGGTCTGCTGATTGGCTCGTTGCCTCTTGCAGCCCAGCAAGCGGGCGTCGACCTCATGGGCAGTCCCATTCCGGGGATCACGGCCCATGGTCACCACGCCATCGGGGTGAACCCGGTATTGTTGGCCACCGAACGGCCCTTTGTCGAGCAGGATGACCGCAGCAACCTGCCTGACTCTTTGTCCAGGAAGGAAAAGCGCCAATGGCGCCAGTCCAACCGCCTGCGCTTCTTCAGCGGAGTAGAAGGGGGAGTGGTCTTGCGCACGCCGGTGCTGGACGGCACACCATTGGTCCAATGGGCTGGTGGAGAACGCACTTGGACATTGGCCGAGCGCAGGGAATTGGCCGAGCAAATGGGGCAGTCTCCCACTTCCGCCGACGCTCAGCTGCGCTGGGCAGGGTGGTCCCGACATGGACGTCGGGGAGGATGGGCATGGACGGTGGAAGACCGGTATTCGGCATCGGCGTCCCCCAGCCCTGTGCTGGCGAGCTATGTGATGCTTGGGCCCGCTTCGAGCCTGTATGACCAGGTCCAATTGACCGATGGCACCATCGTGGATGTGGACGCATTGACCGATGCGCAATTCGACATGGCAGAACTGGGCCTTCGGGCGGATGGCGATGTCTTGGCGCTCGAGTTGTTGGATGGCAGCCAGTTTGCAGTCCAGCACGTCCGATCTTATGGTGTGGGGTTTGGCATCAAACTGTTGGATACAAAAGCACTGAAGGTCTCTTCTGGACTTGCCGCCCGCTACTACCGTGGCACCGGTTACTATGAGGTGGATGCAGAAAACCGCACGGCATTTGCCGCCTTCAACAAAGGATTCGGTGCAGAGCTTGTGGCGCCCAACGCCACATTGGGAAGTGCCCTGCGGCCAGCAGGATTTGGTGTGGCCATGGATGTCTCGGTCCGTGTCGATGTGGCAGAACTCTGGTTTGCCTCTCTGGCCGTTACGGAAGTGGGAAGCATGGATTGGCAAGGGGAGTCGTACAGCCTCAACAATCCCGTGGCCACGTTGGAAGACTGGGCGGCACAGCAAGGAGGGGCGTTGGACTTGCTCAACGATGGCTTGTCTCCTTCCTCCCTGTTTTTGGAGGCCACGCCTGAGCGTCGGGTGGTGAACTTGCCGACCCGTGTCCGACTCAATGGGGGCATGCGATTGGGAGGACGCGCTTTGGTCGGGGTGGAATTGTCGGCGCCCATCAATGACGCTTTGCTCCGACAGCCCACAGAAATTGGAGCAGGTGCACGACTTCCTCTGGGGCCCATGCTGGCCATGGGCGGGGTTCGGTGGCGCGACGCTCAGGGTTGGACCACACCTGTGGGGCTTTTCTGGTGTCCGAAGAAGAGCCAGTCCCAATTTGGTCTGGCCACGGACGACCTGTTTGGGTGGTTGTCACCAGAGCGTCGCTGGGGTTGGGGATGGAGTTACACCCGAACCTTGATTCCGGCACGGGGTTTGGAAGGGAGGAAGTGAACCTTTCAATCCCCAATACAATGAAACACACACGATCTTTTTCATTGACCCTTCTCGCACTCTTTGGGGCCTCCGCCGGGATGGCCTGGAGTTGCGACTCATCCTCTTCTGTTTCACCCTCGAATTCTCCGACCATGACCGATACCACTTCATCCCTCGTTTCTCCTCCAGCGGGCCGCGAATTTGCTGTGCTCGCTGGTGGTTGTTTCTGGTGCACCGAAGCGATTTACGCAGAGATGCAGGGTGTGGACCACGTCGAAAGCGGTTACACAGGTGGTCAAATCAAAAACCCCGGCTACCGTGAAATCTGCACAGGACGGACCGGCCATGCTGAAGCGGTGCGCATCACGTTCGATCCGACTGTGGTGAGTTTTGGTGAGTTGCTCGAGGTGTTCTGGAGAACCCACGATCCGACCACGCTCAACCGACAAGGGGCGGATGTGGGAACCCAGTATCGCTCGGCCATCTTCCCGCAATCGGAGGAGCAAGAGCGTGTCGCCCGAGCCTCGATGGCGGCTGCGGAGGAGGCCCAGCTGTGGGACGACCCCATCGTGACATCGAT
The DNA here is from genome assembly GCA_937967465.1 of uncultured Flavobacteriales bacterium. Lineage (GTDB taxonomy): Bacteria > Bacteroidota > Bacteroidia > Flavobacteriales_D > Sanyastnellaceae > UBA8752. The sequence continues at coordinate 9,863 of CALBSW010000167.1, forward strand.
TGAGCAGGCGGCGCCATTTTACGTGGCGGAGGATTACCACCAGGATTACTTCGCCAACAATCCGGACCAAGGCTACTGCGTGGCCGTGGTCGGTCCCAAGGTCAAGAAGTTCAAGGCCTTGTTTGCAGACAAACTCAAGTCGGCCCACTGAGCCGACAGTGTCAAGACACGTTAAATGCCCTCCTCCGATTAATCGGGGGAGGGCATGGCCCGTTCTCAGGGCACAATTCAATCAAAATGAAGACAACATCCCTTCTTTTCATCGCCATTTGCGGCACGGTCATATTTGCATCGTGCTCACGTGAGCGGAATGTCCCCTCCAATGAAGCCCTTTCTCAGGTAGAGGAAGTCTTCAGATCCGTCGATGGTGGCGTTGAGGAATTGGCGGATGACATCGCGTTTCGCTCGGATTCGGACAATGTGTTTCTCCCTGCTTGTGTCACGATCACGGACAGCGGGACGGAAGTTTATCCTCGGACGATCACACTGGATTTCGGCAATGGGTGCACCGATGCGCTCGGTCGAACGCGCACGGGGATGATGCATGTGTCCATTTCGCAGCCCTGGACAGAGGTGGGCAGCACCCGGGAGGTGACGTTCGAAAACTTCACGGTGACCCGGCCGATGCAGGATGTGGCGATCGGAGTGGAAGGCCTGCGCGAATTGGTCCGATTGGAGCCAGGACTGGAAGGCGAGTCGCGTTGGGAGCGGACAATGAGTACGGTGTTGACCCACCCTGAATTCACTGTGAATCGGGAATTCACGGGCATCCGTCGGTGGATTCAAGGAGAGGGAGATCCCAATGCAGGCCAAGTTTTTGGTTTGACGGGGGAGGGGACCCAGACACGCAATGGCACGACCCGAACCCGAACGATTTTGGAAGAATTGGTTTACGATGTCACCTGCGGGGAGACGGTGTCGGGGTCGGTCGAAATTGTCCGTCCCATTCTCAGCAATGGTGTGGTGGACTTTGGCGACGGTGAATGCGATGGGTCGGCAACGTTGACCATCGGCAATGCCACGCAAACGATTGATCTCTGAACGATTGTTTCGCAGAAGGTCACACGTTGGCGTGTGAAATGTGAAGGGAGGTGAAGCGCCTCCCTTTGCTTTTGGAGACTAAATGCATGTATGTACATTTGTTGTATGAACATTGAAATAGAGACCGGCGTCTTGAACGCCATTGAACAGCGCTGGAGCCCGTATGCATTTGATGGAAGTGCGGTGTCTGATCAGGAGATGGAGGTGCTGGTGGATGCGGCACGGCGCGCTCCGAGTGCATTCAACAATCAGAGTGCGCGCTTTTTGACGGCCCATCGGGGCACTCCTGAATTCAAGGTCATTCAGGAGACCATGATCGAGTGGAACCAAATGTGGACGGCCGATGCCGGGGTGTTGGTCGTGGCCCTTGGCCGGGACCGCTTTGCTTACAATGACACACCGAACCCGTTGGCCCAGCTTGAAGTGGGCTTTGCGTCGCAGAACCTCATGACCCAAGCGACGGCGATGGGGTTGCACGTGCATCCATTGAGCGGCTTTGATGCGGATGCACTGGCGGCGAAAGCTGAAGTGCCCGGATATACGCCTTACTTCATCATGGCCATTGGCCGCAAGCGTGTGGTAGGCGATGACGATTTGATCGCCAAAGACCAAGGCCGCACTTGGTCACGGTTGCCCATTGAAGTGGTGGCCCAACCCTTTGGAAACGAACTGATCGAAGCTTGATTTGTCATTCTGATGATGTCGCCTTCGATTCCCCTTCTTGGTCAAGCCGCTGGTTTGGCACTTCTTTTTCTCACGTCCCCAACCCCTTCTCCCATGAGCGTCTCCACTGATGTCCAAGCCCAATACGTCTTTCACCCAGCTGCTGACCGCGGCCACGCCGACCACGGGTGGCTCGACACCCACCACAGCTTCAGTTTCGCCGGATGGCATGACCCGAAGAAGATGCATTTTGGCGCACTTCGGGTCTTGAACGACGACGATGTGGCTGGTGGAGGCGGGTTTGGGACGCACCCCCATGACAACATGGAGATCGTCACCATTCCCACGTCGGGTGCGTTGGAGCACAAGGACAGCATGGGAAACAGCTCCGTCATCCGCACAGGAGATGTGCAGGCCATGACCGCTGGTACTGGCATCCGGCACAGTGAATTCAACCACAGTGCGGAGGAGGCTGTCCGGTTCTTCCAAGTGTGGATCTATCCCAACCAACGGGACCTGACCCCGCGGTACGACCAGAAGCGCTATGATGTTGGCGCCCCCGACGACGGATTCACCACCTTGGTGACACCGGACGGAAGTTCAGGGGTTCGCATCCATCAGAACGCCTGGTTCAACCTCGGCAATTTCAGCGCGGGCCATGAGGCGGAGTATGCCTTGCACGGACAAGGACAAGGCGTCTACGTGATGGTTGTGGAAGGGGAAGCGGAGATCCTCGGACAGACCTTGGGCCGGCGAGATGCCATCGGCGTCTGGGACACGGGCTCCTTGAACATTCGCGCCACGCAGTCTTGTGAGCTGTTGCTGATCGAGGTCCCCATGCGTTGGTGATGGCGCTGTTTGCAAGTGCGCCTTCTACTTTGGGAATGAAGGGCATGGATCCGTTGGCCCCACCTAATTTCGACGCCAAGTCGCATGCTGAAGAAATGGTGGAACCGATGGGGCAGGGCAACCCTGCGCCGTGAACCTGCGGCCATCCGCACCCGAGAAGGGCGGGGGTTGTCGGACTCACGTCACCTCGTTTTTCTCGTGCCGGCGACCAAAAGCCACCATCGGGCCCAGCTGAGGGAACTGGTGGCGCATTTGTCCGAAAGGCAGGGCATGCCGGATTGGACCTGCGTTGTGGACACCGGATGGACCCGGAAGTCCCATGCCAAGTCGCGTGCTCAGCGCATCAAAAAGATGGAGGGCGCGGTAGACCTTCCACCAGATTTCCCCCAAGACCCACGAATTCACCTGTTCTGGCGGGATGATGTGTCTCAACAGGGTCTCCCAAAGCACTTGCCTGCACCGCTGAAGGAAGGGGATACGCTCATCTACCTCCACCGTGGTGGGGACGCCCTCGTGATGGAGGCTTTGTTGAAGCGTTCTACCTTGCCATTCAAGGTGGGCCCGACACAGCAGGAGCCCGAATTGGACTTCATGCTCACTTGGCCAGAGGGTGGCGACATGTCATCCTTCGTCCAATTGACGTTGCATTATTTGAATACCCTCGACTTGAAATGACCAAGCGATTCACGGGCCTCGGCGTGGCCCTCATCACGCCATTCAATGCACAAGGTGCCATCGACTTTCCTGGCTTGGAGCGCATGGTGCACCATGTGTCGGGCAGCAAGGCCCATTTCCTGGTGGTGCTCGGGAGCACCGGAGAGGCCCAATTGCTGGCTGAAGATGAGAAGCGTCGGGTGCTCGATTTCGTGCAAGAGGTGAATGCCGGACGATTGCCCATGGTCGCCGGTTTCGATGTCAGCGGTGGTACGGAGGCCGCCGTGCAACGCCTGAGGCAGTTGGATACCACAGGGCTGGATGGCCTGCTGATCAGTCCGCCACCTTACATCAAGCCAGGACAAGCGGGGATGACGGAGATGTTCGAGGCGCTTTCGGAAGCATCCCCGCTCCCGATCATCCTGTACAACGTCCCATCCAGAACAGGTGTCCATTTGTTGCCCGAGACCATTGTGGACATTGCCAACCGATGCGATCAGGTGGTGGCCTTGAAGCAAGCCCACGATGACCTGAGTGAATTCCGTGCCATCCGTGCCGGTGTTCCAGAGACGTTCAGCATGCTGTCCGGTGACGACGTGAATGCCATGCCCATGATGGCCTTGGGAGGAGATGGTTTGGTGAGCGTCATTGGCAATGCCT
>CALBSW010000168.1 GCA_937967465.1 uncultured Flavobacteriales bacterium
AACACGAGCGCGGGCAGTGCGGGTGTCGCGAGATACCACCTGGTGAAGAAGGCAAACCAGCTGTAGAACTGAACGGCGCCGAGCTTGGCCATCACCGGAGGCATTTCTCGGATGAACCCGAGAATCTCTCCGGCGCCGGCGCCGATGCCACGACTGTCTTCCTTCTCCTTGAGGAACGCTTCCATGTCGGCCGGCGGATCCTCCTGTGTTGTGAAGACGGTGACCAGAATGCTCGTGAGGAAAACAAAGGCCCCCACGGCAAATGACACGTAGACACTTTGCGGGATCTCCCCTGCTACGGCCTCGTTCGAGACACCGAGCTGGGTCACGAACCAGGGCAGATTGGATGCCACCCATGTGCCAATGCCGATGATGAGGGTCTGGAGCACGAAGCCGTAGCTGCGCTGCTCCTCCGGCAACTTGTCCGCCACCAATGCGCGGAATGGCTCCATGCTGATGTTGATGCTGGCGTCCAGCACCCACAGGAATCCGGCCGCCATCCACAGCGCACTGCTGTAGGGCACGAAGAAGAGGGCGAGGGAACTCAGAATGGCGCCCAGCAGGAAGTAGGGGCGGCGGCGGCCCCAACGGGGATGCCAGGTCCGGTCACTGAGGTGACCGATGATGGGCTGCACGATGAGGCCCGTCAAGGGTGCCGCGATCCACAAGAGGGGAATGTCATCCTTGGACGCGCCGAGCGTCTGGAAGATGCGGGACATGTTGCCCCCTTGCAGGGCAAAGCCGAATTGAATGCCCAGGAAACCGAAACTCATGTTCCAGATCTCCCAGAAGGAAAGCCGCTTGGTGTTCATGGCGTCACGAAATGAAATGCCCCCGACCAGTGGCCGGGGGCATCAAATGTAGTCCAAGCGACCAACGTCGGACAGCCTGGCGGTCAGTCGCAGTCCGTATCGAAGACCGACAAGAAATTCAAAAGGTCAGCTGCGCCGATGGTCCCGTCGTTGTTCAGGTCCGCGGGACAATCTGAACCGAGGCTGAATGTGCAGGTCCCATTCTCGGTGTTGGCTGCCGGCGCAAAGTTGTTGGCCCCACTGTAGGTGCAGCCCAGGATGACACCGGTCACGCAAGCTGCCGGGTCAAGCACATTCGCTGCAGGATCGTAGTCCACGTAATCGGGATCCGTGCACCCTTCCACGATGAGGTCCGCGCACGACCCATCGTCCACATCGGCCGCATCGTCGAAATTGAGGTAGGCAGGATCGGTGCAGCCTCCGTACAGACAGCTGCCGTCCTCTACGTTGGCCAGCGCATTGAAGTTCTGGGCGTCGGGATACGTGCAGCCCGGAACGGCTTCCGTCAAGCAACTGGCAGCGTCGGCGACATTGGCCTCCGGAGCAAACTCCAAGAACCCCGGATCCGTGCAACCACTCACCAGGAGCGTCACGCACGAGCCATCGTCTTCGTTGGCATTGGCATCGAATTCGAGGAACCCAGGATCGGTACAGCCCAGGAAGACGCAAGAGCCATCGTCCACCGTCTTGGTGTCGTCGTAGTTCTCCGCCTCGGGATACGTGCACCCCACGCAGGTCTCGTAATCACAATCCCCATTGTCGGAAGTAGCCGTCGCATCGAAATTGCATGCGTCGGCATCCAGGCAACCGTAGACCACGTTGGTCGTGCCTCCATCGACAATGAGCGCGTCATCGGAATCGGCCTCGCCACCGCCACCACCATCGGACTGGACCGAAGAATCGGACGTTTCCAACACACCATCCGAAGAACTGCGCCCCTCCTCTCCGACCACCTTGTAGGTCAAGCCGGCCTCCATGAAGAACGGTTTGCCCAGCGGCAAGGTGAAACGGGCCACCCGAACGGCATTGGCACATCCCGGGCGCCCCATCAACTCTTCGCAGTGGTTCTGAGGCGCTCCTGCATCCAAGTCGGCCAAGGTCCACCCGAGGGTATCTCCGGCAGCCAGCAACTCGCTGTCAAACTCGTCCTGCCCCTCCACTGTGGCCGGATCGAATCCCATGGGTGTCAATGCAGGACCACCGTAAACAGAACCTCCGATGGTGAACCAGCTGTCCCACATGCATGATTCGTTGACGTAGGTCACCCCATCCACGGTCACTGCAACGTCTTGGCCGAGACCTGGTGCCCAACCTGTGCAGGTGGTGCTTTGGTAGAAATCGTGGAACGGATCCACCCGCAAACGCACATCTCCGCCTTGAATGCCGAACACCTCCACCAATTGGATGGCGTCCGGAGGCAACAAGGCATACACCTCATTGGTGTAGAAGATGGAGTCCGCGCTGTTGTAGTGGACACTGACTGGCGCGATCGCCAATGTGCCGACAAACACACACATGCCGTCGTCGGCGATGACAGCCTGCGGGTTGTAGTTGGTGGCATCCGGATCCGTGCAGCCTGCGCAGCTGACAAACTCGCACAGTGCAGCATTGAAAATCGGCGCGTCAGGGGCGTAGTTGCACGCACTCGGATTGCCGCAGCCTTGACAGCTGACGTATTCGCAATTGTCTTCAGATGTAGGCACGTTGGGATCACAGTTGCAGGCGTCCGGATCTCCACAGCCGTATTCCACCGGAACCTCCTCAATGCAGTTGCCGTCCTCGTCGGCGTCTTTCAAATCGGGGTTCGTGTCGTCGCAGTCGATCGGCTGGTAGCCATAGGCCTCTCCGAATTCGGAGCAGTTGATGTTGAACGGCGATCCAATCAGATCGGTCTCATCCGCATTCCGATATCCATCGGCGTCGATGTCCCGGTAGCACGTTTCCGCCCCGTCACAATCCCCGTCGATGCCATCGCCCACGATGTCTTCCGGATTGCCGGGGTAGGCAATGGCACTGTTGTCATTGCAATCCCCAGGCAACTCTGCATACCCCTCTTCCCATCCGCAGAGTTCCACGGCATCGGTACCGTAGCCATCGCCATCGTTGTCGACGTAATAGGTGGTGAGGTATTGACAATCCTCCTCCGCTTCGGCGCCGATGACGCCATTCCATTTTATAAAGTTCACCTGATCCCCGCTGGGGAACACTTGGATGCGGACATTGCCGCTGAGCACACCATCCGTTGTGAATTGGCCCAGAAGCACTCGACCCAGTGAATCGGGGACGCCATTCGCATCCCCCAGCAAATTGAACCACGCCCCGCCGACGTTGTCGTTGAGGACGATGTTACCACCCGGCGCTCCTGACCCGGGATCAAAGATGGAGACCCAAGGGTTGTCGGTGTTGGCCACCGTGCTCACTTCTGCCTCGCCTTCGGCTGCATTCGGTACAGCGTCAATGCCGATGGTCACCCAGCTGTCCAGCGCCAAATCCGGGTAGAATGAGAAGAGCGCCGGATTGATGGCATTGGGGGTCACACCGCCCAGTTCAACCTGGTGAAACGCGGTCGTGGTCAAAATCTCCATCGGCTCGTCTGAATCTCCATAGACGGAGGAAACAAAGTCGAGCGGGTTGGACGTCTTGAAGTAAACCCGGGTAGTGGAGTACCCTGTGAGATCAAACGTTCCCGACGCAGAGACCACCACGCCAATGTCCTCCTGAACCACCTCCACTTCGAGCGAATACGGCGATGACACAAATTCAGGATCATAGTTGCAGCTCGCCGGGTCAGCGCACTGACCTTGGAGCCATTCTGGCGCCATCAGGAGACACAGCAGCGACCAGGCCAATGCCCGGCCATATCGGCGGAATGGGGTGGGGTCGTTCATGGGAGCAGCGTTTGGACTCCATCAAGATAGGAGCAGGCTGCGGGCTGCCGGCGATGACCTTTGTCAGCGTCGATATAATACCGAATCCGATTCGACCAATGCCGGGTGACAACCCTTGGAGACCACGCCAAATGCAAGAAGGGTGACAAAAGTCACCCTTCTTTAATGCGCTGTGGCGGATCCAATCAGTCGCTGCAAGGCAAACCGTAGATGGAGAGGAACACCAACAAATCTGCAGAACCAATGAGCTGGTTGCCGTCGGTGTCATAGGCACAAGTGCCAGAGCTGCCACTACAGTCGAATTCGCAGGAACCATCATCCAAGGTGGCTGTCGCATCGTAGTTGATGGCGTCCCCATACGTGCAACCCTGGGTTCCCGTGATCAGGAATTCACATGATCCATCATCCGACGTTGCAGCGGCATCGTAGTTCTCAGCATCGGCGTCCGTGCAGCCCTCAATGATGCAACTTCCATCGTCGTCGGTGGCCTGCGGGTTATAGTTGGTGGCACTTTCGTTCGTGCAACCCGGCACTTCCTCTTCGTCACAGACGCCGTCCCCGTCCGCATCATTCAGACAGTTCCCGTCACAGTCCACGATGTTGTTCGGATACCCCACAGGGAACTCGCACAAATCATTGTCGGTGATCACGGCATCCGGGTTGTAGTTGCATGCATCCGACAAGTCACATCCGGCGCAGCTGAGGAAGTCGCAGGTGCCGTCGTCGAAGTCAGCCAGCGGGTTGTAGTTGCAGGCGCCTGGCGAAGTGCAACCCGGCGTCACCACGGGGAAAGTCAAGCTCTGTTGAACAGCTTGCTTGTTGGTCCCATCGGAGGATCGGTATTGCAGGTTGACCAGCAAGTCCACAATGCCATCCGTGGTGAATTGACCAATCAACACGCGGCCATCCGCATCGGGGAAAGCCGTGGGCTCCAAATCTGGCAGGATGTACCATGTTCCACCGACCTCATCGTCCACAATCAGGTCTCCACCTGCCTCGAACGGAACGAAATCGGGACCGATGGCGTCCACGGAACCTGAATTGTCCGGCGCACCAATGGTGACCCAGCTGTCGTATTCCAAGTTGGGGAATGCGTCAAAGAGCAGCGGGTTGACCGACACAGCCAGCGGTCCACCCAGGGCATCCTGATAGAACGTGCCCGTCGACGTGATGCTCAATGCGGTATCCAACAATCCGTAGACCGCCACCAGCTGGGTGTTGGGATCCATGAAGTTGGCGTAGACACGGTAGGTGTCGAAGTCTGGTCCGGTGGTGTTCTCACCCACGAGTTCAAAGGACAATCCGGTGTAGTCCTGGATTTCATATCCGATGGACAGATTGGTCTCCTGCTGCACATTCAAATTCGCATCCCGCCATTGGATGTTGCATTCAAACGTCCACTCTCCGGTCGTCGTCAATTGGGCCAACAACACGCGGCCATCGGCGTCCGGCTGGGCCTGGACTTGGTCCGGCGTGACGTACACGCTTCCTCCAACACCGTCGTTGACAAAGAAGTCACCGCCGGCTTCGAATCCAATGGAAGCCGAGGTCCAAGCTGCACCGCCAACCACGCCAAATGCGGGGGTCACTGTGGCGTCCTCCTGCCCCAAGGTGATCCAGGAATCGTATGCGAGGTTTGGAAAGGACGGGTACAACAAAGGTTGAATGCCGTCGGGTGTGAACCCTCCCAGCGGATCTTGATAGAACCCTGCCGAAGAGGTGATGGACAGCGCATAGGGCGATTCTGCAAAGAGGGCCTGTATGATGTCGGTGCTGTTGTCAAAGTTGGCGTAAACCCGGTAGGTCGTGCCGACTCCCGTTGTGGCCACCTCTTCATAGGTCAACCCGGTGAAATCTGCCTTGGTGACCAAGGACATGGTGCAAATGGCGGCCAGCAAGAAGCCGCGCTTGGCGAATTGGTAAAGGAACATGGAAGCAGAATTTACGCCATTCCGCTCAAGCGCGCAGGGGAATGCCCGCTGATTTTTGTCAGTGCCCTTTCAACGCAGACTTGAGCGCCTGCGACCCCGGCGTCCAATCTGCGCTGCCTTCACCGGAGCCCAATTGCTTGGCCAACGCCTTTCCAAGTTCCACGCCCCACTGGTCATAGCTGAAGACATTCCACAGGACCCCTTCCAAGAAAATCTTGTGCTCATGCGCGGCGATGATGGCGCCCAACGCATGCGCATCGAGGCGCTCTCCCAACATGAATGAAGAGGGACGCCCTCCGCCAAATGTCCTGTGGGGTGCAATGCGGGCCACCTCTTCCGGAGCCGCTCCCGCGTTGCGCATCTCCTGCTCCACATCGTCCTGGCCACGGCCCATACAGAACGCCTCCGCTTGGGCAAGCGCGTTGTCCAGAAGCAACCCATGCATGTGCTCATCACCTCCCATGGATTCTCGAATCGCAATGAAGTCCACGGGGTGAACGCCCGTGCCCTGGTGCAACAACTGGTGGAATGCGTGCTGGCCATTGGTTCCAGGTTCACCCCACACCACGGGATGGGTGGTCCATTTCACCGGTTTTCCATCTCGGCCGACGGCCTTGCCATTGGACTCCATTTCCGCCTGCTGGAGGTAGGCTGGGAGGCGGTGAAGCGCTTGCGCGTATGGCAGCACGACCCGGCTCGTGTGCCCCAGCACATTGGCATTCCAGATTTCGATCAGGGCCAGGTGCAAGGGGACATTGACATCGGCCTCCGCCTCGACGAAATGGCGGTCCATGTCGCGTGCCCCGCGGAGCAGCTCCCTGAAAGCGGCAGCACCAGAGCCCAGTGCAATCGCCAGTCCCACGGGGCCCCACAGGGAAAACCGACCACCGACCCAATTGCCGAAACCGAACACCCGGTCCGACGCGATGCCCATCTGTGCTGCCCCCTCCACATTGGAAGAGACGGCAGCCAAGTGGCGCCCAGCTTGTTCACCCAGTGCCGACTTCAACCAGGACAAAGCACGGCGTGCATTGGCCATGGTTTCCTGCGTGGTGAATGTCTTGGACACGATGACCACCAGCGTGCGCTGGGGATCCAGTCCCTGCAACGCGGCATCGAGGTGGAATGGATCCACGTTGCTCACAAAGCGCACATCCAGCGGCGCCCCCTCCTTCATGCGAAGCGGCGCCAAGGCCTCGTGGACCATCACAGGGCCGAGATCAGAGCCTCCGATGCCAATGTTGATGACGTGGGTGAAGCGTGCGCCATCCGCAGCGGCATACCTCCCCTCCCGCACATCCTCCGCAAACCCGAGGAAAGCTTCCCGCGTATCGAGGACATCGGGCATCACGGGCTGTCCAGCCACGGCAAATCCGTCCGAGGCTTCTCCACGGAGCGCCATGTGGAGGACGGCGCGCCCTTCGGTCTCGTTGATGGGTGCGCCGGAGAGTTGACGGTCCCGCTGAACCGACCACTGCGCATCCTCCGCCACGGATTTCAATGCCGACCATGCGGCGTCATCCAAAAGCTGCTTGGTGAAGTCAAAGCGCCATGACATGCCCTCGGGCCGAAGGACCCAACGGTCCACCCTTCCAGCCTCAGACTGCAATCCCTGCAGGCCTTTGGACTTCAGTCGAGCGGCATGCGCGTGCAATCCGTGACGATCCAGCGCGTCCCCGAAGTCGAACGGGGTCAAGACATCCTGCTCCATTCGAAATCCATCAGGCGCGGTTGCGCCCCACGCAATTGAGGTCCTCGAAGGCCTGTGTCAAGCGCTGAACGAAGAACTGTTCGCCTTGGCGAAGCCAAACCCGCGGATCGTACTTCTTCTTGTTGGGCTGGTCCGCGCCTTCGGGGTTGCCGATCTGGGTCTGCAAGTAGGCGCTGTTCTCCGACACGTAATCCCGGACCCCGCTGAGGAAGGCCCATTGCATGTCGGTGTCGATGTTCATTTTGACGGCACCATAGGAGATGGCTTCGCGGATTTCCTCCACGCTGCTGCCGGATCCGCCATGGAAGACAAAGTCCACCGGGCGTGGGCCTGTGCCGTGCTTCGCAGCAATGTGCTCTTGGCTGTTCTTCAGAATGACCGGGGTCAACTCCACATTGCCCGGCTTGTAGACCCCGTGCACGTTGCCGAAGGCCGCAGCCACGGTAAACTGATCGCTGACGGCCCCGAGCTTCTCGTAAGCATAGGCCACCTCTTCCGGTTGGGTGTAGAGGTGCTTGGCGTCGATGTCCGTGTTGTCCACGCCATCTTCTTCTCCTCCCGTCACGCCGAGCTCGATCTCGAGGAACATGCCCAGCGGCGCCATGCGCTTGAGGTACTCGACGCAGGTCTCGATGTTCTCCTCGATGGGCTCCTCGCTCAGGTCGATCATGTGCGAAGAGAACAGCGGCTGGCCGGTGGCCTTGTGGAAGGCTTCACCGTGGTCCAGCAATCCGTCGATCCATGGGAGCAATTTCCGGGCGCAGTGGTCGGTGTGCAACACGACCGGGACGCCGTAAGCCTCAGCCAAGGTGTGCACGTGGTGGGCTGCTGAGACACTGCCCAGCACCTGTGCCTTCTGGTCATCCAGTTTGAGCGACTTGCCGGCGTAGAAGGCGGCACCGCCATTGGACAATTGCACGATGACAGGCGACCCCACGGAAGCAGCCGTTTCGAGGGTGGCGTTCAGGGAGTTGGTGCCAATGATGTTGACAGCGGGCAAGGCGTAGCCACGGGCTTGGGCGTCGGCAAACAGATCGGCCACTTCTTGGCCATGCAGGACACCGGAACGAAAACGGGACATGAGGGACGTGTGATTTACGGCGCGCAAGGTAGCTTCCCCGGTGTGGAAGACCTCACCTGAACCCCGCGGTTTTTCCGGGTTTTTCGGACAAAAGGGTCAACGGTGTGCTTCCGCCCCCAACTCAAGGGCCCGAATGAATTCCGACTCGGAGAACGTCAGCCATTTTGCGGCTTCCCCAGCGGGTCCTGACCACTGGCTTTCAGGATGGAGTCGAATCAATTCAGCATAGGCCTTCAGCGCCCCCACCGTGTCCTGCAACGCGACTTCTCTGGTGAGGCCCACCCTGAACATGGCTTCCGCGGCCAACTCCCCGCTCGCTCCTCCCCCCACAACGTCGATCCACTGTTGAATGGCGGCTTCGGCGTCGCCCTTTCCAAGGAGCAAATCCGCCCGCCGCATGCCGTAATGCAGCGACAAGCTGTCCCCGTGGTGGGCGTTGATGTAAGTGGCGTAATCCCGAAGCAGGGACTGCACCAAACCCGCGGCCTCCTCCGACACCTCCAAGGCTTCTTCCTGCAGCAACGGGGCCAATTCTTGCTCCGTTTTGGCGATGCGCAGAGCGACCTCCTCCCCTTCAGGACGCGCACCGCAAGCACACAACGCCAATACAAGGACCCCGCCTGTAATCCTCAATGGCCACCGACGGCTCATCGGCGGCCCTTCTTCGGGAATCGCATGGGGTAATCCGCAGGCACCTTGCCGCTTGCGATGTCCTTGAGTTTGCTCTGGAGCAATGCCTTCTTCAGGACCGGCGCGTAATCGGGAATCATCACCCCATCGAGGTGGTCATTCTCATGCTGGACAATGCGGGCGGCAATTCCGGAGAGGGCTTCCTCCCGCAAGACCCACTGCTCATCGTAGTACTCCACCTTGACGGAAACGGGTCGTTCCACAGGCTCCCGGACGCCAGGAATGGAGAGACAACCTTCTTCCATGGACGTCAGCTCCTCCGACTCTTCGAACAAGACGGGATTGATCATGACGCGTTTGAAATCGCGGCACCCGGGATCGCCTTGGTCCCCTTCTCCGAATGGAGACCCATCGACGACGAACAACCGGAGAGACTGCCCGATCTGCGGTGCGGCCAGGCCCACGCCTTCGGCACGGTACATGGTCTCCCACATGTCAGAAATGAGTTTCTGAAGCCCATCCATGCCTTCCGACACATCTTCAGCTTCTTTTCGAAGGACGGGATCTCCGTAAGCCACAACCGGTAACACCATGGGTGCAAAGTTGCAGACTTCCACCCATTCCCCGGCCTACCTTTGCCCCATGAGTGAGCAGACCAGGAGCCTGGACCGCATCGAGGATGCCATCGAGGACATTCGCCAGGGGAAACTGATCATCGTCGTGGATGATGAGGATCGGGAAAACGAAGGTGATTTCGTGGCAGCAGCCCGCCATGCCACACCCGAGCTCATCAACTTCATGGCCGTGGAAGGCCGTGGGCTCATCTGCGCCCCCTTGATTGAAGACCGTTGCGACGAACTGGACCTGGAACTGATGGTCAATCGGAACAATGCCGCGTTCGAGACGCCTTTCACGGTGAGCGTGGACCTCGTCGGTCATGGCTGCACCACCGGCATCTCGGCCGCAGACCGGGCCAAGACGGTGCAGGCCTTGATCTCCCCGGAGACACGCCCGGAAGAATTGGGACGCCCTGGACACATCTTCCCCCTCCGCGCCAGAAAAGGCGGGGTACTGCGCCGCGCAGGCCACACTGAAGCCGCCATTGATCTGGCCCGACTTGCCGGCTTGGAGCCCGCGGGCGTGATTGTGGAGATCATGAACCCGGACGGTACAATGGCCCGGCTTCCTGAGTTGCTGGATATGGCGGACCGCATGGACCTGCGCATCGTGTCCATTGAAGACCTGATCGCTTACCGCCTCGAAAACGACACCCTCATTGAGCGGACGGGCGCGCGCACAGTGGACACCGAACACGGCCAGTTCACCATGATCACGTACCGTCAAACCACGAGCGACGATGAGCATTTCGCCTTGATTCGCGGTGAATGGGGTGAAGGAGAAGACATCCCGGTCCGGGTCCATGCCAGCCAACCGCGGTTTGACCTCCTCGACAGCAGCACCATCGGAAAAGGCCAAACCCTTCGACTGGCGCTCGATCGGCTTGGCAGAATGGACAAAGGAGCCCTCATCTATCTGGAGAACGGATCCAGCCCTTGGTCAGATGTCCATGCCTTGCCAGAGGAAAAGCCGCATGCAGACCCGACCCACCTCGGGATCAGCGAGGCCGAACTCAAGCGCCGCCATGGCCGCACCTATGGCCTCGGTGCTCAAATCCTCCGGGATCTTGGAATTCGGCGGCTGAAGCTGATCAGTGATACAGCCAAGGTCACCAAAGGGATGTCCCTCTATGGCATCGAAATCACCGAAGTGGTCCCGCTGCGCACCTGATTCGCCCTCAAAACATGGGACAAGAAAAAACCCGGCGCTCGGCCGGGTTTTTCTTTCTGGGCTGGTCCAGATTCACTTCTTGTGCTTGGCGTAACGGGTGCGGAACTTGTCGATCCGTCCTGCGGTGTCCACCAAGGTGTTCTTTCCAGTGTAGAACGGGTGGCTCGCAGAGCTCACCTCCACTTTGATGACAGGGTACTCATTGCCGTCCTCCCACTGCTCGGACTCTTTGCTCTCCGCGCAGCTCTTTCCGAGGAAGCGCCAATCCGCGGTCAGGTCCTTGAAAATGACCGTGCGGTAGTTCTCGGGGTGGATGCCTTCTTTCATGAGTTCAGAATTGGGTCGGCAAAAATAGCCGAAACGAATCTTTCCTCCAACCCCCATTTGTTGCTGCGTGTTCTCGGCTCCGAGCCAACGACATCAACAACCCGAATTGGAAAACATTGACACCAATCTGGCCTGAGCCCCCTCCACTCCCCTGTACCTTCGCTCCGGTTTTAAGTGAGAAGGTCAGCTACGGCTGACTGAGCATCAAGTGATAATTTGGTTAAGTAGTCCCGTGGTGAAACGTCACCGCGGGACTTTTCTTTTGGCCCCATTCACAACCTGCTGTCGACAGCCCAAGTGTTCTGATCCGAATACAGCCCCCTTCACAAGTGAATTTGCAATGTGCGGCGAACTTGGCTCCTTCTTCCCCTTGTAGCGGTTGCGATTCTGGCTGCAGTCCCCGGCGGCGTGGTCATTGAAGGGACGTTGCAAAGTGCACCGACCCCTGGCAGCACCACGCCAGTGGACATCCGCATCCAAAAAGGCGGACTGGACTATTTCGGACGGCTCCTGATCCAAGCCCCCGAGGATTGCCGACTGGCCGCCGCTGACCTGCACGGCGGGCAATTTCGCTGGGATGAACGGCAGCATGTGGCCGTCATCAGTTGGCTCAAGCTCCCTGACGCACCCCAGTTCGACCTCCAACTCCAGCTGATTGTGGAGCCCAACGCCGCTCCGCGGTCTGAATCGTTGGACTGGGAGTTCAGCTTCATCCGAAACAACGACCGCGAATCTGTCCGCCCCACCCCATTGCTGTTTGACATCACCTCGGACTCTGCGGACCAAGAGACGACCGCACTGGACGCCCTGTCTCAGGGAGACGTCACTGCGCGTCGCATGTGGTCGGGATCGGATGCAGAGTGGGAAGCTTCCGTCGAATTGAACGGACTTCGCCCAGGTGGTTTTGTGAAACTCGAATTCCCATTGCCCCCTCGATGCCGGGTGGAAATCTTGGAAGATGCTGGAAGCACCGTGCGCCGTGAATCTGGCTTCCTGACCTTCCTGTGGTTCGATTATCAGTACAGCGGATGGGTGCGTTAGAAAGTGGTCGAGTGCTCATTATCGCAGGCTCAAAAATCATCCGGAACATTATCCTTCGTGCATGGTGATGCGTCTGTCGAATTGCCCGTAATTGATGATGATTCGGAGTCTTCTGGTCCTGAAGTAGTGGAAACCCCAAGGGCGCAAAGCACTGATATTCAGTTTGAAGTGCAGATAGCCGCACTTAAAAACCGCAGGGTTACCGATTATTTCGACCGACAGTTGGACTTTCGTCAAGAGGTGAGAGAAGAACGTGTGGACGGTTGGGTCAAATACACCCATGGAGTCTTCACCGACTATGCGGAGGCCAGAAATCACAGAAACAACCTCAGTGGAGCTTACAACTTCCAAGATGCTTTTGTGGTTGGACGAAGAGATGGAAAGCGCATTTCTACACAGGAAGCGCTGACGAGGACAGGCCAGAAGTGGATTCCTTAAGCAACGAACGCACAGCATGAGCAGCGATCACAACAACAAGCGTCAGACCTCCCCAGGCAATGCGGGATGGGCGGCTTGTATGCGTGGTTTTCGCAGCTGGCTCGAACTTGAGCGCGGACTCAGCAACAACAGCGTAGAGGCTTATCTCAGGGATGTTCAGCGTTTGTCGTTCTACGCTCAGAACCTCTCCAACCCTGGGTTTACACCTAGTGAATTCGCACCAGAGCACATCGATGGATTTGTGGCTCAGCTGTTCGATGAGGGCCTCAGCCGCAATTCCCAAAGCCGCATTCTCAGTGGCGTTCGAAATTTCTCCAAGTACTTGCAACTGGAGGGCATTCTCGAGCGGGATCCGCTTGAGCTGATGGATTCACCCCGTCCGGAACGCAAGTTGCCGGATGTGTTGAGCGTGGCTGAAATCCAAGCCATCATCGAAGCCATCGATTTGTCGCGCAAAGAGGGCATTCGGAACCGGGCCATCCTCGAGACCATGTACAGCTGCGGCCTGCGCGTCTCCGAGGTGGTGGGGCTGCGCATGAGCTGCATCGACGAAGTCGAGGGCATGGTCAAAGTCATCGGCAAAGGCAACAAAGAGCGGATCATCCCCATCGGGGAGCTCGCATTGGACACCATCAGCCGATACATCCAGGAGTACCGCAACTTCGTGGACATCGAGCCTGGCTATGAGGACACCCTGTTCCTCGGCCGACGGGGCCGTGAACTGACCCGGCAAATGGTGTTTACCATGCTCCGGCGTACCACACACGAAGCCGGCATCCGCAAACAAGTGAGCCCGCACACCTTCCGCCACAGCTTTGCGACCCACTTGATGGAAAGCGGTGCGGACATCCGTGTGGTCCAAGAAATGCTCGGCCACAGCTCAGTCAGCACGACTGAGATCTACACCCACTTGGACCAGCGGTTCCTCCGCGACCAAATGGAGCGCTTCCACCCGCGCAACGTGAAGGCGTGACCTTCTCCCCCATCCGATTCACCGTTCTGATTCTCCTTTTCCTGGCTACCACAAGCTGGGTGGCGCAACTTTCTGTGGCGAAAGAGGCTCGAATCGAAACACACATCTACGCGGAAGTGGATGGTGAAACATTGGAATTGGACCTCCGCGTGCCTCAGGTCCGCACTCCAGATGCTCCAGGGGTTGTTTTTCTGCATGGCGGTGGATTTCAGAGTGGCCGACGGGATGTGGAGCCTGTCGTGCACTTCCTCGACGCCTTGGCCGATGCCGGAATCGCCAGTGCCAGCATCTCCTATCGACTCACCATGGCTGGACGCGGTTTCGGTTGCGATGTCCCCAGCCGAGAAAAGCAGAGCGCAGTCGAAGCCGCGGCCTCAGATGCTGCGCGTGCCTTGACTTGGCTCCAAGCGCGAACTGCAGAAGCCAGCCTTCCAACCCGCTGGGTGATCGCCGGCAGCAGTGCCGGTGCAGAAGCGGCGTTGTGGTCGGCCTATTCCCGTGTGCCCAACCAATGGACCGGTGCCATGAGCTTCTCCGGCGCGCTAGATGCCGGTATTCAAGCGCGGGCCATGGCGCCGCCCTTGCTGGCCGTGCATGGCACGTGTGACCCCCTTGTCCCCGTGGGCCGAGACCTCCATCACTTCTGCTCGGAGGAGGACCCCGGCGCCTGGCTGCTCGTCGGCGGTCCCGCTTGGGCAGACTCGCTGCGCAGTGTTGGCGTTACCGCATGGACCCGCCGGGCCTGCGGCGCGGGGCATTCGGTGTGCAACAGCGCACTGATTCACCCAGAGGTGAAGGCCATGGCAATCCACTGGTTGCGCCACGGCTTGGAAGACAATGCCGACGTATTTGTCGATGCGCGCGGGGAGCCACTTCAAGGCGGCGAATCCTGTCCCCAACCCTGCAACTGAACAGGCTCTGTTGGCACCACGGATTCGTCCCAAAGGTCCACCGCCAACCCCATGATCTCCGATGGTGTCGCCCCGACGATGGCACTCCTCCATTCGTCCGTCCGCTGTTGGCCGAGGAGCCCCCAAACCAAGTCGATCAGTGATGCTGCCTCGGCCACGTCGACCGGCCTGGCCAATGTCTGCTTGCTCAACTTCTGTCCGCTGAGGGTCTGCAGGATGGGCAAGTGCCCGTATTGGGGGGTGGGCTGGACGCCGCGGCCCTCATTCAATGCAGCCCACAAGTCCAACTGGAGTGGCGTACTGTCCAACAAGTCGCCCCCCCGGATGACCTCCGTCACACCTTGCATGCGGTCGTCCACGACCACAGCGAGCTGATACGCCCAATGCCCATCCGCACGGAGCAACGGGAAGTCCCCCAATTGTGCGGTTTCATAAGCGAGATGTCCGCGATAGACATCGGTCCATTCCCTTCGACGGCCTGAGAGGCGGTGCCGCTGCATCCGTGCCGCCATGCCCAGCGCCAAACCCGATCGGCATGTGCCCGGATAATGGGGTTGTCCGAGCCAGTCTTTTCGCGAACAGCCGCACGGGTAGGCCTGGCCTCCGGAACTCAGTTCATCCAGCGCTTCCCGGTAGGCACCATGCCGCTGAGATTGGAACACCACTTCGCCGTCCCAATGCAGGCCGAAGCCCTCCAAGGTCCGCAAGATGTCGTCTGCTGCCCCCGGCACTTCTCGGGGCGGGTCCAAGTCCTCCATCCGAACCAACCAACGGCCACCCCGATGAAGGGCTTGGCAACGGGATGCCACAGCCGCCAGGAGACTGCCGAGGTGCAGCCTCCCAGTGGGAGATGGCGCAAACCGGCCGACCGCCCCCCTGTCCGCCATCAGCGGACCAGCTTGCGGTACTTGATGCGCTTCGGGCCGCTGTCTCCGAGGCGCTCCTTGCGGTTGGCCTCGTATTCGGAATAGGTCCCTTCGAACCACACGACTTGGCTGTCGCCCTCAAACGCGAGGATGTGCGTGCAAATGCGGTCCAGGAACCAGCGGTCGTGCGAGATGACCACCGCACAGCCTGCGAAACTCATGATGCCTTCCTCCAGTGCGCGCAGGGTACCCACGTCAATGTCGTTCGTCGGCTCGTCCAGCAACAGGACGTTGGCCTCGGTCTTCAGGGTCATGGCGAGGTGAAGGCGGTTGCGCTCTCCGCCGGACAACACCCCGCACTTCTTCTGCTGGTCGGAACCACCAAAATTGAACTTGGACACGTAGGCCCGGGAATTCACCAAGCTGCCGCCGATGTCGAGCTGCTCATTGCCACCCGACACCACCTCCCACACCGTCTTTTCCGGATCGATTTCCTTGTGGCGCTGGTCGACATAGCCGACCTCCACAGTGTCTCCGAAGGTCACGGTGCCGTTGTCGTGCTGCTCCTCTCCCATCATCATCCGGAAGAGGGTGGTCTTGCCCGCACCATTGGGACCGATGATCCCCACAATGCCCGCGGGCGGCAGGGAGAAGCTGAGGTTCTCGATGAGCAGCTTGTCGCCGAAGGCCTTCTGAAGGCCCTCGACCTCAATGACTTTGTTGCCCAACCGCGGACCATTGGGAATGGGAATCTCCAATCGGGCTTCCTTTTCCTTGCTGCCCTCGGCGAGCATCGCCTCGTAGTTGTTGAGGCGGGCCTTGTTCTTGGCGCGACGTCCCTTGGGATTCTGACGGACCCATTCCAGCTCGCGCTCCAACTCCTTGCGGCGCTTGGATTCGTGCTTCTCCTCCTGGGCCAAGCGGGTGGTCTTCTGATCGAGCCACTCGGCGTAGTTGCCCTTCCATGGAATGCCTTCACCGCGGTCGAGCTCGAGGATCCACCCGGCCACATTGTCGAGGAAGTAGCGGTCGTGGGTCACACACAAGACAGTGCCCTTGTAGCGCTCCAAGTGCTGCTCGAGCCAATCGATGGTCTCGGCATCCAAGTGGTTCGTCGGCTCGTCCAGCAACAGCACATCCGGCGCCTGGAGCAACAACCGGCACAACGCCACCCGACGACGCTCACCACCGGACAGCTCTCCAATTTTCTGGTCATCCGGCGGGCAGCGCAACGCATCCATGGCGATGCTCAGCTTGGTGTCCAATTCCCAGGCGTCCAAGGCATCGATGCGGTCCTGCACGGCCGCTTGCCGGTCCATCAGCGCCTGCATTTTGTCGGGGTCGTTCAGGATCTCCTCGTCCATGAACTTGGCGTTGATCTCCTCGTACTCCTTGAGCACAGCCACAATCTCCTGGGTGCCTTCCTCGACGACCTCACGGACGGTCTTGTTTTCATCCAGCTTGGGCTCCTGAGGCAGGTATCCCACCGTGTAGCCATCGGCCCAGACGACCTCGCCCTGGTACGCCTCATCGAGGCCGGCAATGATCTTCATGACGGTCGACTTACCCGAACCGTTCGTTCCGATGATGCCAATCTTGGCTCCGTAGTAAAAGGACAGGTAGATGTCCTTCAGGATGTGCTTTCCGGTCGGGGTCGTCTTGTTGACCTTGACCATCGAGAATATGACCTTCTTGTCGTCGCTCATGGTGTCGTGAATGGGACCGGGAAGGTACTCAGGCCTTCCTCAGCGTCAATTCCGTGATTTCAGGCGGCATGCCCACCCTGCCGGGAAAGCCCAACATGCCAAAGCCGCGGTTGACATGGAGGTGTTGCGCCCCTTCCGAATACAAACCGCCCCAGCGCTTGTAGCGCAGTCGACTCGGAGAAAATTTGATGCCGAGACTGGGAATCTCCAGCCCCATCTGCATGCCGTGGGTGTGTCCGGACAAGGTCAAGTCCGCGGGGAACTTCTCGCCCATCACCTGTTCTTCCCAATGGGTGGGGTCGTGGCTGAGCAACACCGTGGGCAACGACAGGTCGGCGCCATCCGCGGCCTGCTTCAAATCCCCGGATTGCCGGAATCCTTTCCCCCAGTTCTCCACGCCGACGATGAGCAACTGCTCACCTCGGATGTCCAGCACACGGTGCGCATTGCGCAGCAGATCGAAGCCCATCTCACCGTGGATGGCGTTCAAGCGGGACCGGATGGCCTGGCGCTCTTCATCCGTGCGCCGCGCGTAATCCGCATAATCGTGGTTGCCGAGGATGCTGAATTTGCCGTAGCGCCCATTCAAGGTACCGAACCGTTCGACCCATGGCTCGGCTTCATCGCTGTGGTCATTGACCAAGTCCCCCGTGAAGCAGAGCACGTCCGGATCCAATGCCTGAATCATGTCCAAGCCAGGTTGAACCGCATCGAATTGGCCAAGAAAACTGCCCATATTAGCGGCTGAAATCTGGACGATGCGAAGTCCCTCCAGCGCTACCGGCATGTTCTGGACCGGGACATCGTGTCTGCGCACGTGGTAGCCTTTGCGGCCCCGGGTCATGCCATGCGCAAACGCTCCGAGAAGCAGACCTGCTGTGGCTTGCCCTGCCAACGTAATGAAGGAGCGACGGGGTACACTGGCCCGGAACTCCTTGCCCGAAAAGAGCCACTGCACACTGTATCTCAACCCGTCCACCATTTCCACGCCGCAGAGAAACAGCTTCGGCAGGGCAATGGAGATCAGTACCGCGTGGGTCCACAACAAATACTGTGGCTGAAACTCCCGCCAATGGGGCCATTTCCAGAAGTAGAGCAATGTCCAAGCGACTTGAATGGCCGTGATCGACCACCACCCCCACCGAATGGCAGAAAACCGAGCGTGCCCCGACCACATCCTGCCCATGTTCCGCCACGCTCCCCATTCGATGAGCCCCAGGATGCCGAGCAGGATCAGCGACGTGATGATGATGCGAAGTGTGGACGGCATGCCGCGAAATTAACCCCCATCAAAGCGTGCGGTTCACTCTTGGCGAAGCTTGGGAAAACGCCCTCACCGGTCTGCGCGCAATGCAGTTTTGGCCACGTCCACATCAAGCGGGGCGTGGTGCAATGTGGCTCCGTGATCTCGCCCGGGATGCAGGTGGAGCCAGTGGGTGAACCACCCCGCCGCCGCGACCGCTTCCAAATCGTGGGTGGCCACGATGAGGGTGCGGTCGTCTCCTTTCCATTGCGCCATTTGTTGAAGCACCTCTTCCCGACCCACCAAGTCGAGAAATGCCGTGGGCTCATCCAGCAACATGACCGAACGGGACTGGACCCCAGCCCGCGCCACCATCACCCGCTGTGCCATCCCATCGCTGAGCGAACCCATCGGCAGGTCCCGCCATTCTTGGATGCCCGCCGCCGTCAGGTCGGCGTCCAACGAAGCCGACTGCCTGGATCCCTCCCCCGCCCTTCGGCCGAGCGCCATGACATCGGCCACTGTCAATCCAGCCGGCTTTGGAGGCGTGGACGTCACCAGTGAAATCCCCTGCGCCCGTCGCGATGGCGGCATGCTGTGAATGTTGGCATCGCCAAGCAGAACCTGTCCCGATCGTGGAGGAAGCAATCCTGCCAAAGTGTGCAACAAGGTGGATTTCCCAGCCCCATTGCGCCCCACCACCACGACCGCGGCACCGGGCTCCAGCGTGAAATGGAGGCGGGCAGCACCATCGGCTGGCCGAGACAATTGAACCTGATCGAATTGAATGCGATGTGCCGTCATGCCGCGCTGGATTTGGATTGACGCAACAGCAACCACAGGACCACCGGCGCCCCGACCATGCTCAACACGGCATTGAGGGGAATGGCTGTGAATCGAACCGCCCAATCCGCCAGCAAAGCCAAGACGGTCCCCATGAGCAACACAGGGCCCAGCAAGGCGCCTGTGCGCCCCGGACCGTAGAGCACGCGAACCAAGTGCGGCGTCGCCAAGCCCAAGAAAGCCACAGGTCCGCACCACGCGGTGACCAAGGCCGCCAATGCACCAGTGACGCCGAGCAAGCCCCACGTGAGGGCGCGCTCATTGACGCCCATCGACCGGGCGGTTGGAGAGCCCAACCTCCACATGTCCAGGTCATGCTGGTAGCGAAACGCCCACCCCATTCCGATGATCAACGCTGTACCCACAGCCAACACACTGGTCAAATCTCCCCGGCCAAACGACCCCATTCCCCAAACCACAAAGGCCTGAAGTGCTCCGGCATCCGCGCCGGCCTGAAGGACCGTGACCATGGCTCCGGACAGGTAGCCGACCATCAAACCGAAAATCAGCAGAGCGGAGCGGGACCGAAACCAACCGATCACACCACCGAGCAACACCATGACCCCCCATGCCCCGAGCAACGCACCGACTACTGTACCCGCAATGCCGAACGGCTGGCCCATGGCCAATCCGCCGAGCGAAACCAAGGCCACGCCCAAGGTGGACCCGGACGTCACCCCCAACACACTGGGGCCGGCCAACGGGTTTTTGAAATAGGCCTGCATCAACAATCCCGACAAGGCCAGCGCACTGCCCGAGCAGGCCGCGAGCAGCAGACGCGGGAGGCGCAACTGCCAGAGAATGGTTCCGGCCATGCCCTCTCCTTGAACAAGGGCGGACCATTGGTCCGACCAGGACAATGCGGCCGGACCTGAGAACCACCCGACGAAGAACAGCACGCACGCAGCCATTGCGAGTCCCACCGAAATCCAATGCGTCCTGCTCATGGCGGCGTGGGTTTGAAATACACCGGTGTCCGGTCACCGCCTACCCCGTGAAACAAGGCGGCGAGATCGGCGAGCATCACGTGGGGTTCCAACACAGCTTGACCGAAATAGTCGACTTCAGCCGTGTTGCAGTGAAAGAGGGCCTTCTGCTCGAAGTCACACCAAGGCGCTTCGGCTTTGGCTTTGTCCATCGTCCAGCCTTCCGGCGCGTGGACCACCTTGCCCCAGAGGTCACTTCCAGCTGCAATGGCGGCACACTGCTCCAATTCCACTTCGTAATTGGCTCCGACCTTCTTCAAGCCCAAGGCATCTGCGACTTGCTGGTCAAATGCATAGGCGCCGCCCGCGTCGGCGATCAACTTGGCGACCACGCCGTCCGCACCTGGAGCGGTCCAGCGCCCAGATTGGCTGCTGCCGGAAAAGACCACGGGCCTCCCATGCAATGCGGCCTGTGCCTCTGCCTGCGCTGCCTTGGCGATGTAGGCCGCTTCAATCTGATCAAATGCGCGGTCTGCTGCGGAATCGCGGCCTGTGAGCCACCCGAAGAGACGGAGGTACTCGGCACGACCCAAAGGATGCGGCTCGGCATACTCCGTGAGCGGCAAGACGGTGACGCCAGTCCTGTCGGCCACGCCCTCCATGGGGTTGCCGAATGGATAACTGGTCAGCACATTGACCCCGCTCGCCACCACCATTTCTTCCTCCAGCCCTGCATCGCCTCCCAGGTTGGCCACCGATTGAGGCAACGCGACGATGCGATCGGCATACCCGCTCGCTACCCATTGGGCTTCCGCACCGATGGCGCGGACGAACGGCACGTGGGTGGTCGACCACGTGCCGATGGCCAACTCGTCCGGAGACGGCAGCAGCATGGTGCTTCGGGGGGCGATTTCAGCCGCCTTCCGCGATCGGGTCCAGTAGGTGGTGTCCTGCGCATCGGCCAGCCACAGGATCTGGCCTCCATCGGTCCATCCGAAGCCCTGCGCCCAGCGGACTTCCGGCCCTTCCGCCTCCAGCTGGACCTGGGCGGGCTGGGGCATGTCGCCGGTGGATGGGGAACCACACCCCGCGACAATCCAGACCAGTCCACACCCGATCAGGGCCTGACGAAGGATGGGGGAAGAACATCGGAATGTCCAGAGGTCGCACAACACACCTCAAAAGTACGGGGGGGCAATCCGTAACTTGTAGGCAGACCCCGCAATGACCGGATATGCCTGTTTCTGAAGAAGAGATTGAACTGCAGCGGCGCGTGGACGCCATGAAACTGAAGGTGTCAAACCTCGACCGTGCGCTGGAAACTGCCCGGCTGGGCGGCGGACAAGCCCGCATCGACAAGGAGCACGCCAAAGGCAAGCTCACCGCCCGGGAGCGACTGGACCTGCTCTTCGACCCCGGCGCCCCGCAACTCGAGATCGGCGCATTGGCCGGAGGCGGCATGTACAAGGAGCACGGCGGGTGCCCCGGTGGAGGGTGTGCCGTGGTCATCGGGCACATCGAAGGCGTGCGTTGCATCGTGGTGGCCAATGACGCCACCGTCAAAGCCGGCGCCTGGTTCCCCATCACCGGAAAAAAGAACCTGCGCGCGCAGGAGTTGGCCTTCGAATTTCACTTGCCCATCCTCTACCTCGTCGACAGTGCAGGCGTCTACCTGCCCATGCAGGATGAAATCTTCCCCGACAAGGAGCACTTCGGGCGCATTTTCCGCAACAACGCCAGGCTCAGTGCTGCTGGCATCCCGCAACTCGCGGCCGTCATGGGAAGCTGCGTCGCCGGAGGAGCCTATTTGCCCATCATGAGCGACGAGAGCATCATCGTGCGCGGTACGGGCAGCATTTTCCTGGCAGGCCCCTACCTCGTCAAGGCCGCCATCGGGGAGGACGTGGACTCAGAGACGCTCGGTGGCGCTGACATGCACGGCAGCATCTCCGGGGTGGTGGACCATGTCGTCGACGATGACCGCGAAGCCATCGCCTTGTTGCGAACCCTGGTCTCCCACCGTTCCGACCGGCCCAGCCGCCGCGGTTTTGGGCGCGTCACACCCGCCGATGCAGGCGGTGGCCCTGACGGGCTGCTCGAGGTCTTGCCCGAGTCGCGCAAGGAGCCCTACGACACCCGTCTGCTTCTCGAAGCCCTGGTGGATGGCGGCGAATTCACCGAATTCAAAAAGGACTTCGGCAAGACCCTCCTGTGCGCCACAGCGCGCATTGACGGATGGAATGTGGGGATTGTCGCCAACCAGCGGATGCTGGTCAAAAGCGCCAAATCGGGCACGCAATTCGGCGGGGTGATTTACTCCGACAGCGCCGACAAGGCGGCCCGCTTCATCATGAACTGCAATCAGAAGGGTCTGCCCCTGGTCTTCCTGCAGGACGTCACCGGCTTCATGGTCGGATCCAAAAGTGAACAGGGTGGCATCATCAAGGATGGGGCGAAGCTGGTCAATGCCATGGCCAACTCCATCGTGCCGAAGTTCACGATCGTGGTGGGCAACAGCTATGGCGCCGGCAACTATGCGCTGTGCGGCAAAGCCTATGACCCGAAATTCATGGTCGCCTGGCCCACAGCGGAACTCGCCGTGATGGGTGGCGCCCAAGCGGCAGGGGTTCTGCTGCAGATCGAAGTGGCGCGAAGAAAGAAAGCTGGGGAGGACATTGACCCGGAAAAAGAGGCCGAAATCCGGGCAGACATCGAAGCGCGGTACGCCGAGCAGACTTCTCCTTACTACGCGGCGGCCCGACTGTGGGTGGACGCCATCATCGACCCTCGGGACACACGGACCTGGATTTCGGAGGGCATTGCCGCCATGGACGGGGCTCCTGAGGAGGGCCCCTTCACCATGGGGGTGCTGCAAACCTGATGCTCAGGCGCGCTCCCGGCCGCTGAGCTCCTTCCACATCATGCCGAGCAGGGCTGTCTCCGCCTCGGCATTGCCCCCTTTTCGGGCCTCAACGCCTTGCTGAAGAATGAGCATGGCCTCCAACAAGTCGCCTTCGTCTTCCACCCACTCTGGCAACGCTTCGAACAAGGTCAGGGCCTCGACCATGACGGGCATGCCCATGTCAACGCACCGGGTGGCGAGGGCTTTGAGGTGGCCTTCCGCCGTACCCCCACATTCCCAGAGGCAACCGAGCAACTCGGGAAGCTGGTGGCCGTGCTCTGGTTCCAACGCGGCCTCCAACAACGCGCTCCCAGCCCCTTCCAACTTGAGGCCGCGCAGAATGTCATCCACTTGTTTCCGAACCTCGGGCTCGTCCGTGGTGCCACGGAGTTGCACCAGTTCCGCCACCGTGCTGATGTCGCCTTCCTCTTTGACGCGCTTCATCGCCGCATCCCGCATTTCCGCCACAGGAGAATGCAAGGCGGCGTGCAATTCCGCCAAGGCTTTGGCCCGTTTCTCTTCCATGGCGCGAAGTTAGCCGGCGGACGGGCGCGTCCAACGCTCGCCCAACGCCGCCAATTCAGCCAGCATCATCGCGGTTGCACCCCAGATGAACGGCACCCCGGGAAGGGCAAACCCAGGAGCCTCCAACTTCCAATTGGCATCGCCACCCGCACGCACTTTCTGGGTGCGTCTCGACGCCGGATTCATCAATTGACCCAACTCCACGCGGTGCACTTCGGCCACTTCCACGGGATCTGGACGCAACGTCTCCGGTAGGTTCACCGGCACCAGGAATGGACGCACCACAAACCGGCTGGGGACCACATGTACTTCGGTCATGGCCTGCGGTGAAGCCAGCGGTTCCACATCCGAAGCCAAGCCCAACTCCTCGCGCCACTCGCGCAAGGCACAGGACTCCATGGATTCACCAGCCTCCCTCCTGCCGCCTGGAAGCGCCATTTGTCCCCCGTGAACCCCGCCTCCCAGCGTCCGCTGGATCATGGCAAACCGTCCATCCGACTCCAATCCAATCAACACCGCTGCCTCCCGAAAATCATGGCCAGGTTGACCCTGGTTCCGGGCTTCCGCCGCAGAGGTCCGACCAAAGGGCATGACCGCCTCGTGGGCCGCGACGCCCGGCAGGGGGCATCCAGCAGCTTGCCAACCCGCCCAATCCAAGGTGATGCCGCGTTCTGTCATGCTTTGCATTCTTCGGGGCCCTCTTCAGCAAGGCCTCCGGCGCACACGCTAATTTCGCCCTGCAATGTTGCAACTCGGGTCAGAATTGTGGTTTCCTCCGCCAGAGCACTTTGGAGAAGATGGGCTGGTCGCCATTGGGGGCGACTTGTCCGCCGCTCGGCTGTTGCTGGCGTATGAACGCGGCATCTTTCCCTGGTCTGCTCCGGAAGACCCCCTCCTCTGGTGGTGTCCAGACCCCAGGGCCGTCATTCGAACGGACCAGGTCAAAGTGTCCAAGAGCATGCGAAATGTGCTCAACCAAGGGCGTTTCCACATCACCATGGACCAAGATTTTCGAGGGGTCATGGAAGGATGTGCTGACCGGCCGGAAGAGGGCACTTGGATCACCGAGGATTTCACCGAGGCCTACTGCCAACTGCACGACCTCGGTTTCGCGCACAGCGTGGAAGCCTGGAACGACGCTGGAGACCTGGTGGGCGGGCTGTACGGCGTATCTCTGGGCGACATGTTCTTCGGCGAATCCATGTTTGCCCGAGCGTCCAACGCGAGCAAAGCCGCCTTCATCACATTCTCCCGTCAATTGGAGACTTGGGGCATGCCGTGGATGGATTGCCAGATCATGAACCCCCACCTGGAATCGCTGGGGGCCAGAATGATGCCGAGGACCGAATTCCTCGACGCGTTGAATGTGGCATTGGAAGCCCCGACGCGGCGTGGCGAATGGTCGTTTGCAACACCCGATTCGGCTGCAACTTCATGACACGCTGGCTGACATGGAGAACCCGCCTCCGATGGGCCATCAGGTCCGCACAAGGCTGGAGAATCGAGGGGCCCTACCCCAGGCCTGGCGCACAGGTTCTTCTCCTCTGCGGCCCCAGCCTTCAAGCCGGATCGGAATGGCACCACTATCTCCAAATGCGATTGGACCAGCGGAGGAAAAGGGCCCGCGGATCGGAAGGCGACACCCTTCCCCTCATCCGACATGCGGACACGGCGCAAGCCCTTCGAGCGCACATTGACCTCGCCCAACAACATGGCTTGGACATCCAACTGATTCAGCGGTCGTGCCGTCACCGAAAAATCCGCTGCAACAGCGCGTTCAAAGTGGACCGACACGCCCAACGCACCCTCGACTACATCGGGCGCATCTTCAGCTATCCCATGGGCTGTAGCGATGTCAACAGAGGATGAAGCTGAGGTGAACAAAAGGTTGACAAGTTGTCCATATCTGGGTCGGGAAAAACTTCGGATTGGCAAGCGACATCCCCTTCTTTGTAGATGTCGAAAGACCGAAGATTCACCTCAACCTCCCTGCAGCATGGACAAGCACGACCTCATGATTCTCGACATCGTTCAACAACACAAACGCGAGCAGCAGGAGCACATCCGTCTCGCTGTTCTGGAGCGGAACTTCTGGAAGAGAATTGAAGGGGACGTGACCTTGAGTGTTGGACAGGCCCGCATCGGGGAGCGCATCACCCGCCTGTATCTCGACGGGCTGATCCAGAACAAAAACGGTTACATGCTGACCAAGAAAGGCCGGGAAGCCCTCAGCCAAGAGACGGAGCGCCTCGCGCACGTCGCCTAAGACCCACCTTCAGCACAACAGAAAAGGCCACCTCGCGGTGGCCTTTTCTGTTTGAGGTACTGGGTAGACCTCGAAGTCTGAGCGTCAGAGCGCGTCAGTTCTCCTCGAGAATCTCCAGTTTGGGGTACTTCTCTCGCCAGAAGTCCAGCTTGCTTGGATCGCGCACGGTGATGACCGTTCTGCCATCGAGACGGACTTTGATGTTGGGCTGGAGCTCTTTGGTCTTTTTCTTCTTCTTGGCCATAACGGGGGCTTCTGCAGGAACAACAGGCAAAACCTGTTTGGGTTGCAATCAAACCCAAAGAAATCCGGTGACCAAAGCCTCAGGAATCAATTGTGAAACTTTCAAACGCCGTTGTTCACAGGGCTCCGGTGCAGTTGGAATGCATCAAGCCACCTGCGCACCCCCTGCTCGGAATCCAAAACCCGCGATGTAGGAATAACACAACGCCGGCAACAGCAACGCGGCTGCAAAGCCAGAGACATCGAGGAGTGCGCCGAATGCAGGCGGAATGAAAGCACCGCCCACAATGGCCGTGCACAGGATGCCACTGCCTTGCGGTTTGGCTTGACCCAACTGCTCGATGCCCAAGGTGAAGATGGTGGGGAACATGATGGAGTTGCACAACCCGACTGCCAGCAAGAGGAGCAACGCCGTCAAGCCGGAAGTCGACATGCTGCTGACCACCAGCACAAGTGCCAGCGTAGCGAAAATGCCCAAAAGCTGGCCCGGCTTCACCCTTTGCATCAGCCCTGCTCCGATGAAGCGCCCCACCATGGCGCCGCCCCAATAGAACGTCAACAAGACCCCGAGTTTTCCTTTGGGGGCCATGTCCGCGACAGACTGTCCTTTGATGGCGGCGGCCCACCCTGCCATCTGCTCGAGGAGTGGACTCGACTGCATCAGTTCATGAACGTTCAAATGCAGACCGTAATTGACCATGTAGCTTCCGAGGGCCACCTCCGCCCCGACATAGACGAAAATGCCCAGTGCACCGGCCCTCAGGCGGCGGTTGGAGAAGACCTCACGCAATGAACGGGCGGAGGAAGACGATTCCTCCAAGATGCGCGGAAGCGCAATCTTCCAGATGATCGCCGCCAACACCAAAAACGCCAGCGCCAGCATGACAAACGGCACTTGAACCGCACCTGCTTCTGCACTGCGGTACGCCTCGAGCGCATCCGCTGACATGGCAGCCTGCGCTTCACCCGTCATCACCGTATCCGACAACAGATAGGTGGCGCTGATGACTGGGGCGATGGTGGTGCCCAGCGAATTGAACGCCTGTGCAAGATTGAGTCGGCTCGACGCCCCTTCTTCGGGGCCGAGCACCGCGATGTACGGATTGGCCGCAACCTGGAGGATGGTGATGCCGGAGGCCACCACAAACAGCGCCAACAAGAACAAGGCAAACAGGCGGGTGGACGCCGCAGGATAGAAGATGAGACAGCCGATGGCGGCCAGGGTCAACCCGGCCAGGATGCCATTCTTGTATCCCATCCGTTTGATCATGCGTCCCCCGGGGATGGACATGACACCATAGGCCGTGAACCATGCGAATTGCACCATTCCAGCCTGCAGATAGGTCAGCTCAAATACGTCCTTGAGTCTTGGAATCAAGGCATCCACCATCACCGTGATGAATCCCCACATGAAAAAGAGGGACGTCACCGTGATGAACGCCCCTCGAAACCGTTGTCCGTTGGTCATGCGGGCAATGTACAGCGCATTCCGCGCTTGCCGGCCTCATGCCATCTCGTCACCGCATGAGCTGGAAGGTGCCGAGCATTTCCTCAGCATCTGTCCGCGCCCCTTTCCACTTCAAGCGGTAGTTGTACATGCCAGCGGGCGCATAATGCTCCCCACCGTTCACATTGCCAATCCACACTTCGTCGGGATCCTCGCTGTGGAAGACCAGCTCGCCCCAGCGATTGAAGATGTCCAGTTCGTACTGGGTGACCTCGGAAATGACCACTTTGAACGCATCGTTCATGCCGTCATTGTTGGGCGTGAAGGCGTTCGGGATGTAGATCAGCACAGGCCCTTCCACCAACGTGTAGGCACTGTCGGTGCACCCCAGCGGATTGGTCACGGTCAACTGCGCGTAGTAGTCTCCCAAGCCGTCGTACTGGTGGATGGGATTGACCTCCTCGCTCGTGTTGCCATCGCCGAAATCCCACTCGAAGTCACAGTTGGCACAGGCCGGCTCCGGGGTGGCAATGAACTCGATCTCGGTATCGCTCAGATAGCTGGTGAAGAAATCGCTGTAGACGTATTGAACCTCCACATCAATGGAGGCCGTCAAGGTCTCCCCGCAGATGTCCGTGACCTCCACCGGATAGGTTGCTGACAAGCTCGGGGCCACATATTGCGTCTCCCCAAAGGCAGGTATGCTGGGCCAGCTGTACACGAACCCTTCCTCTCCTCCAGTGGCCAATGCACTCAAGGACAGGGCCTCTCCTCGGCAAATGACCGTGTCATTGCTCACCGACAGCGTCATGGGCACATTCGGAATGACCAGGGTACTGGACGTCAGGTCCTCTCCCCCACATCCGTCCACCACTTCGACCTGAATCGGCGTGGTG
Source organism: uncultured Flavobacteriales bacterium (assembly GCA_937967465.1). Taxonomy (GTDB): domain Bacteria; phylum Bacteroidota; class Bacteroidia; order Flavobacteriales_D; family Sanyastnellaceae; genus UBA8752. The sequence continues at coordinate 28,395 of CALBSW010000168.1, forward strand.
ACGAAGCTCTGCACCGTGATCTGCGGATCGTTTCCGCCATAGGGAATGCCGCCCACAGTCCAGCTGTAGCCGTATTCGCCGGCACCAGACTCAATGGACACGGGAATCACCGTGTTGTCGATGCAAGAGGCGTTGATCGTATCGGGCAAATCGATGACGAGGGCCGGGTTGTCGATCACGATTGTGGTGCTGGCATCACCTGAAGACTGGCAATTGTCCGTCACCTCCACGGCAAACGTGGTTGGCAAGCCGTCCGAATAAGTATAGGTCGCCTCGTCCCCAACCGGATTGAAGTTCTGCGTCCACTCATATGTATACACGCCACTCCCCCCTTCAATCTGGGGCGACATCACGAATGTCTCGGTACAGGGTCCAATGAGGGTATCGGGCAAAGTCACCTCCAGAGGCGGACTCACAACGACAACCTCGGTGGTGGCGGTGACAAACTGGCCACAGCCGTCGGACACCTCCAGCGTAATGGACATGTCCTGATCCGTGGTCCAATTGAGCGTCTCCGTGAAACCGAGGAAGGAGAATCCTTCGAGCCACGACCAATTGTAGAACGGCTCTCCCCCCGACCAGTCGGGCGAAATGCTGAATGGCACATTGCAGCTGACCTCATACTCCTCTTCGAGTTCGACGATCAACTCTGGCACGTCGATGCTCACGTTGATCATGGCTGTGGTCGTCAAGCCGCACGCATCCTCGACCTCCACGTGGACCTCCGTTGCGGCGTTCCACGTGCTGACAAACAAGCTGTTGTTGTAGCCGAACGCAGGCTGGCCATCCTGGAACTCCCAGCTGTACGTGTACGGCGGATTTCCGCCTTCTGCTTCTGCGAAGACCTCCGCGAACCCATTGCAGTCCAAGACCAGGTCGCCCCCGATAATCTCGACGGTCAACTCCGGGTATTCCTCCACGATGATGTCGAAGGTTCCCGGATCCTCCGGCATCCCGCAGGTGTCGGACACCGTCACCGTGCACTCGTACTCTCCCGCAGCCGCCGGAATGTAATTGTAGGTCGGCTCATCCACACCGGGGTTGCAATCCCAGTCGTAATGGTAATTGCCATAGCCCCCTTCGATGATGGGCTCCAACAAGACGCTGTCTCCCACACAGAGGGTGCTTTCGTAACCGTCCACCACCAAGGGGTCCGGCTCATCCGCAATGTCAAACTCGAAATAACTCGTCAAGCCTCCCCCGTTGCACGCGGCGAGATTGAGGATCTCCATGACCACCGTTTCTGTGCCTTCCGGAATGCCGTCTTCGAACGCATCCAGCGGAAACTCCTGGACCGACACATAAGGAGGGAAAAACACCGTATCGGGCAGCAAGGTGAAATCGACGCCATTCGTCGCCGTGCTCGCTGAGTAATCGATGATGACCATCTCCTCGATGTCGATGATGGTCTCGAGTGGTCGGGTGAAGGTGAGAAGGGCCTCTCCGCAGTCCTCGTAGATGATGTTGGCATCCGGCCCCCCAACATCGATGCTGAGGTCCACCTCCACCACCGAGTTGGACTCGAACGACCCCGATTCCAAGATCACGATCGACTCGAGGGCCGTGTCAGATCCATCCGCAATGGCCAACCGGATGTGGTAGGTTTCGCCGCACTCCACCTCGCTTTCCGCCGTCAACTTGACGGTGTATCCGTTCTGGCACAGCGTCTCATTCCCGGGATTGTCTACGTAATAAGCCGAGTTGGTGACGTTGTTGACGGAGCTGATGGTGATGGCCAATTGGGGATCCGAGCCAGGCACTTCCGCCAGGTTGATGGCGTTGTCAGCGTAGGGGCCATTGATGCCGGGGCCACTCAGGAAGAAGCCGAAAATGTCATTGTACTGGCTGTTGATCCAAGCCAGGTACTCGTCGGACCCGAAGACGTAGTTGAATCGGATGGTGTCTCCCGTGGCGACGAAGTCAAACTCAATGGCGCAAACGTCGTTGACACTGCCCACGCTGAAATTCTGCCCGATGAGCGGGGGCACGCTGTTGGCGATGGTGAGCAAATCGTTGTCACCGGACACTTCCAGATTGTCGTCGATGAATTCGTCCACGCAACCATCGTCCACGTTGGCCGGATTGTTGGCCACTTCAGTGGACAGGATCAACCCCGCCTCGATGGGGAATTCCGCCGGGTCGAATCCGGTGATTTCCCCGATTTGAACCGGGCTTCCAGTGAATTGCACATTGGTTGCTTCCACACCTGTTCCGAGCAGAACGTCATTGACGTACTCTTCAGGAGTCAGTGTGCTGTTCACCTCCACCTGGGCCAACAGGCCGGAGGAGCAGAACATAGTCAGGACAACAGCCCAGCTCGCGGATGCGATGCGGTGGTTCAGGGTCAAGGTCATGGATGCCGCAATTTACCGGAGATAGGACGACGAAAAAGGCGAAAGGTTGCGCCTTTCGCCTCTTCGATTGTCAAAAATGAGGTTGGAGGTAAAACTCATCGCACCTCGAACTCGGCGAGCTCCTCCTTCAACCGCTTCCGGGCGTGGAAAATGCGGCTCTTGACCGTTCCCATGGGAATGTCCAATTCCTCTGCGATTTCATCGTAGTGGAAGCCGTCGAGGAACATGGTGAACGGCTTGCGGAAGTCATACTTCAAACGCTGAATGGCGCCGTTGATGTCGTCCAGATTGATCAACGTGGTCACGGAATCATGGTGGTAATCCTGACTGGCATTCAGGAAATACTGGTTCTCCGTCTGGTCCACAATGGTGTTCTGGAAACGCTTCCGCTTGTAGTTGTTGATGAAGATGTTCCGCATGATGGTGTAGAGCCAGCCTTTGATGTTGGTGCCCTCGCGGAAGTTGTTCTTGTAGCGCAGCGCCTTCACAAACGTTTCCTGAACGAGGTCGTTGGCGTCTTCCCGATCCCGGGTGAAGCCCAT
>CALBSW010000169.1 GCA_937967465.1 uncultured Flavobacteriales bacterium
GGCGAACGATGCGCTCGACCTGTCCGTTGTCGAGGCGGAAGAGGTAGGCGCCCGCGTCGAGGTCGCTGAGGTCGAGTCGCACGCCGTCTCGGTTCAATCCGCGCTGAACCTCGCGGCCTGTGGCGTCGCTGAGGGTCCACCCATGCTCACCGTGAAAGCCGATTCGGACGTCTCCCGCGGTGGGATTGGGCCATGCTTGAACCTCTGTTTGGGGCTGGTTGGCCACATCGAGCGTGGTCCCCGTCGGGCCCCAGCGGTAGACGGTTCCATCGGCAGGATGGTCGAGGAGGAAGGCGCCATAGTACCACTCATCTACACTGTTGTAAGGCACAATGGAGGGGTCGGCCGGATCACCCGAAAGGGCGTAGATGTTGCCCGCGTAGCTGAATGGGTCCAAGCCCAGGATGAGACCGGCAATGTTGAATCCCAAATCGAGGCTGTCACTGATGAAGGATGGGCCGTAGTGGAATTCAACGACACCGTCTGCTTCGAAAAGGCGAACCTGGATGTTGACGAAGCTGGTGCTCATGCTGTCCGAGATTTCCTCGTACATGCCGGCGTTGGCCCACTCGATGGTGAAGACTTGGTTGCCAGGCTCTCCTGCGGTGTTCCACCGAATGATGGAGGGGTCGAGGCCGAGCAGGCCGCGGTCCGTCAAGTCAAAGCCGGTCGGGATGAAAGCTTGCAACGATGGGAGTCCAGTTTTGTCGTCGATGTAGGTGCCGGCCATCAGGGCGCCGAGGTCCACCTGGTCCATGGCGTCGATGGTGTATCCGGAGAAGGAGAAGTCAAAGCCGAGGTTGACGGTGAAGCTCGGGTCATCCCAGCCGGCGTACTTGCCGTAGTTGATGTCGAATTGGTCGAACTCGAGTGCCGTGGCCTCCGTCAGGGGCGCGTAAGGCTGGTCGAGGACCGTCAAGTCGTAGGGGAGCTGGGCACCCACCGTGGAGGTGAGCATCAGCAAGGGCAGAAGAAGGCGTTTCATGGTTTGAATTTGCCCTGCGAAGGTGCAGGACTCATTCCACCATTCCAATTCCGATGTTCAGGGTGTGGTCAAAGCGAATCCACGTCGTGCCCTCGGATACCTCAGTGTACCAGTCGGATTCAGCGGGGTATTCGGCCCAGACCGCATTGTCAAGTTCCAAGGTGTCCAGCCAGGGCGTGGCCGCCTGCAATGCTCCGCAGTTCGTGCATTTTCCGAGCATGTCGTACGAGTAGACGGTGTGCTGGGCATCCGGCGGCAACACCACTGGAACGGAATCGAAAAAGGGCAAGCTGTCGAGCCGGGCGAGGAGCGTGAGGGTGTCCGGAGTGCGGTTGTGGAAGGTGTGCGTCATCGTGGTCGCACCTTCGCAGCCTGCGAATGCCAGCACCACGCAAGCCATCCATGCTCGGGTCTTCATGCTTGCAGAACGGTGAATCCGATGGTCGGGTTGCTCAGAAGTTGGGCTTGAGCAGGTAGTTTTCGTAGAAGTCGTCGAGGATGGCGACGGCTTCCTCCGGAGTGTCCACGATGTGAATCAGGTCGAGGTCCTTGGCGCTGATGGTGGCGTTCTCCTCCAGCAAGGTCTGTTTGATCCACTCCATCAGACCGCTCCAGAACTTGCTCCGCATCAGGATGATGGGGAAACGCTTGGATTTGCCCGTCTGAATGAGGGTGATGGCCTCGAAGAGCTCATCCAGCGTGCCGAATCCGCCCGGGAGGACGATGTACCCTTGGGAGTACTTCATGAACATCACCTTCCGGACGAAGAAGTAGTCGAATTCGAGGCTCTTGTCCGGGTTGATGTACGGGTTGTGGTGCTGTTCGTGGGGCAGATCCATGTTGAGCCCGACGGACACGCCATTGGCCTCGTGGGCACCGCGGTTGCCGGCTTCCATGATGCCGGGACCGCCTCCCGTGATCACGCCGTATCCATGCTCGACGAGCTTCTTTCCGGTCTCGACCGCGAGTTGGTAATCCGGGTGGTCTTCACCCTTTCGGGCCGATCCGAAGATGCTGATGCAGGGGCCGACACGTTGAAGGCTTTCAAAGCCCTCCACGAATTCCGACATGATTTTGAAAATGGACCAGCTGTCGTGGGCCTTGATGTCGTTCCAGCTCCTCGGGTCAATGTGGGGTTTCTGCGCCATACTTAGAATATAACGCTTTTTCCATCAGCTTATTGGCGTTCCAGCATCTGGCGGAGGAATGGGGCGGTTGCTCCGGGTCCCTGTGCCACCTCTTCCGGAGTGCCTTGTCCGATGATGGTGCCGCCGCCGGTTCCGCCCTCCGGACCGATGTCCACGATGTGGTCCGCATTGCAGGCCACGTCGAGTTGGTGTTCGATGACCAGCACGGTGTTGCCTTGGTCGACCAGCCGGTGGAGCACCTTCAAGAGCATGTCCACGTCTTGGAAATGCAAGCCCGTCGTGGGTTCGTCGAGGATGTAGAAGGTGTTCCCGGTGTCCTTGCGGGCCAATTCAGTGGAGAGTTTGACGCGCTGGGCCTCCCCACCGGACAGGGTGGTGGAGGGCTGGCCCAAGGTGATGTAGCCGAGTCCGACATCCCGAAGCGTGCTGCACACCCGCTTGATTTTGGGGTGCGCATCGAAGAATTCCAGGGCTTCCTCCACCGTCATGGCGAGGACGTCGGCAATGGACTTGCCGCGGTAGCGGACCTCGACGGTCTCGCGGTTATAGCGTTTCCCTCCGCAGTCTTCGCATTGCACATGGACATCCGGGAGGAAGTTCATTTCAATGGTGCGGAGACCGGCCCCCTTACAGGTTTCGCAGCGCCCACCGGCCACATTGAAGGAGAAGCGCCCGGGCTTGTATCCCCGAATCTTGGCCTCCGGCAGTTGGGTGAAGAGGTTGCGGATTTCGTTGAACACCCCGGTGTAGGTCGCCGGATTGGACCTGGGCGTCCGACCAATGGGGCTCTGGTCGATGGCGATCACCTTGTCGAGGTGCTGCAGGCCATTGAGCTTCTTGAAGGGAAGGGGGCGCTTGGTCTCCTCGTAGAAGTGGTTGTGCAACGCCGGGTGGAGCGTCTGGTTGATGAGCGTGCTCTTGCCGCTTCCGCTGACGCCGGTGACGCAGATGAAGGTGCCCAGCGGGAGTTTGAGGTCGACCCCTTTGAGGTTGTGTCCGGAGGCGCCGATGAGGGACAGCTTTTTTCGATTGCCTTTCCGGCGCTTCGCTGGAATGGCGATGTGCTGTCGTCCATCGAGAAACTGTGCGGTCACGCTGTCCTGCGCGAGGTGGGATTCGGGAGGACCTTGCGCCACCACCATGCCGCCGTGTTTGCCGGCTCCGGGACCGATGTCGATCAGGTGGTCGGCTTGGCGCATCATGTCCTCATCGTGTTCGACGACGATGACGGTGTTGCCGACGTCGCGCAGGGCCTTGAGGCTGTCGATGAGCCGCTGGTTGTCCCGTTGGTGGAGTCCGATGCTCGGCTCGTCGAGGATGTAGAGGACCCCGGTCAATTTGGAGCCGATCTGGGTGGCCAAGCGGATGCGCTGGGCTTCACCGCCACTGAGCGAGCGGGCCGGGCGATCGAGGGTGAGGTAGTCCAGCCCCATGTCGAGCAGGAAGCCCAGTCTCGCCCGGATTTCCTGCAGCGGTTCTTTGGCGATGGCGGCTTCCCGCTCTCCCAGTGCGGCCAATGCGCCGTCCGCCCAGGCTTGCAGGTCGCGCAGGTCCATGTTCACCACATCGGGCAGGGTCACGCCGTCGATCTTGAACTGGTGGGCCGTGGGCTTGAGCCGCGAGCCGCCACAGGAAGGGCACGGTCGCTTCTGCAGGAATTTTTGTGCCCACCGCTTGAGTGGGGCGCCGGAGGCGTCTTTGGCCGTGCGCTCGATGGTCGCGATGACCCCGTCGAAGCGAACGCGCCGCTCCCGGGTTCCGGCCTTGCCCGGCACCACGACGGGCTGATCCGCCCCGTAGAGGATGGCCGATAAGGTGGCTTCGTCCACGTCTTGCAGGGGGGTCCGGGCGGAATGTCCCGCCGCGACCAGCATGGCCTCCACCACGGTTCGGGTCCATCCCGTCTTGAGGACGCCCAAGGGAGCCAGGCCGCCTTGCCGCAGGTTCTTGGACCCGTCCGGAATGATCAGCTCGCGGGAGGCTTCAGCCACCTGGCCCAAGCCGTTGCAGGTCGTGCAAGCTCCGTAGGGGGAGTTGAATGAAAAGAGGTTGGGCTCGGGCTCCGGGTAACTGATGCCCGTCGTCGGACACATCAAGGCGCGCGAGAAATGACGCGGTACGGCGTCATCCACAGGAAGGACCATCATGCTGCCCTTGCCCATGGCGAGTGCCGTCCGCACCGAGCGCATGACGCGCTCCGCATCTTCACTGGCGGGCTTGCCTTCTTCGTCGAGGGCGGGCGGTTCGGGGACGACGATGCGGTCCACCACCACCTCGATGTCGTGCACCTTGTAGCGGTCCACGCGAAAGCCCTTCTCCAATTCCACCACTTCACCGTCCACCCGGGCGCGGAGGTAGCCTTGTTTCTGAATGGTCTCGAACAGTTCGCGGTAGTGCCCTTTCCGACCGCGCACCAGCGGCGCCAACAAGAGCAGCCGCTCGCCGGCGTAGTCCTCGACGATGCGCGACAAGATGCCTTCATCCGTGAACCGCACCATCGGCTCTCCCGTGGCGCTGGAATAGGCCGTGGCGGCGCGGGCAAACAACACGCGCAGGAAGTCCAGCAGCTCGGTCACGGTGCCCACCGTGGAACGGGGGTTGCGGCTGATCGTCTTCTGCTCGATGGCGATGACGGGGCTCAACCCTGTGATGCGCTCCACCTTGGGACGCTCCAATCCGCCCATGAATTGTCGGGCATAGGCGCTGAACGTCTCGAGGTAGCGGCGCTGCCCTTCGGCATGCAGGGTATCAAACGCCAAACTCGATTTGCCCGAACCGCTGACGCCGGTGACGACCACAAGCTTGTCGCGTGGGATCTCCACATCGATTTGCTGGAGGTTGTTCTCTGCCGCCCGCTCGACGCGGATGGTCTGGTCGTCCTGAAGGGAGGCGTAGGCGTCCATGGGTGAATCCAACACGCCGAAGGGTCAGTGGGTTCCCGATGGGGAAGAATCCGTGCCTTCAGGTGGGGTCAACTGTGGAATTCGGAATCCCAAGGCGGCCACGAGCAAGGTCATGAAAGGGGACACGTAGTTGAACACGCAGTATGGCGCGAACGCCAACACGCCCACCCCGAGCACGCCGCTCTGGGCCACGCCGCAGGTGTTCCAAGGGATGAGGACGCTGGTCACGGTGCCTGCATCTTCCAATGTCCGACTCAGCACTTGCGGAGCCACGCCACGCTGGGCATACGCTTCGCGGAACATGCGGCCCGGAACGACGATGGCGATGTACTGGTCTGCCGCGATGACATTGAACACCACGCTCGAAAATGCCGTGCCGAAAACGAGGGAGAAGGTGCCGCGAACGGCGGTGAGGATGCCGGCGGTGATGCGCTCGAGGAATCCCGCGGCGCCCATCACGGCACCGAAGGTCAGCGCACAGAGGATGAGCCAGACGGTGTTGAGCATGCCTGCCATGCCACCCGCCGTGAGGAGGTCGTTGACCACCGGATTCCCCGTCTCAATGGCCGTGTCCAGCGCGGCAGCGGTCATGAGGGTCCCGAAGGCGGTTCCCAGGTAGGTCTCTCCCAGACCCAAGGCGGGGCCGATGGCATCGGATCCCAGAGCACGGATGAGGTCGGGCTGCGCCACCAGGGCGGCCAGAGCACCGCCGAGAACACCGAGGAAGAGGGCCGGGACCGGCGACACCTTTCGGGCGATCAGGACGATGACCCCCACAGGGACCAGGAAAAGGGCCCAATGCAGGTTGAAGTGCTGTGCGAGCACCTCCTGAAGCACGGCAGCCTGTCCCATGTCCGCAGGGCCTTCCGCGCCAATGCCGGCCAAGGGGAACACGACGAGGGGGATGAGGATGCTGGGCACTGTGCTCCAGAGCATGAACCGGATGTGGGTGAAAAGGTCTGTGCCAGCCACGGTCGGGGCGAGGTTGGTCGTGTCCGACAAGGGGGACAGCTTGTCCCCGAAGTAGGCGCCAGAGATGATCGCGCCGGCGGTCCACCCTTCGGACAGGCCGAGCGCTTGTCCGATTCCGATGAGGGCGACCCCCACGGTCCCCACGGTGCCCCAGCTCGAACCTGTGGCCAGGCTGACTGCTGCGCACAGAATGCACGCCGCGGGCAGGAAGATGTCTTTGCTCAGGACGTCCAGCCCCACATCGATGAGGGTGGGGATGATGCCGGACACCAACCAAGTGCCGGCCAAGGCACCGATGAGCAAGAGGATGAGGATGGCACCAATGGCGTCGCCCAGGGTGTCCTTGATTCGGGATTCGAAGGCGTCCCAGCCCATGCCCCGGTACATGCCCAAAGCCACGGTGGCGCCGGATGCGATGAGCAGGGCCACTTGGTTGCTCCCGTAGCTGCTGTCTTCACCAAAAGCCATCACGTCGGCGGCCAGCAGGGCGACCAGCAACAGGATGGGCGCCAAGGCCATGAGCATGGAAGGGCGAGCAGTGGATCCGGTGGTCATGGCGTTCTGGGCTTGCGGCGAACATCGATGGCGAGGGTGGCCGGGGCAATGGACCGGACACGGGCGCTTTTGCCCAGTCGCTCCTCCAATTCGGCGGCCAATTGGCCCGAAGGCACCTCGGTTCGGGGGGTGCGCAATCCTTCAACTTTGAGCCTCACAGGCTCGGGAGAGAGGGTCCAGCGGGCCACGAGGTGGTCCCAGGGAGACAGGGTCACCTCCGCTTGTGCCGTGGAGTCCATGAGCACGGCCTGCAGTCCGGTGTTGGCTTCTGCTCCGACCAATTCGATGGTGAAATCACAGGTGACCGTCCGCTCGCCTTCAAGGGTGCGGAGCAACCAGAGAAAAGCTGACAAAGCCAGGCAAATGGCGAACGTCCGGCCATTCAGCCGGGCATAGGATGAGCGGAGGCGTTCCTGGGTTCCCAAGGGTCAGCCTTTGTTTTGGAGGGCCTCCTCGTTGGCGGCGCCATCCGCGGAAATGCCGCCGAGGTCGACCCGGATCTTGCCTTCTTCGATGCGGAGCAACACCGTCTTGTCGTTGACGTCGAGCACAGTTCCGTGCAAGCCGCCGACGGTGACGACGCGGTCTCCCTTGGCGATGTTTTCGCGGAATTTCCGGGTCTCTTTCTGCTTCTTGATCTGCGGGCGCATGATGAAGAAGTAGAAGACGGCCATGGTGCCGACGATGAAGACCAATGTGGACGTCCCGCCGCCCGCGGCGGCTTGGGCGAGAATGAGGTGGAAGTTCATGGTTGTGGTGTTTCTGTGCGGTCGGGTCCAAGGACATCCGCAGTGAAGGTGAGTTCAATGGAGGCCGGAATGGCGTTGGTGACCACCGTGGCCGATTCGGACAGGGTGGAGGTGGTCTCGCCGGCCTTGAAGTGCAGGACAATGTCCCGGGATTCTCCTGGGGCAATGGGGCCTTCGTCCCAGGCTTCAGCCACCGTGCATCCGCAGCTGGGCAGGACTTGCGCAATGACCATGGGCGCGCCGCCATCGTTGGTGACGGTGTAGGTCAGGTGACGCTGTTCGCCTGCGGCGAGAAGACCCAAGTCCATGTGGGTGGCCGACCAGGCCATGCGGGGCGCTTCGGCCGGGTCGGATTCGCCCGGCAGGTGGATGAAGCTGGCGTCGATCTCGTCGGACTGTGGCGCAAGGCACCCCACTGAACCGAGGATGCACACCCCGGTCAGCCAAATCCACGGAGACAGAGAGCGGCGTTGGGTCATTCGATCAGTCCTCGGCCGGTCTTGACGATTCGGCCATCTTCCCGCATGGCATTGAAGAGCTTGTCCAGCACGCCATTGACAAAGGCGCCGGACTTCTCCGTGCTGTAGAATTTGGCGAGCTCGATGTATTCATTCATCGTCACCTTCAACGGCACCGACTCGAAATTTCGCGCTTCAGCCAGCGCCATGCGGAGGAGAATCAGGTCCATCGTGGCGATGCGGTCCACTTCCCAATTGGTGGCTGCGGACTCGATGGCCTCGTCGTGCTCGCCCGCCATGTCCAGCGTCTTGCTGAACAAGGTGTCGAGGAAGGCCTTGTCGTCTCCGTCGGGCTTCCACATCTCCGACAACACGAGGTCCTCCGAATCTTCGTTGATGGTCTTCACCGTCTTGAGCACGATGGAGCTCGCGAGGTCGAGGTCGTCGCTCCACAGAATGCTTTGTTCTTCGATCCAATCCTGCAGGGACTCGTCATTGATCAGGTGCTTCCGGAACATCCGGTTCAACGATTCCCGGTCGTGCTGGAAACCGCGGTCCTCATTCTCCATGTAGGCCACGTATTCTTCACTGGCCACGAGCGACTTGAACAGGCGCTTGACGAGGTCGCGTTCTTGGCCCCAGCCGAGGGCGCGGTTCGCCGCTTCCTTGGCCAGCGTCTTGCTTTTGATGATGACTTTGAGGGGCTTGTTGTTGACGAACTTGGTGTTCGGGTGCAGGTCCTCGTGGCTGGGCTGCTGCTTCATCCGTCCCGCCTCAATCCGCTCAATCGCGGCGTCTTGCATCTCGGCGATCAACAACATCAGCAGGATGTAGAGATCGTAGGTCTTCTCCAGGGCTGAGTAGAGAAGTTTGTGGGCATCCTCGACGGAGCCTTCCTTGTCGGAGTGGAACGCGTATAAGGCTTGAAGAACCTTGATGCGGAGCTGGCGACGGTTGAACATGGCAAAGAATCGATTGCAAGGTGTGACAATTGGCCCGGTTTCACGCAAGGAAGCCGCAGATGTGGGGCATAATTTTGAACATGTTGACGCGCGGTGCGTTGCGTCATTGGACCCTTGATGAATTCTGCATTGTACGCTCTGATTTCTCCCCGATGGATGTGGGCCGCGGCCCTGCTTGTGCTCGGCTTCACGGCTTGTGAGACTCCCATCGATGTGACCCTGCCAAATCAAGAGCCACTGTTGGTGCTCGAGGGTCGAATCGAACCGGGTCAGCCGCCCCTGGTGCTCATCAGCCGCTCCCAAGACTACTTCGCCCCGGTCGATGCCGCCCAGTTGGGCAGCTTGTATCAAGGGGGAGCCGAGGTGGTCATGGAGGTCAACGGGGTGGCCGAGCCGATGACCGAAATCTGCGCGGCTGACCTGGATTCATTGGAGTTGGCTTTGGCTTCCGGGTTGTTGGGGCTTCCCGTGGAGGTCCTCATGTTCAGCGAGTTGTGCGCTTACACGTCCTTCACCACCACAGGTGAAGTGGGCAACACGTATGGCATTCGCGCCAGTTTGGACGGGGACACGGTATTCGCTCAATCCAAGTTGAATGCCCCAGTGGAATTGGACAGCTTGTGGTTCGGCATCCCCGGCAATGTGGACACCCTCGGCATCCTCTACGGGGTGTTTGACGATCCGGATTCCTTGGGCAATGCCTATCGCTTGTCCGCGGGTCGGGTGGGACGAGATCCCGGCTTTCTGTACCCCACCCAAAGCGCATTTGACGATGCATTTTTCAATGGCGTCGAATTTGAATTCTCCTTTTTCCGTCCCGTGACGGAGGAGGATTTCGCGGACGATGCCAACCCGGAGGAGATCGGATTCTACAAGATTGGAGACACCGTGGCGGTGCGCTGGGACCACATCGACCGCGGTGCGTACGAAACCATCTCCAGCATGGAGGAGCAGATCCAGACACAAGGCAGTCCGTTTGCCAACCCATCGGATGTGTCCACCAATGTCCAAGGTGGTCTGGGTTTGTGGGTGGCGTATTCGCCTGTGATCGACACTGTCATCTGCGTGCCTTGAGCCCCTTAACTTCGGGGGCATGAGGGGACCTTCGAACATCGCTGTGGCCGCTTGGCTGGCAGCCACCTTGGCTCCGGCATGGGCAGGCGCCCAGTCTGTGGAGCGCATCGACGTATACCGCGACGCCGCCGTGGTGACCTGGAACGCCACGTTGGACGCTGGCCAAATGGCGCCTGTCGCCCGCAGTTTTTCATCCCAGACGGACGGCGTGGTGATCCTGACCGAGCCGGGAGATTTGGAAGTGGTGGCCACCAAAACCGCCCGGCTGGATTGGCGCACGCCCGATGTGGAGGTGCAGATGTCCGAACTCGAGGGCCGATTGGAAGGCCTTCAATTGGACCTCTCCCTCAAGTCGGCCCAATTGGACCTCGTAGAAGAGGACCTGGCCTTGTTGCGGGAGAACCGCCGGATTGGCGGCACGGCGGAGGCGGTGCTGGTGGAAGACATCGAGGACGTGTCCGAGTGGATGCACGCCGCATTCCGCGAAGCCCTCTATCGCCGGTTAGAACTCCGGGAGGAAGTGGCAGCACTTCAGGCAGAGCTGGAGGTGTGGAATCAGAAAGTCAGCGGATTGGCATCCAGAGAGGCCACGGTCCACCATGTTGAACCTTCTGCGGCAGGCACCGTGTGGAGCCAGACGGTCGAATGGGATGCGGGATGGTCTCCAGCCGATGCGGTCACGTTGGAGGCCAGCGCGGCGACGTGGTCACAGCGGGTGGCCTATCACTTCAGTGTGCCCGTGGATGCTGCAGTGAATGTGGTGTTCGTCGACGGGAATTGGGCGGATGCCAACTCGGTTGCCGCAGCAGAAACGTCCATGGGCTATGAACGCAAAGCGAAGAAGGCCAGTGTGGGACGTCGCCTGCGGCTGGATGCGCCACGCCATCCGGCGCCAAATGCCGTGCAGGTGTCAGGTTCCACCCGTGGGGAAGTGCATTTGAACACCTTCCGCCGAGACGTCGTCGCCCAGTTTCATGGCATTCCAGCCCAATGGGAGGGCATCATGATGACGGTGTCTGTCGCCGAGGGAGAAGCCCGGGTCTTGACGTCATCCGAACTGTCCCTTCGGTTGCCCGGACAGGTTCCCCGTTGGGTCGGTTGGACTTCCCGTGCAGACTCCTTGCACATTGATGCGGGACAAGTGGCGAACTGGACGGTGCGCCGCGATGTCGAGCCCGGGTTGTGCAATCGCTCTGCATTGGGCAATCGAATCCACCACCGCCGGGCCTTCGCCATGGAGGTCAGCAACCGCAGCGATGCAGCAGGGTCGGTGATGCTGGTGGAGCCGCTTCCCCGCAACCGCGCGCTGGAAATCGAAGTCAATCCCGATGAACTCGATGGGGGCGTGTTGGACGAGAAGCGCGAGCAATTGGTCTGGCAATTCACGTTGCAGCCAGGAGAGAGCCGCACCCTGCGCTTTGCCTACGATGTGAGCCACGACCGCGAGGTGCCCACACCCGATTGGGATTGAAGTCTCAATCCTCGAGTGGCCGCAACAAGGCGTTCGCCACCCGTTGACTGGCCCCGGATTTGGACAAGGTCCGGCGCAACTCAGCTTGATCTTCCTGCTGTTGATGGCGCCCGGCATCTGAGGCGATGTCTCGCAATGCGGCCACGAGGGCTGCTGGGTGGCAGTCTTTCTGAATGCGTTCAGGCACGGCCTCCCGTCCGAGAATCAGGTTGACCAAGGAGATGGAATCCACCTTGGAAAAGGCCTTCGCAATTTGGTAGGTCAGCGGGCTGGTCTTGTACGCGACGACTTGGGGCAATCCGGACAAGGCGGCCTCCAAGGTGGCCGTGCCGCTGGTGATCAGTCCAAGATCCGCGGCTTTGTAGAGCGCACGGGTTTCCCCAAACAGCACCGGCATGTCCGTCGGGTAGTCGGATGCCGTTCGACCAGGCGCGCCGGCGATGACCGGTTGCCATTCCGGGAGCGCGTTTGCTGTGGCTGAAAACACAGGCAGCATCCGCTGGAGCTCTTGCTTGCGGGACCCCGGCAGGAGCGCCAGAATGGGGCGTTGGGTGTCCAATCCGTGTTGACTGCACCAGGCTTGGTGTTGCGCTTCGTCCCAAGGGCTGTCGAGGTCGATGGATTCGAGGAGCGGATGGCCGACGTATTCCACTTCGAGGTCCAGGCCCTCGTAGCAGGATGGCTCAAAGGGCAGGATCACGTGAAGCCGGTCGATGTCCCGGGCAATCCGGTGCACCCGATGTGCTTTCCAAGCCCACACTTGCGGTGAGATGTACATGTCGACCGCCATGCCCTGAGACTGGGCCCATTGCGCAATGCGCAGGTTGAACCCTGGGTAGTCCACCAGCAGAATGCGGTCGGGCTGAAACCTGGCAATGTCTTCCTTGACACGTTTCAGCAGGCGCCGAATGAACCCGAGCCGCGAGAGCACTTCCGCGAACCCCATGATGGAGGTGTTGCGGACATGCTCGACGAGTCCCACACCGAGGCGTTCCATCTCATCGCCCCCCATGCCCCGCATGCGGAGTTCCGGTTCCACGGTCAATGCCGCCTGGAGAACACGCGCCGCATGGGCGTCTCCCGAAGCTTCTCCGGCCAGTACGTAGACCTTTCGGGGACGGTCCCCTTGGGAGATAGGGGGCGTCATTCCGCTTGCATCTGGATGGCCACAATGGCGAGCACCAGCAGGACCATGACCAGCATGGAACCCCGCGCGAACCGGTCCAACTTCCGCCGATATGCGGTGTGGAAGACGGGCACCATGGCCAAGGTGCACAGGCTCAGAATCCGATCCTTGAAGAGGGGGCTTCCCAGAAACACCTCTCGGTGGAAATAGGCCAAGGATTCGCCTTGCGTCCACCCCCAGATGGTGCCCAACAGGACGTACCCGATCCCCCCCGCCAAAATGGCGGCCAAGGCGCCGAGTCCCATTTGATCCCGTTGGTCAGTCTTGGCCATGGGAGAGGTCCCAACTGTTGAGGGTGCCAATGGTGTGGTGCGCGGTCAGGTCGAACTGGACGGGCACGACGCTCGCAAAGCCCCGCTGGAGGGCATGAATGTCGGTGTCCGCCCCTTTGTCGGGGTTGTGGAATTCGCCGCGCATCCAATAGTAGGGGCTGCCGCCAGGGGTCTCCCGTTGGTCGAAGGTGTCGCGCCAGTGCCCCATGGCTTGACGGCAAATCTGGATGCCTTGAAGCTCGGAGGGTGACACTTTCGGGATGTTGACGTTGAGGCAGGTGCCTTGGGGGAGTCCATGGTCGAGCACCGCCTTGGCCATCGTGCGGGCCACGTCCACCGAGGCGGTGAAGTCCGCATCCCAGCGTTCATCCAGCAGGGAGAATCCGATGGAGGGGATGCCGCACATCGCGCCTTCGACGGCCGCCGACATGGTGCCGGAGTAGATGACGTTGATGGAGGCATTGCTGCCGTGGTTGATGCCGCTCACGAGCAGATCGGGCAAGTTGTCTTCGCCGAAGACCTCCGCCACGGCCAGCTTGACACAATCGACCGGTGTGCCGGAACAGGCGCGCGCTTCGACACTGCCTCGCCCAAATTCAAAGGGGTGGAGGCGCAGGATGCGGCTGAAGGTCACCGCATGGCCCATCCCGCTTTGTGGGCTGTCTGGCGCGACGATGTAGACATCCCCAAAGTCGGTCATGGCTTCCGCCAACGCTTGGATGCCTTTGGCGGTGATGCCGTCATCATTGGTGACGACGATGCGGGGCCTGCGAGAAGTGTTTGGATTCATGCGCGTTTGGGGGTGCGGACAAGGGCTTCCTTGAACCAGTTCCAGTATTTGGCAGTGGACGACACGGAAGCGCGCTCGTCCGGGCTGTGCGCTCCGAGGATGGTTGGTCCGAAGCTGACCATGTCGAGTCCCGGGTAACGGCTACCGAGGATGCCACACTCCAAGCCCGCATGGCAGGCCAGGACGAGGGGCTCTTCCTGATGCAGCTCACGGTAGAGGTCGGTCATCATGCGGACCACATCGCTGTCGGGATTGGGCGTCCAACCGGGGTATGCGCCACCGCGGCTCGGCGTCAGACCCGCCATGAGGAACGGGGCCTCAATCCGGCGCGCCAAGTCGAGCTTTTCCGAATCCACCGAGCTTCTCGTCAAACAGTGGGCCTCCAGGCGGCCTTCCTGAAGCAGGATGCGGGCCAGGTTGTTGGAGGTCTGGACCAAGCCTTCGATGTCCGGGCTCATGCGGTCAATGCCATTGGGGCAGGCATCCAAGGCGGAAAGGAACCCGGCAGCCACTTCGGAGGGCGCGACGTCCGCTGGTGCCCCGACGTCATGAAAATGGAGGCTCAGTTGTGGATCGGTGGTGCGGTACTCAGCTTGAATGGCGTTCACCAGTTCGTCCAGCCGCGTGGCCCATTCTGCGGCACTCCAACTCGAGGCGATCGTGGCGCGGGCTTCCCTGGGAATGGCATTGCGCAGTCCGCCGCCATCCAGCATGGCCAATTCCACCGTGGCGTCGTGATTCGACATGTCGCGCAAGAGGCGCACGAGCAGTTTGTTGGCGTTCGCGAGGCCTTTGTGGATGTCCATGCCGGAGTGGCCACCTGAGCCACCTTTGACTTCGATCAAAACCCCGTGCTCCTCGGTGCCGGGTGTGGCGGAGTACTCACCTCGGAAAGACAGGTCGACGCCACCCGCGCAGCCAATGCCGATTTCCCGATCGTCCTCGGTATCGAGGTTGAGCAGGATGTCGCCTTGCAGCCAGTTTTGTTGGAGCTCAAGGGCTCCGGTCATGCCGGTCTCTTCGTCGATGGTGAAGAGAAACTCCATGGGCGGATGGGGGAGGTCGGTGGATTCCATGACCGCCAGCATGGTGGCCACACCCAAGCCGTTGTCGGCGCCAAGGGTGGTGCCCTCAGCGCGAACCCAATCGCCCTCGACCTTCATGCGGATGCCTTCCGTATCGAAGTCAAATTCGGTGTCGTTGTTTTTCTGGTGGACCATGTCCACGTGGCTCTGGAGGATGACCGTTTTCCGGTCTTCCATGCCGGAGGTGGCTGGTTTTCGGACCAGCACATTGCCGACGGCGTCGGACTCCACCTGAAGACCAGCCGCTTCTGCGAGCCCCTTGATCCAGGCGCAAACGGCCTGCTCCTTGCCGGAGGCGCGGGGGATGGCGTTGAGGTCAGCGAAGCGTCCCCAGAGGTTCCGAGGCTCGAGTTGGCGAATGGTGTCGGACATGCCGTGAAATTCGCCCAAAATCGCCGGTCACTGCGCGCATTCCGTTCCGAATCCAGCCAACAAAATCAACAAGTCCGCACTGGTCACGGCACCGTTGCCATCCACATCTTGCTCACAGTCCGCTGGGCACCCGAATTCGCTGAGCAATCCGAGGAGGTCGTCGATGGCGGTCAAGCCATCTCCATTCAAGTCACTGGCACATGGTGCGAGTTCTGAAGCAGACACGAACCCGTCGCAATTCACGTCACCGCCCAAGGGGGCGAGCGGTGCCCCGGGATAGAAGTTGGCGCTTCCATCGTTGCAATCCCCGGGGGTGGTCACCCAACCTGGAGGAGGAACCCCGCAGAAAGGCTGCGCGGACCCGAGGGCAGTGTCTCCGAATCCATCGCCGTCCACATCCGGCCAGGCTTCGGTCGGAAAGAAGCACGAGCCATTGTCTTCTGTGGCGCCGGGCGTGAAGTTGCAGGCATCCACATGGGTGCATCCCGAGAATTCGTCTCCGTCGCAGACCCCATCGCCATCGGCATCTCCGCTGAGGCATTGGCCCGCGCAGTCGAGGCCTTCCTCCGGGAAGGTGCAGCCCCCATCATCGCACAGCGCGAACAGGTCGAAGTTGCAAGCGGCTGGGTGGGTGCAGCCCGAGGCTTGGATGCAACTCGCATCGCTCCGGGTGGCTTCCGGGTCGTAGTTGCACGCCGTGGAGGACGTGCAGCCATAGCAGGAGAAGTCGCAATCCCCGGGAGCGTCCGCGGCCGGATTGAAGTTGCACGCTTCGGGCTCCATGCAGCCGGTCAGGCTGGTGGGGGGAAGGCAAATTTCAATGGGGATGGCACTGGTAAAGGTCGGATTGACTTCGTGATGAAGGGTGTCCTCACCGAGAATGAGAGACAGCTGAGTCGGTCCACACTCGGTATCCCACCCATTGGCGGCAACATCGAGGAGCACAAAGTCCCGGCATCCCGCTTCCAAGCACAGCGTCCACTCTGCAAGGCCCGAGGGTACACCGCCGGGCGCGATGGCCAAGCCGTCCGGATTCAGGCTCCAGCCGTTCTCCTCAGGCGCACAGCCAGCATTCATCTGGATGATCAGAGGGTAGCAAGTGGGCTCGCACGTGCCATCGTCGAAGAGGGCATCCGGGGCATAATTGCTCGCGTAGGAGTCGGTGCAGCCTCCGGTGTCCAAAGCGTCCGTACAGAACGTGTAATGGTCCACCACGCCGGCATTCGGTGCGGCAAGGAAGGGCGCGCTCTCACCCAACAAGGTCAGGGAGAAATCCAGTGGTGCAGCACAGTCGACCATCAAGCTCTCGTAGCCGCTGAGTTGATCCTGGTGCACTTCAAATTCCAGACACGCCGCTGCTGGTACACACAGGGTGTCCACGGAAGTCGCTTGCGGCGGGAGCCATCCGCTGCGGTGCAAGACACGCCCCAACGGGTCGCGCAGGACCCATCCATGTTGCGATGCAAAACAGTCCGTGGTGAAGGAGACCACGATGTCCACGGCATTGGCCATGCGAAGGGAACGTTCGGACCGGGTGTTGTTGGCGGTTCGCTCGTCGGGTTGCCCGTCCACTTCGGTGAGCAACACGGTGAAGTCCGACCAACCCTCAGGTGCCTCCACAGGGGCCAAAGACAAGTGCAGACTGTCTCCTGGAGGGATCAGTCCGTTCCACAGCGTGTCCCTGGATGCGCCTCCGAAGTGGCCGTATGTCAAGGCCAATTGGTGCAGGGGCTCTGTACCGAGGTTGTACACGGGCAGCACAGGGTGTACCA
Organism: uncultured Flavobacteriales bacterium; assembly: GCA_937967465.1. Taxonomy (GTDB): domain Bacteria; phylum Bacteroidota; class Bacteroidia; order Flavobacteriales_D; family Sanyastnellaceae; genus UBA8752. The sequence goes on from CALBSW010000169.1 coordinate 16,755, forward strand.
CAGAATCACAGTGGGCGCCGCGGGGCGAAAGCAAGCGGCCCAGTGCAGCATCGAGACTGGGCGGGTCGGGAAGGTCCAAGGTGTACAGCCCACGGCCGTAGGTGGCGGCGACCAATCTGCCGGAGGGAGCGTGCAGGACGAGGTCGGTCACGACCACGTTGGGCAACCCTTCGGACAAGCGCGTCCAATCCGAACTGCCTTCGGCCAAGTGGTAAATGCCGACATCCGTTCCTGCATAGACGTCACCGGACCCCGCCACGTCGATGGCCAGGGTGTTGATGGGGGCAGGTGGAAGCCCATTGGAGATGGACGTCCAGGAGTCGCCGCCATCGGCAGAGTAGAGCACCTTGGTGGCAGACGTGTAGTTGGACAAGCTGACCCAAAGTTCATCGGCATCCGATGGGGCAACTTCGATGTCGGTGATGTGGGCGAATCCATTGGGAACGTCCAATGCGGTGAAGTCTTGGCCATTGGCGCTGCGGTACAAGGTGTACTCCTTGGCCACGTAGAGTCGGCTGACATCGCTCGCGGACAGGGCCAATGCCGTGCAGTCTCCGCCGGGAATGGATCCAAGTGCCGTCCAGCTCTCACCGCGGTCTGTAGACCGGTAGACCCGGTCTTTGGCGGCGTACACCCAGTCCGGATTGAATGCACTGATGGCCCAAGGTGTCAACCAGGCGCCTGCAGCATCCTGCTCCACACCGGCATTGCCTGCGATTTGCTGAAAGGCATTGCCGCCATCATCGGAGCGGAACAACTGGCCGTAATACAGTGAAGCGTAGACGACGTCCGGCAATTCCGCATGGAACGCGCAATCAAACCCATCGCCGCCCAAGACATGTTCCCATTGGCCATCGTGCTTCAGAAAGGTGCCATTGTCCTGGGTGCCCGCAATGAACCGGTCCATGGCCAGCGGGTCGGCATCCACGCGGTAGGCCTGCGCAATGGCGAGACCGGCACTCAGGTCCTCGGATACCTGGGCGTCGGGGTCGAAACGAAAGGCGCCGCCATCATTGGCGACCAGGAGCTGTCCGTCCGGCAGGAACCGGATCCCGTGTTGGTCCGCGTGGAGGTAGGGGAGGTCCCCACCTGAGTACCAGTGCCCTGCGCAATTCCAGGATGCCCCGGCATCGGATGATTCCCAGAGGTTGACGCCGCCGGCGAACACGCGGTCGGCATCGTCCGGATGGACGGCGAGGCTGAGGTCATACCACGCCTGTCCCCCCGTGTCACTGCCTCCGACCGTCCAGCCGAGGAGGTTGGGGCCATCGCCTTCCAAGCTTTGTGCGTTCCATGTGGTCCCGCCATCCTGGCTCCGCCACAGGCCCGCAAATCCTTGGTCCGAAATCTTGCCCGCGAGGGCGTACACCGTGGCGGGGTCTGAAGGTGCAAAGGCGAGGGCAATGCGGCTCAGGCCATAGCTCTCTCCATTGAGGTAGCCGGTGCTCCACGTCGCGCCCGCATCGTGGCTCTCCGCCACGGCATTGCCGAAAGCCCCGGCCAACAGGTGGCTGGGGTCTGCGGGATCCACTTCAAGCGACGCCATGTTGCCCGTCAGGGTGCGCGACCATTGGTCTCCGCCGTCCACGCTGCGGTAAATCCCGAGGCTGGATGCAGCCCATAGGGTATCGGGGTGCTGGGGGTGAACGAGGATGCGCGACAGCGTCCGTCCCATGAAGGGAGCCCAGTCCAGACCGGTGGAGGTCGAAGTGTCCACAAAATAGGCGCTCGTCCAAATGCCGATGGACCGCGTGTCTCAGAAATCGCCATCGCCTGTTGCAATCCACAGCCGGTCCGGGTCCGTCGGATGAAAGGCGACGTCCGTAACACCAATCGACTCCAATTGGCCGTTGCCCATGGGTGCCCAGGTCTGGCCCTCATCGGAGGTCCGCCACAGTCCGCCGGCCGGGGCGCAAGCCCACCATTCGGAGGGGACACCGGGTCGGTCCACCAATCGGTTCAACCGGCCACTGCCACCCAGTCCGGTGGGGCCCGTCGGTCCGGCGTATTCCCAGACAGGATCCGTGGTGCTGCGTTGGGCGGATTCTGCCGCCCGGTCTTCTTCTGCAGCTTCAATTGCGCGGAGCACCAAGCCATTGACAGGCCGGGTGCCATCTGCTGCGCACCGGGGTTTGGCAAAGGCGAGCCACCGCTGAAACGGTTTCATTCCCTTGCCGCGCTCCGCCTGGTCCGGCGACCACGCTGCCTCGAACAGGGCCTCGACACTGTCGACTGGAATGGACGGGTCGCGCATGGCTTCGGACCAATGCTGCGGACCTTGTGACATCACACTGGTGGACAGGCACATCCAAGCCGCCACCGTGAGGATGGTGGAGCCAGACGTCTGAATGCGCTGTGCGGTGCGGTGCATGGGGCAAAGTCCATTCCCCCGAAGGGGTGTCAGTTCGAACAGGGCAATCCATAGGCTCCGAGGAGGAGCAGGAAGTCGCCCACGTCCACGCCGTTGATGCCGTTCAAATCGAACGTACAATCCACCGCGCAACCAAACTCACCGAGGATCAGGAGGATGTCATTGACGTTCACAAGACCATCGTCATCGAGGTCTTCTGGGCAGTCAGCGACTTCCTCTGGTGAGAGGGGGCCACCACTGCAGTCATTGTCGACGCCATCCTGCGTCCCCGGAGCGCCGGGATAGACGTCACTACGAGAATCGTCGCAATCGGTTGCGTTTGTGACGAAACCAATGAGGCTGCCTTCACATCCCGTGGTGGTCACCGTGGCATTGCCAAAGCCATCTCCATCCGCATCGGCGTAGAGCGTCGCAGGAGGGATACAGGATCCATCGTCGATGCTGGCGATCTCGAGGAAGTTGCACGCGACGGGGTCGGTGCATCCTTGAACCGCATCGAGGATGAAGTTGCTGTTGGAGATGTCAAAGAAGATGTTGCCATGGCCCTTGACCTTGATGCGGGCTTGAGTAGACGCCACGGCACGACGCAACACCACGTGTTCACCATCATTGGGGGCCGCTTCGGCCAACAGGTAGGGCCAGCTGTTGCCGCCATCCACGCTGCAGTAGATGTCCACAGAGGCGCAATCCACATTTCCGCCATCGGTTCCCGCGACATCCCACGTGATGGTCAGGTCGGAGTTGCCTGGCCGGGTGATGTTGGAATTGGGGTAGGTCACCACGAAGGGGCCAGTGTTGCCGTCCACGAAGAAGTTCTTGGTGGCCACCGCGACGCCGCCGCAGCCGGGGTTGTTGTCGCGCACGGTGCACTTGAATGTCAGGGTGCGGCTGTAGTCCGGGAGGAACTCCCCAAAGGAGGTCTGGTTGTTGAGGAGGCTGGACAGCTTTGGAACCACCCGCGTGGGGCTGGATGAAGGAGGGAAGGAGCGGATGCAGGGGGCGTTTCCGGAGGGATTGTTCAAGTCGTTGTCTCCCGATGAGGTCGCAGGTCCCAGGTTGTACTGCTCCCAGCTGTAAGTCAGGGTGTTGCCTGGATTGGGGTCGCTGGCCGTTGCGGTCAGTTCGAACGGCGTGGACTTGGGAATGGAGAATGCCGAGGCGCCTACGGAAACGGTGGGCGCGCTGTTTCCGCTGCTGACTTGCGTGGCGCACGAATTGCCGAATCCACTGTGCAAGTAATCTGATGCCTCGATGAGGCTGTGCACATGGTACACGTCGTCGGACAGGTTTTGCAGGTTGGGCGAGCAAATGCCGCTGTAGCTCATGATGGTGGATCCGCTGCCGGGCTCGTAGGCCGCGTTGGTGGACCGGTTGCCACTGCAGGAATTGTTGAAGGTGTGGTTGCACCCGAACTGGTGGCCCATTTCGTGGCCCACGTAGTCCTCATCAAATGGGTCGCCAATGGGGGCTGGAAGTCCGCTGACTCCGCCGGCTTTGAAGGAGGTGCAGACAGAACCGAGGTAGGCGACACCACCGCCACCGGTGGAGAAGACGTGCCCGATGTCATATTGGTTGGAACCGATGGTGCCATCGATGGTGGACTGGTTCTGGCTGAGCATGGCCGAGGTGCTCGAGTTCGTGTAGGGGTCGGTCGCACCGTTGAGGAAGATCAGCTGGTCGTTGTTGGGGATGAGGTTGAGGCGAATGGCCAATTCCGGTTCCACGATGCTGTTGATCCGGTTGATGGTGGTGTTCATGGCGGACAGCACCGAGGACACCGTACCGCCATGGAATTGTCCGTACTCCCCGGTGCACGCCAAGGCCAAAGCGTAATTGCGTCGGGTGGGCCCGTAAGGCGGTCCGACCCGCTGGGTGATCCGGCCATCGTCCACATCGTGGAGCCCATCCACATCGTCCATTTTGCCGATGCCCATCATGCGGACGTCGCAGCCTTCCCTGCGCTTCGAGGTTGAAGCCATGAATTCGGCGCGGGTGTAGACCATCAACTGGTCGGTTTGCCCGCGCTGCCAGGGGTCGATGTAGACGGAGCCGTCTGGGGTGTGAAGGATGCCGTGGAATCCGTGATCCCCCAGGTCGATGCGGCCAAAAATGAGGGCGTTCCGCTCGGATTGGACGAGGTAGCTCGAGATGCCGGGGTAACGGGCAGCCAGCTCAGGATGGAGCACGTCGGACCGGACGATGCGGAAGGTGTGTTCTTGCCAGCGAAGTCCACTCCGCTCAGCGGGCATCGGCAGGGCGATGCGGACAGGGCTGTTCTCGAGGCGCGCGCCGGTGCGGGTGGTTTCGTTCCATTCGGCGGGGGCGCTGGCCAGGATGTCGACCAATGCGGCATGGTCGTAAGCCACAGCGCGGGCCGCTGGAATGGCTTCCCGGTCTTGGGGGGTGTCCGCCGCTCCTGTGCGCCAACCTGCACGTTGGACATCAGGCAGGGCACGGTGCCATTGCGATTGGGCGCCCAGAGGAGACAGAAAAACCAGCAGAAGGGACAGGGAGAAATGCGAACGGGCCATGTGCATACAACAATCTAAGCAGGATATTGCTCGATGGGCAGGGGTGGGGCCGGTCAAGTCCGATGAGATTTGTCATCGTCATCGGGAAAGAATGCGGCTGCGTGTGGAAAACGGATTCTTCCGAAACCCCTGATGACAGCGGCTTCTCCCTACTTTTCGTGGTCTCAAACGGAACCGGCACGTGGCGAAGCAAACAGGACAGAATTACACGGAGAGCGACATCCGGTCGCTGGATTGGAAGGAGCACATCCGACTCCGGCCCGGCATGTACATCGGCAAGCTCGGCGACGGCGCGAGTGCCGATGACGGCATCTACGTGCTGCTCAAGGAGGTCATCGACAACAGCATCGACGAGCACCTCATGGGCAACGGCAAGACCATTGAGATCAGCATCCGGGATGGGGCCGTACAAGTCCGGGACTATGGCCGGGGCATTCCCCACGGTGCCGTGGTCGACTGCGTCTCCAAGATCAATACTGGCGCCAAATACAGCGAAGGGGCCTTCTCCAAGACCGTCGGCTTGAACGGGGTGGGTACCAAAGCTGTGAATGCCCTGTCGACCGAGTTCAGAATCGAGAGCTTCCGTGAAGGCGAAGTGAAAGCCGCCCGCTTTGAGCTCGGCGTCCTGAAGGACGATGAAGCCATTGCCAAGACCTCGCTCCGCAATGGAACCCGCACGTGGTTCAAGCCGGACCCCAGTGTCTTCAAAGGCTACCAGTACCGCAGGGAGCACGTGGAGCGCCTGCTTTGGAATTACGCTTACCTCAACAGCGGGCTGACCCTGGTCTTCAATGGGGAGAAAATCCACAGCGAGGATGGCCTCAAGGACCTGATCAAGCAGAACCTGAGCGCAGAGCCGGGCTATCCGATTGTCCACCTCCGCGGCGACGACATCGAGGTGGCCTTGACCCACACCCAGGCCTACGGTGAAGACCACTACAGCTTCGTCAATGGCCAGTACACCACCCAGGGTGGAACCCACCAAAAGGCCCTCCGGGAAGCCTACGTCAAGGTGGTCCGGGACTTCTTCCAGAAAGACTACGATGCAGGCGACATCCGCATGGGCCTCATGGCCGCCATTGCGGTCCGCGTGCAGGAGCCGGTCTTCGAGTCCCAGACCAAGACCAAGCTCGGCAGCTCGGAGATCCGTCCCGGCGGCACGAGCATGCGTTCGTTTGTCTACGACTTCTTGAAAGTCGAGCTCGCCAACCACCTCCACCGCAATCCTGAAACGGCGGAGGCCCTGCTCAAGCGCATCCTGCAGAGCGAGAAGGAGCGGAAGGACCTGGCCGGCATCAAGAAGCTGGCCCGGGAGCGGGCCAAGAAGGCCAGCCTGCACAACAAGAAACTGCGCGACTGCCGGGTGCACCTCACCAAGAAGCACGACCGCGCGGAAGAATCGACGCTGTTCATCACGGAGGGCGACAGCGCTTCCGGCAGCATCACCAAGGCCCGCGACGTCAACACGCAGGCGGTCTTCTCCCTGAAGGGCAAGCCCCTCAACTGCTACGGGCTCACCAAGAAGGTGGTCTACGAGAACGAGGAGTTCAACCTCCTTCAGGCGGCCCTCGACATCGAGGACGGGTTGGACGGCTTGCGCTACAACAACGTGGTGATCGCCACGGATGCGGACGTCGACGGCATGCACATCCGCATCCTGCTGATGACGTTCTTCCTCCAGTTCTTCCCGGACCTGGTGCGGAAAGGACACCTGTATGTGCTGCAGACGCCGCTCTTCCGGGTCCGCAACAAAAAGGAGACACGCTACTGCTACTCCGAGGAGGAGCGGGTCGACGCCATTGCCGCGTTGGGACCGAAACCGGAAATCACCCGATTCAAGGGATTGGGTGAAATCAGCCCAGACGAATTCTCCCACTTCATCGGAGAGGACATCCGTTTGGATCCGGTGGACCTCGGAGGAGAGCACCAGTTGGACGACATGCTGGCCTTCTTCATGGGGAAGAACACGCCGGACCGCCAGCGATTCATCATTGACAATCTCCGGGTCGAGAAGGATCCTGACGCGGAGCAGGCCGAAACGGAAAGCACCGAAGCCGCATGATTGAGGAGAACACAGAACAGGAGGGCCACGAGGAGCAGGATCTGCCACAGGACCCCGATGCCCAGTCCCCGCAGGACGGAGAGGGGGACGACGGCTCTGGTGCGGACATGGAACAGGTCATCCGCATCAAGGGGATGTACAACGAGTACTTCCTCGATTACGCTTCGTACGTCATCCTGGAGCGGGCCGTCCCGCACCTGCACGATGGCCTGAAGCCGGTGCAGCGCCGGATTCTGCATTCGCTCAAGGAGATGGACGATGGCCGTTTCCACAAGGTGGCCAATGCCATCGGCAACACGATGAAGTACCACCCCCACGGGGATGCGAGCATTGGCGATGCCATGGTGCAAATCGGCCAACGGGAACTGGCCCTCGACTGCCAGGGAAACTGGGGCAACATCCTCACCGGTGACCGCGCGGCTGCCCCGCGTTACATCGAGACCCGCCTGAGCCCCTTCGCCAAGGAGGCGCTGTTCAACGCCAAGACCACCAACTGGCTGTCCAGCTATGACGGCCGGAACCAGGAGCCGGAGACCTTGCCGGTCAAATTCCCGCTGCTTCTGCAGCAGGGCGCGGAAGGCATCGCCGTCGGACTGGCGTGCAAGATGCTGCCGCACAACTTCAACGAGCTCATCGACGGGTCGGTGGCCTACCTGAAGGGCCGCAGTTTCAAGCTCCTGCCTGACTTCCCCACCGGGGGTGAGGCCGACTGCGAGCAATACAATGACGGCCTGCGCGGCGGGCGGGTTCGCGTGCGGGCCAAGCTCCGCAAGGAGGACAACAAAACCCTCATCGTGGAGGAAGTCCCGTATGGCGTCACCACGACCTCGCTCATTGAGAGCATCCTCAAGGCCAACGACAAGGGCAAAATCAAGGTCAAGCGGGTGGAAGACAACACTGCCGAGAAGGTGGAGGTGGTCATTCACCTGACCAGCGGCGTGAGCCCGGACCGGACCATCGATGCGTTGTACGCCTTCACCGACTGCGAGGTGCGCATCGCTCCGAATGCCTGCGTGATCGAGGACGACAAGCCGGTGTTCCTCGGGGTCAAGGAGATCCTCAAGCGCAGCGCGGACCGCACCCGGATGCTGCTCGGTCGCGAGCTCGAAATCCGACTCGGCGAGCTTCAGGAATCCTGGCACTTCGCCTCCCTCGAGAAGATCTTCATCGAGAACCGCATTTACCGCGACATCGAGGAGTGCGAGACGTGGGAGGCCATCCTGAAGGCGATCCACGAAGGGTTGGAGCCCCACATCCAACACCTGATCCGACCGGTGACCGACGAGGACGTGACCCGCCTCACCGAGATCCGCATCAAGCGCATTTCCAAGTTCGACTCCGAGAAGGCCGACCAGCGCATTGCCAACCTCGAGGTGGAGATCGACGAGGTCAAGAACCACCTGGCCCACCTCACCGACTACACGGTGGAGTGGTACCGCCAGCTGAAGAAGAAATTCGGCAAGGGCCGGGAGCGCAAGACGGTCCTCAAGACCTTCGGCACCATCGACAGCGCCAAGGTGGCCGTGGCCAACCACAAGCTGCACGCCGATTTCAAGGAGGGCTTTGTCGGCATCGGCATGCCCCGGGGCGAGGGCGAATACATCTGCGACTGCTCCGACATCGCGGACATCATCGTCTTCCGAAAGGACGGCACCATGCAGGTGTCCAAAGTGACGTCCAAGGCCTTCTTCGGCAAGGACATTCTGCACGTGGGCGTGTGGAAGCGGGGCGACGAGCGCACCACCTACAACATGATCTACCGCGACGGCAAAAAGTCGGGTGGGGGACGCACCTTCGTCAAGCGGTTCAACGTCACGTCGATGACCCGGGACAAGGTCTACCCGTTGACCAAAGGGACCCCTGGTAGCCAAGTGCTGTGGTTCAGTGCCAATCCCAACGGCGAGGCGGAACAGGTCACGGTGCACCTCAGCCGGATGCCGCGTCTCAAGTCGCTCAAGATCGACGTCGACTTCTCTGAGATTTCCATCAAAGGCCGCGGGGCTGCCGGCAATACCGTCACCAAGTATGCCGTCACCGGCAAGGTGGACCTGAAGAGTGCGGGCACCAGCACCTTGGGAGCGCGAAAGGTGTGGTTCGACGAGAGTGTACGCCGCCTCAACAGCGATGGCCGCGGCCGTCTGCTCGGTGCGTTTGGGCCGGACGACCGGATGTTGGTGGTTGTGGCCAGCGGCGCCTATGAGCTCGTGAAGCCGGAGTTGTCCGTTCACTTTCCGGACGACATGGTGTTCCTCGACAAGTGGCACCGGGACCGCGCCCTGACAGTGGTGCACCTCGACGGTGAGAAGAAAGCGGTGTACGTCAAGCGGTTTGTGGCGGAGTCCTCTACCAAGACGGTGGGCTTCATTTCCGAGGAGGAAGGGTCCAAAATGCTGCTCTTCACGGACCACGGTGCCCCCGTCATCAAATGCAAGGGCAAGGACCTGGGCGAGCAACGGTTCAGCCTCAATGAGTTCATCGCCGTCAAAGGGGTCAAGGCCCGGGGCAAGCGCTTGTCGACCGATGCCCGTGCCAAAGTGACCATGGAGGACACGCCAGATCCGAACCTCGAAGCTGCGGCCAAAGCGGCGGAGGCGGAGGCGGCCGCAGCTGAAGCGACCCCGGAGGAGGAGGGCAAGTCGGCTGAAGGTCAGGCGCCCGCTCCAGCCGAAGCACCGCCCAAGTCCAAGGATGCGGCATCGAAAGCCAGCACGTCGCCCGCTGATGATGCGGGGGGCGATTTCCAAAACACCTTATTCTGAAATTCAGTCCCATGAAGCGTTTTTTCTTCGTTCTCGCCCTCGCTGCCGTTGCGGCGTCCTGCGGGGATGCCCCGGCAGACCGAGCCACTTCGGATGCCCAAACTGTCAATCCCACGGACACCGCCGATCGATTGGTGCATCCTGAGTGGTCCCGAAATGCCACCATCTACGAGATGAATGTGCGCCAGCATTCGCCGAAAGGGGATTTGCGCAGCGCCACGGCGGACTTGGCCCGCATCCACCAACTCGGCGTGGACATTGTGTGGCTCATGCCCGTGCACCCCATTGGCGAAGTCAACCGGAAAGGCGGTGAGAATGCGGACAACTACCTCGTGCAGCCCGGCAGCTCCTCCTTGGGCAGTCCTTACAGCGTGCAGGATTACCAAGCCCTGAACCCGGACTACGGCACATGGGAGGACTTCGACGCCTTTGTGGCCACCGCCCACGATTACGGCATGAAAGTCATCCTCGACTGGGTGGCGAACCACACCGCGTTCGATGCCGTCTGGACGAAAGACAGCGTGTCTCGCGCCTACTTCCTGATGGATGAAGCCGGCGAATTGCAGCCGCCTCTGGGAACGGATTGGGTCGATGTGGCCCAGCTGGACTGGGAGAATGGTGTCGAGAACGGCTTGTACAATGCGATGGAGGAGGCCATGGTCTTCTGGGTGCAGGACCACGATGTGGACGGTTTCCGTTGCGATGTGGCCGGCAAGGTGCCCACGCCATTCTGGGACCAGGCCAGACGTGCGCTGGAGGAGGTGAAGCCCGATGTCTTCATGCTCGCCGAAGCCGAGGTGCCGGAGCACCATGATCGCGCATTCGATGCGAGCTATGCGTGGGAATTCCACCACATCACCAACGAGGTTGCCCAAGGCCACATGAACGCCGATTCCGTGCGGGCCTATCTCGATCGGGAGGCCGAGCGTTTCCCCAGCAGCGCCTACCGGATGACCTTCATCACCAACCACGACGAGAACTCGTGGAACGGCACCGTCCGCGAGCGCTATGGCGATGCTGGCCGGGCCATGGCCGTGTTGTGCGGCACCGTGATGGGCATGCCCTTGATCTACGGGGGACAGGAGAGTGAAATGGACAAGCGCCTGCGCTTCTTCGAAAAGGACACCGTGCCGTGGGGAGACTACCGGGCCATGTCCTTCTACCGCATCCTGAACGACCTCCACCACCGTCATACTCCACTGTACAATGGAGAGTTCGGTGCGCGGGCGGTTCAGCTCGTGGAGGAAGGCGATGTGCTGTACTTCGAGCGCAAGGACGCCGAGCAAGCCGTGCGCGTGGTCATCAACCTGAGCGACACCCCGGTGGAGTTCACCCCGGAAGGGCTCGAGGGATTCCGCACCACCTTCAGCAGAAAGTCCCTGGAGCGCACGGTCTGGGAGCCCTGGAGCTTCGAGGTGTTCGTGAAGTGAACATGAAGTACATCGCGCTGGTGGCCCACGACGGCAAGAAGGACGAACTCGTGGCGTTTGCGCAGCGGTGGCAGAAGTTCTTCAACAAGGTGCCCATCCTGGCCACGAAAACCACGGGGTCCCGTCTGGCCGAAAAGGGCATGGACGTGGAGACGGTGGCTTCCGGACCGAAAGGCGGGGACGCGCAGATTGCGGCCCGCATTGCGGAGGGCAAGGTGGCCGGCGTCATCTTCTTTCGGGATCCGATGGGCAAGCACCCGCACGAGCCCGACATCAACATGCTGCTTCGGATGTGCGATGTCTACGACATTCCGTTGGCGACGAATCCAGCGACTGCAGAGTTGATCGCCCGCAACATCAGCTGAGCGGATGGCGGAGCCCCTCTCGTTGCCAGCGGACAACCGGGACCGCTCTGTGAGGCAGTGGCTCCATCAGGCGCTGGCGTCCGGAGAGGGTGCTTCGCCCATGTTGGCTGAGGCGCGCGAACGCGAGGCCATCGCGGATCGGCTGATGGCTGACTTGGATGACCGATCGCGGCTGGTTTTGGAAGCCTTGGAGCGACGTTATGACGAAGGGGAGTTGACCCGCCTGCAACAGGGGTTGAAGCGGGTGCTGTCTGGCGAGCCGGTTCAACGGGTTGTCGGCTGGACCGAATTCAGGGGGTTGCGCATGGGCTGCAGTGGCGAGGTGCTGATTCCCCGTCCGGAAACGGAAGAAGTGGTGGGGTGGTTTCTCCGCGCCATGGACGGATTGCCCGGGGACCCTTCGCGTCGTCGGGTGCTCGATGTGGGCACCGGCAGCGGCTGCATGGCCTTGGCCATCCAGGCAGAACGTCCCGGTTGGGAAGTGGTGGCCATCGACCTCTCCACCGCCGCGCTGGAGCAGGCCGCGCAGAATGCGAGCCGCCTTGGTTTGCAGCAGGTGAATTGGGTGCTGGCGGATGCATTGGACCTGAGCGCCTGGCCTGCCGGCGCATTCGATGGCATCGTGTCCAATCCGCCGTACATCCCGCATTCCGAGCTCTTGGAATCCCACGTGCACGACCACGAGCCGGGAATGGCCCTGTATGTCCCGGACGAAGACCCTTTGTGCTTCTACGCGGCGCTGGCCAAAGCGGCCACCCAGAAGCTCACCGCTCCAGGGTGCATGGTGGCTGAGACACACTACAAATTCACGCAAGACGTGGCCAAATGTTGGCAACTCGAGGGGGCTCAGGTGGACGTCCTCATCGACCTTCAAGGTGCCGAAAGGGCGGTCAGCCTGCGGCGAAACTGAACCACTTCCAATCCGCATCATGCAGGCCGAAGCACGCATTGAAGAACTCCGTCGGACCCTCCACGAGCACAACCACCGCTACTACGTCTTGGCTGAGCCAACGATTTCGGATCGGGAGTTCGACGCCCTCCTCAGCGAGTTGGAATTGCTCGAGGCAGCCCATCCTGAGTTGGACGATCCCAACAGCCCGACCCGACGTGTGGGCAGCGGGTTGACCGACCAGTTCAACAAGGTGGCCCACAGCCGGCCGATGCTGTCCTTGGCCAACAGCTACAACGCCCAGGAGGTGGAGGAATGGGCGGACCGGGTCCAGCGTGAAACGGCGGGGGCGTGTCGCTTCACCTGTGAGCTCAAATACGATGGCGTGGCCATCGCCTTGCAGTACGAAAACCGGGCGTTGGTGCGCGCTTTGACGCGGGGGGACGGGGAGACCGGAGAGGACATCACCCCCAATGTGCGGACCATCCGCACCCTGCCGCTGACATTGAATCCTCAAGCACCCGAAAACGTGGAAATCCGGGGGGAAATCATCTTGCCTCGGGCGGCGTTCAACGCCTTGAATGAGCGGGTGGTCGCGCAAGGCCGCAAGCCGTTCGTGAATCCACGGAACACGGCGGCGGGCAGCTTGAAACTGCAGGACAGCGCCGAGGTGGCGCGCCGGGGCTTGGACTGCTTCCTGTACGGTGTGGACCTCGATGCGGCGGCGTTGCCCGCCCATTCTGCAGGAGTAGAGGCTGCCGGAACATGGGGGTTCAAGACCCCATGGACGCTTGGCCGGGCGTTTGCGGTGGTGGACGATGTGGCGGGGGTGATGGACTATCTGCGCCATTGGGAGGAAGCCCGCCATGGGCTGCCTTTTGACATTGATGGGGTGGTCATCAAAGTGGATGAAACGGTTCACCGCCGAAGCTTGGGGTCCACAGCCAAAGCCCCGCGCTGGGCCTTGGCCTACAAATTCGAAACGGAGCAGGGATTGACCCGACTGAATCGCATCGACTACCAGGTGGGCAGGACAGGCGCCATCACACCTGTGGCCCGGCTCGACCCCGTGTTCATCGCCGGCACCACGGTCGAAAATGCGTCTTTGCACAATGCCGACCAGATCGCACAGCTCGACATTCGGGAAGGCGACCTCGTGCGCGTGGAGAAGGGCGGAGAAATCATTCCCAAGGTGGTGGGCGTGGTCTTGGATGAGCGGCCTGCAGGCAGTCAGCCCCATGTCTATGCCACCACCTGTCCTGATTGCGAATCTCGCCTCGAACGTGCGGAGGAGGAGGCGCGACACTATTGTCCCAATGCCACGGGATGTCCCGAACAGATCAAAGGGCGTGTGGAGCACTTCGCCAGCCGCAAGGCACTCAACATCGACGGGCTGGGCGACAAGAGTGTGGAGCAACTGTATGCCGCGGGCATGGTGCGCAATCCAGCTGACCTCTATGATTTGACCTTGGAACCCCTGCTCACCTTGGATCGAATGGGGGAGACCAAAGCGGGCAACCTTTTGGCTGGCATTGCAGCTTCCAAAGACATTCCGTTTGAGCGGGTTTTGTTTGCACTCGGCATTCGCCATGTGGGAGCAACCGTGGCGAAGCGGTTGGCGAGCCATTTCGGTTCACTGGAAGCCCTGCAGCGGGCGGACCGGGAGGCCCTGTTGGAGCTGGATGTTGTCGGACCAGTCATTGCGGATGCGGTGCTGGGCTTTTTTGCGGATGAAGCACAAATGGCGCACCTCAGGCGCTTGTTGACTGCTGGACTTCAGTTCGAGGCAAGTGCTACAGCGGCTCCGCAGGGCACGGCTTTGCAAGGCAAAAAGTGCGTGGTCAGTGGGGTGTTCAGCATGCCGAGGGACGAAGTCAAGCGGCTCGTCGAGCAGAATGGCGGCAAGCTGTCCGGCAGTGTGTCGGGCAGCACGGATTACCTCATCGCCGGGGACAAAATGGGGCCTGCCAAGCGCGAAAAGGCCGAGCGGGCCGGAGTCCGAATCTTGTCGGAATCGGAGTTCATGGGCATGATATCCGGTTCGTGAGAGAAGAATAATTTATTCAGGCAGATATTATAGGATTTGTAATCGGCCTGATTCGGCGTGCGGTTTGGGTTAAATTGAAGAACCAATCGCTGAGAATGAACCATTTGACTCACAGCTTGACCATCCTGATGGTCTCTGCCCTTTCCGTCCTGACCGGTTTCGGCTAATCCTGCATCGACCCGGACGCCTGCAACTACGACCCCAACGCGGGCACGCCAGACGCCGTCTGCCTCGAAATCATCCCCTTCGCCACCCATGACTCCGGCGACCTGGCGGGCATGACGACGTGGCGGGTGTACTTCCGAACAACCGATCCCGCTGACTTCGTCACGGCGGTCTACGGGAATCAATCCGAGCCCCTCTCGCTGACCACGACCACGAGCTTCTACCAGAATGCCCTCGGTGGTGCCACGGCCCAGCCCATCAATCCCCTGTTACTCCCCACTTTCCCGGACTTGGAGTTCGACAGCTTCGTGACCATCGGCTTGTCCCAGATGGCCAACACGGCGATCGGAGAGAACGCACCGAGTACAGCTGCGTCGCCCGCCCAGGACTGGTCCGCCGCCTTTGAGGCCGGCCAGGACCTGATCATCGACGATATCATCGGCAGTCTGTGGTTCATCTACAACGGAGATTCCAATGGAGCTCCCGACGCAGATGAGAGTGTGCTCCTCGCCCAGCTGACCACTGACGGAGACATTG
>CALBSW010000170.1 GCA_937967465.1 uncultured Flavobacteriales bacterium
CTACCAGTACCTCCAAGAATACTGATGCATAGAAAAAACCCGGCCTGAGCCGGGTTTTTCGCATTCCGTAAAGAGCCGAGCGCCCGCTGATCACCAGCAGTACTCGTTCTCGGCGATGAGCTTTTGGGCGATGGCCTGGCGGGCGGCGGTGGTGTTGAAGGGCTCCGTCTTGGTGAAGCGCTTCAGGCCCATCAGCATGCCCTTCAATTCGTCGCCCTCGGCGAAGGCGAGCAGGGCCTCCTTGCCGGCGGAGTGCATGCGCTCGGCGACCTCGTAGCAGTACACCTTCATCATGGCCATCTCGTGGGCGACGGCGTCCTCGCCGCGCTGGCCGGCGAGCTTCTGCACGCGCAGCACGAGCGACTCGGCGGTGTACGTCCAGATCATCATGTCGGCGATGCGCATCAGCACCTCCTGCTCCTTGGCGAGGGACTGCATCAGCTTCTGCACGGCGGCACCGGCCACGAGGAGCACGGCCTTCTTGAACTTCTCGACGTACTCCAGGTGCGCCTCGAACGGGTCGACCGGGGGCATGCCGAAGTCGGGGATGCCCATGATCTCCTCGGCCACCGCCATGGCGGGCGTCATGAGGTCGAGCTGGCCCTTCATGGCCTTCTTCAGGATCATGTCGACCGTCAACATGCGGTTGATCTCGTTGGTGCCTTCGAAAATCCGGTTGATGCGGGCGTCGCGGTAGCCGCGCTCCACGCGGGTCTCGGCCGAGTAGCCCATGCCGCCGTGGATCTGGACCGCCTCGTCGATGACCAGGTCGAGCACCTCGGATCCGAGGACCTTCATCATGGCGCACTCCGGGGCGAAGTCGGCGATGCCCTTCAGCGTGGCCTCGCCCTTTTCCATGCCGCCCGCTTCGAGCGCCTTGATGGCGTCGTCGATGTTCTGGGTGGCGCGGTAGGTGGCCGCCTCGCAGGCGTAGATCTCGATGGCGCTCTGGCCGAGCTTGTGGCGGATGGCGCCGTACTTCGAGATGGGCCGGCCGAACTGGTTGCGCTCGTTGGCATACTTCACCGCACCGGTGACCGCGCCCTTGGCGCCGCCCAGGACCGCGCCGCCGAGTTTGATACGGCCGATGTTGAGGATGTTGACCGCAATCTTGAAGCCCTTGCCGCGCTCGTAGAGCAGGTTCTCGACCGGGACCTTGACGTCGTTGAAGAAGATCTGGCGGGTGGACGACCCCTTGATGCCCATCTTCTTTTCCTCGGGGTTCTTGGTGATCCCCTCGCTGTCGCCGTCCACGATGAAGGCCGTGAGGTTCTCGTCGTCGTCGATCTTGGCAAACACGATCATCACGTCGGCAAATCCGCCGTTGGTGATCCACATCTTCTGGCCGTTGATGACGTAATGCTTTCCGTCCTCGGTCAGCTTGGCGGTCGTCTTGCCGCTGTTGGCGTCCGATCCGCTGCCGGGCTCGGTCAGGCAGTAGCAGCCCTTGAGTTCACCGGTGGCCATGCCCGGGATGTACTTCTGTTTCTGCGCTTCGTTGCCGTAGTAGAGGATGGGCAGGGTGCCGATGCCGGTGTGGGCGGAGAAGCTCACGCTGAAGGAGTGACCGTCGCCGAGCGCCTCGGTGATGAGCATGGTCGTCTTGAAGTCGAGGCCCATGCCGCCGAGCTCCTCCGGGACGCTCGTGCCGAGGAGGCCCAGTTCGCCGGCCTTTTCCATGAGCGACTCGGTCAGGCCTTCCTGCTGGTCGTCGATGGCGTCGAGCTGCGTGTGGATGTTCTGCGTGATGAAATCCATGGTCATCTGCTTCATCATCCGCTGCTCCTCATTCCACTCCTCGGGGATGAAGATGTCGCTCGCTGCAGTCTTGCGGATGAGCCACTCTCCGCCGGTGATGGCCTTGCCGGCCTGGCTGTCGGGATTCTGTGTCATGACAGTTTGATTTAGAGCATTTCAATGACGCCGGCGGCCCCTTGGCCGGTGCCGACGCACATGGTGACCACGCCGTGCTTTCCACCGCGGGCCTTGAGTTCGTTGAGGATCTGGACGGTCAGCTTCGCGCCGGTGCACCCGAGGGGGTGGCCGAGGGCGATGGCCCCGCCGTTCACGTTGACTTTGTCTTCGTCGAGTCCGAGTTCGTTGCAGACGGCGACGCTCTGGCTGGCAAACGCTTCATTGAGCTCCCAGAGGTCGATGTCGCCTTGCTTGAGTCCGGCCTTCTCCAGCGCGGGCGGGACGGCGTGCACCGGGCCCATGCCCATGATGCGCGGCTCGAGGGCGGCGACGTGGTAGGACTTCAGGCGGGCAATGGGCTCCACGCCGAGCTCCTTGACCATCCGCTCGGAGGCGACCATCACAAAGGCGGCGCCGTCGGAGGTCTGCGAGCTGTTGCCGGCCGTCACGCTGCCGCCTTGGGCAAAGACGGGGCGCAGCTTGGCCAGGCCCTCCATGGAGGTGCCGCGGCGGACGCCCTCGTCGGTGTCGAACTTGATTTGGGTCTCGCGGCGCTTCCCGTCGCCGTCGAGGTCGACGCGGGTGAACTCGATGGGCGCCACGCCAGCCTGCAGCCGGCCGCTGTCGATGGCGGCGGCGGCCCGCTCGTGGGAGCGGACGGCAAAGGCGTCCTGGGCCTCGCGGCTCACGTTGAAGTCGTTGGCCACCGCCTCGGCGGTCAGGCCCATGCCCCAATACCACTCGGGGTTTTGCTGGGCGACCCGGGCGTTGGGCACAATCCGCCAGCCGCCCATCGGCATGCACGACATGCTTTCGGTGCCGCCGGCGATGATCAGCTCCTGCATGCCGGTCCGGATCTTGGCCGTCGCGATGGCGATGGTCTCCAGTCCGCTGGAGCAGTAGCGGTTGACGGTCATCCCGGGCACCTTCTCGGTGTCGAGCCCCATCAGCGAGACGAGGCGGCCGACGTTGAGGCCCTGCTCGGCCTCGGGGGAGGCGTTGCCGACGATGACGTCGTGGATGAGGTTGGGGTCGAATTCCGGCAGCGAAGCCACGAGGTGGCGAATGACCTGGGCGGCGAGGTCGTCCGGGCGGACGTCGCGCAGGGTGCCCTTGGTGGCCTTGCCGACCGCGCTGCGGGATCCGGCGATGATGTAGGCGTCTTGCATCATGTCAAATGGGTTGAAGGGCTCAGTTGCGAAGGATCTTGCCGGTTTGAATCAGGCTCTGCATGCGCTCCAGCGATTTGCGCTCGCGGCAGAGTTCAGCAAACGCTTGGCGCTCGATGTCGAGCAGGTAGCGCTCGCTCACTTTCGTGGGGGCGCTCAGGTCGCCGCCGCAGAGGACGGTGCCGAGCTTGACGGAAATGTGCTGGTCGTGCTCGGAGATGTATCCGGCCGATTTCATGCTGTGGGCGCCGACGTGCACGATGCCGAGGCCCTCCTGGCCCAGCACGGTGATGTCGGTCCGCTCGCGCGGGGGCACGTAGCCGGCGTCGGCCATGGCGGCCGCGGCGATCTTGGCCCGCGCCGTCAGGCGGGTGCGGTCCAGCTCGACCTCGTCCACGCCCTCGCGCAGGTACCCGAGGTCGAAGGCCTCGTAGGCGCTGGTGGCCACCTTGGCCTGGCCCACGGTGAGGAACCGCTCGCGCAGCACCTCGAGGCGAATGCCGCCGTCGGTGTATTCATCGGAGGCGCGCAGGGCGAACTCCTTCGTGCCGGCGCCGCCCGGTATCAGGCCGACCCCGAATTCAACGAGGCCCATGTAGGTCTCGGCGTGCGCGATGACTTTGTCGGCGTGCATCGAGAGTTCGCAGGCGCCGCCCAGGGTCATCTGGTGGGTCGCCACCACGACCGGCACGCTGCAGTAGCGCGCCCGCATCACGGTGTTCTGGAACATGCGGATGGCGTAATCCAGCTCCTCGTATTCCTGCTCCACGGCGAGCATGAAGACCATGCCCACATTGGCGCCGGCGGAGAAGTTGCCGCCCTCGTTGGAGATGACGATGCCGCGCCACGGCGTCGACGCGTCTTCGGCGAGGTCCATCGCGTGGTTCAACCCCTGCAGGATCTCCCCGCCGATGGTGTTCATCTTGGTGTGGAAGCCGACATTGAGGATGCCGTCGCCGAGGTCGTGGAGGGTCACGCCGCTGTTCTTCCAGACCACCTTGTCCTCGCCGAGCCAGGCGAGCTTGATGCGGCCCTCCTGGCCGGGCACGACCTCGTAGCCCTTCGTGCCGGGGTTGTAGCAGGAGCGCACGCCGTCCGACACGGTGTAGAAGGTCTCGTGGCCGGCCGCGAGGAAGTCGTGAACCCACTGGGCGACCTGCTGGCCGTGGGCCTCGCACTGCTCGACCGCCTTGGCCACGCCGATGGCGTCCATGGTCTCGAAGGCGCCCATCTCCCAGCCGAATCCGGCGCGCAGGGCGTCGTCGATGCGGTAGGGCTCGTCGGCGATCTCCGGGATGCGGTGGGTGACGTAGGCAAACACGTCGCTGAAGACGCGGCGGTAGAAGGTGCCGGCCTCGTCGCTGCCGTCATACAGGATGCGGGTCCGGGCGGCCAGGTCGTCCACCGGCTTGGCGGCGTCGAGGGTGGCGTACTTGACCTTCGGCTTCGGCCGGTACTCGAGCGTCTCGAGGTCGAGGCCGAGGATGGCCTTCTTGCCGTCCACCTTGGTTTTCTTGTAGAAGCCCTGTCCGGATTTGCTGCCGAGGTGGCCGTTGTCGACCAGGTGCTGCACGAAGGCGGGCGTCTCGAAGACGGCCTTGCGCTCGTCGTCGGGGCAATTGTCCTTCACTCCATTGGCCACATGCACCAACGTGTCGAGGCCCACCACATCGCAGGTGCGGAACGTGGCGCTCTTCGGTCGGCCCATCGCCGGGCCGGTGAGCTTGTCCACCGCTTCGATGCTCAAGCCCATGTCCTTCACGGTGTGGAACAGCGCCTGGATGGCAAACACGCCCACGCGGTTCGCAATGAACGCCGGGGTGTCCTTGCAGAGCACGGTCGTCTTGCCGAGGCGGTCGCGGCCGTAGGCCATGAAAAAGTCGACCAGCTCGGGGGCGCTGCCGGCGTGCGGGATGATCTCCAGCAGGGCGAGGTAGCGCGGCGGGTTGAAGAAGTGCGTGCCGCAGAGGCAGGCCTGGAAGTCGTCGCTCCGGCCCTCGGCGAGGTCGCCAATGGGAATGCCGGACGTGTTGGACGTGATCGGCGTGCCCGGCTTGCGGTGCTGTTCGACCTGTTCAAACAGGATGCGCTTGATGTCCAGCCGCTCGACGATGACCTCGATGATCCAGTCGCACCCGGCGATCTGGGCCATGTCGTCCTCGAAGTTGCCCGTGGTGATGCGGTCGGCGAAGGCCTTCCGGTACAACGGGCTCGGCTTGGATTTGATGCAGGCCTTGAGGTGTCCGTCGACGGTGGCGTTGCGCGGGCCCTCCTTGGCCGGCAGGTCGAGGAGCAGGACCTCGTGGCCGGTCTGGGCGAGGTGGCAGGCAATCGCGCTGCCCATCACGCCGGAGCCGAGGACGGCGACGCGGTTGAGGGAATGGGG
>CALBSW010000171.1 GCA_937967465.1 uncultured Flavobacteriales bacterium
GTGGTCGTAGCGGGTGTTTCAATCCAACGTGCCTGCGGAGTTCCATCGAAGTTGGCGGCCTTACATCACGCCTTCGGTGTCGTGGAACTGGTCGAGGTAAGGCTGGCCATTGGCGAACCACATGCGCTGGCTTCCGATGTTGTTGCCCAAGGTGTCGGTGTGGAAGTGGTGGTCAGCGGTGCCGTCGGCGTAGTATCCGACTTGTTCGATGAGCCATCCTTTCAAGAAGCGCTGGAACCGCCAACGGTGGTCGCTGTCGACCAGAATCTGGCGGGTCCAACCGGTGTAGGCCCTGGTCGTGTCGGATGAATGGACGCGACGGACTTGGTGGCCCCAGACCGGGCGCCCTTCCCGGTTGACACCGCCGTGGGTGGGGAGGACGGTGTGCTCGGCATCGGGTGCCACGCTGAAGAGGCTGTCGAGCGAGGGCATGACAGGGTGGCGTTCTTGCAAGGGACTCCGCTGCGTGCCGGTCGGAACTCCCTGCAGCCACGGTTGTGCAATCGCTGACACGGTGGGGGTGAACACCAGCAAAAGGGCGGCCATGAAGGGGATGACGCTGTGGTGCATGGAGGAAAGTTAGGGGGTTCAGCACAAGGTGGGGTGGGTTGTTTAGCTGGTGTTTGCGACCGCATAACACAACGTTCACATGGAGGTCGATGTCGCTTGACATGTGACGTTGTGCGTCACTCTTATTTCGCGCGACAATTAGAACCTGTACACATGCGATTCAACGCTACCCTTCTTTCCTTTTTCTTCTTTGCTGCGGCCAACCTGGCCCAAGCCCAATGTGATTGCCCGCCGGTGGCCGATCGTCCGATCGTGACCGTGGCTGCGGGTGGAACTGGCACCACCAACTGGACGTGCGACAATACGTATGTCATTGACGGTTACGTGTTCGTTCAGGATGGCCAAGTCTTGACCATTGACGCCGGTACGGTGGTCAAGGGTGCAGCAGGCTCCGGCGCCGACGCTGCAGCCCTCATCGTGTCCCGTGGTGGACAGATCATCGCAGACGGCACGGCCGATTGCCCCATCATCATGACGTATGAAGCCGATCCGCTCGACGGCTCCGTGGCGTACGACACCCGCGGTCAGTGGGGCGGCCTCATCGTCCTCGGAAATGCCACCACCAACTTTGGCGGTGTCGCCCAGGTGGAGGGCATTCCGGCCGACAACGACCAAGCGGCCTACGGCGGTGAGGACGACACCGACAACAGTGGTGTGTTCCGCTACGTGTCCGTCCGTCACGGCGGTGCCGAGCTCGGCGCAGCCAATGAAATCAACGGCATCACCTTCGCTGGTGTCGGTTCTGGCACCATCGTGGAGAACGTGGAGGTCGTGTCCAACCTGGACGACGGCATCGAGTTCTTCGGCGGTGCCGTGTCCGTGAAGAATGCCATCGTGGCCTTCTGCGGCGACGACAGCTTTGACTGGGACCAAGGTTACCATGGTGACGCCAACGAGAACTGGCTCGTGATCCAAGACCAGCCGGGCGCTGTGGGTGACCGTGGCGGTGAGCTCGATGGCGACGATTCCGACGACGGAAACGTGTCTGCCGATGAGATGCCGTTCTCCACGCCGACCGTGGCCGGTTGGACCATCGTGGGTGTCGGCGGCAACCAAGGCATGCTCTTCCGCAACGGTTCCGGCGGACACGTCTCCAACGCCGTGATCACCAACGTGAGCGAGGGCATCGAGATCGAAGACAAGGAGACCCCGGAAGACGCGTTCGACCGCTGGGTGGCTGGCGACCTCACCCTGATGGACATCACCATCGTGGGCGATGCCGGCATCGATTATGACGGAGAGGAAGTGGCCGACGGCGACGAGCAGCTCCAGGCCTACGCCGACTCCAACAACATTGTGGTCGACAACGCTTTTGCCGTGGACTACACCTTTGACTTCAACGCCAGCGGCACCACCGCGACGGACACGCTGAACCTCGAGTGCGGCGCTGGTTCCGGACATGCATGGGCCCTCGGTTGGACCTTCTGTGACGCCATCAACCTCTTCGGAGGTCAGGGGACCATCAACAGTGTCGAAACCGCTTCCGTGCAGGCTGTGACCCTCTGGCCGAACCCCACCCGTGGTGACCTCCGCGTCGCTGGTTTGGCGGCTGGTGCCACCCTCGAGGTGCGCTCCATGACGGGCGCCATCGTGTGGGAAGGTGAGGTCCTCGCTGGTGAGGCCGTGGTTCCGACCCGCGGTTGGACGGCTGGAGCCTACATCGTGGTGTGGACCGCCGATGGCGTGACCGGCCGCGAGCGTTTCATCGTCCGCTGAGGACAAGCCGTGGCGGCGGGGTATCTTACCGCCCATGCCACGACTTCCCTTCGTTTTGCTGCTGATTGCGGCCTTGAACGGGCCCGTTTTCCCTCAGGGAGACGGGCCCGTTTTGCGTCGCAGCCTTCCCCGCGACCTGAGCCACAACGGATGCCGCCACGCCCATGTGCCGGTGGCTGAACTCGCTGCCCTGCGCGGTGCGGCGTCCGATGACAACTTCGACATGACCGGCTCCTTGGCGCGCAGCGACTCCTTCGATGTGCAGCATTACGGACTCGAGCTGGACGTCACGGCGGCTTCCTCCCTGCAGGTCAGCGGGTCGGCCCACATCACCTTTCAGACCCTCGAGCCGGGGGCGTCCAACCTGTGGTTTGACCTCCACGGCGAACTCCTTGTGGATTCGCTCACGTTGGATGGCCAGAGCTGGGGCTTCGAGCAGGTTGGGGACAGCGTCTTCGTCGACCCGCCGGATGGCCTCTGGCAGCCCGGTGGGCCACAGGTGGTCGGGCTTCATTACCAAGGCCAACCTGGCAAGGATCCTTACTGGGGCGGCATGACCCTCACGGGCGACTACATCTACAGCCTGGGCATCGGATTGACCACCATTCCGCCGAACCATGGCAAGGCCTGGTACCCCTGCTTTGATCAGTTCCGGGAGCGTGCAGCGTACACCTACGGCATCACAAGTGCTGGCGGCAAGCGGTTCCACGGGCAGGGCAACCTGATCCAGACGGACAGCCTCGGTGGGGACACCATCCGCCGCGTGTTCGACATGCCACAGCCCATTCCCACGTACCTCAGTGCCATCGCCGTGGCGGATTACGTGGACTTCGACACGACCCACACGGGGGTCTACGGGGACGTTCCCATTCGCCTCACGGCCAAGCCGGCCAGCCTCCAGCTGATGAAGAACCGCTTCGTCGACCTCGGCGTCTGCATCGATGCGATGGAAGATTGGTGGGGACCGCATGCCTGGGAGCGCGTGGGCTACGTGATCACCACGCAGGGCGCCATGGAGCATCCGACCAACATTGCCTACCCCTTGAGCATGCTGCTGCAGAGCAACTTTCAGAACGAGGGGCTCTACGGGCACGAGCTCGGACACCACTGGTGGGGGGACATGGTGTCTCCGCTGCTGCACAACCACATGTGGATCAAGGAGGGCTTTGCAGAGTATTCCAGCCACCTGTTCGAAGAGCAGCTGAGTGGCCGGGATGAATTCGTGGAAATGGTCAAGGACAACCAGCTGTTCGTCCTGGAGCAAGCCCACATCGACGACGAGGGATTCTGGCAGCTGTCGCCGATCCCGGACGCCCACATCTACGGCCGGCACAGCTACAACAAGGGCGCCTCGGTGGTCCACAACTTGCGGAACTACCTCGGGGATGACCTCTTCCGCAGTGGGGGACAGGCCGTGCTGGCCGCCAACTATGGCGGAGCCCTGGACGATGTGGCCCTCGAAGCAGCTTGGGAAGAAGCGACGGGCGTGGACCTGACGCCGTGGTTCGACGCGCACATCCGGCAGCCCGGATTTTCCACGTGGGTGCTCGACAGCGCCATCACGGCCACGCCGGGTGAAGTGCCGGGCTACGTCACGACGTTGCACCTGCAGCAGAAGCTGCGGGAATGTGAAAACCACCACGACAACGAGCCACTCGACGTGACGGTCTGGGACCTCGCCGGCCAGCGGGAGGTGGCCCAGATCGTGGTGGGCGGCCAGTACGCGACGGCAGAGATCGTCACTGACCTCCAGCCGGCCGTGGTGGCCCTCAACGCAGAGGGGCGCTTGAACCAAGGCCGAATGGACCTCGACTACTGGATTTCCGAGACGTCGTCCTTGCAGAACCTGCCTTGGGTGGACATGCGCATCGGCTGTGACGAGATTCTGGACGGAGACAGTGCCTTGGTGCGGGTCGAGCACCATTGGGCAGCACCCGACGGCGCTCCGGGGGAGACGCCGGCCGAATTCGCGCCCTACATGGAGGCGATCAGCAGCACCCATTTCTGGACCATCGACGGCCTTTGGCCGGACGACCTGTTGCTCGATGCCCGCTTCACCTACCGTGGCGGAGATGAAGACGAGCTGGATTTTGACCTCTACGGCCAAACGGAGGCGGAGGCGTTCCTCGCGTGGCGCGCCACACCGGCGGATCCGTGGGTCGAGTACCCCGATTACGAGTTGCAAATGGGCTCGGCCTTCAACGGAGGCGGGGTGTTCAAGGTGTCGAAGTTGCGCCGGGGACAGTACGCCTTTGCCAACGGCGACGTCTCGGTGGGGGTGGTTTCACCGACTGCGGACGACGGGGCTTCTCCAGAGGTGTACCCGAACCCGGCCCGGGACCAAGTTCAGGTGGCGTGGCCGGAATCCGCCACACGGCTCACTGTACAGGATGCTTCGGGGCGGGAGATTCACCGCATGAACGGCATGCAGTCAAGCGCCGTCACGCTGGATGTGACGGCCTGGCCAAGGGGCGCTGTGGTCCTGCTCTGGACAGACGCCAAAGGCGGTGTCTGCGGGTCCTCCCGGCTCGTGCTGGAGTAAGCCGAGACGCGGGGAACGCTCAGAACTTGCGCTTCTCCTCGTGGTCCCAGAGTCCCCAGAAGGCGCCCACGCTGCCTTCGGTGCCGACTTTCCATCCTTCGTCGAAGGCGGAGAAGTAAAACATCTCAATGCCTTCTGCGCGCGTCCATTTCTGGGCGTTTATAAAATACTGCAGGGCGTTTTCGTAGCCGGGTTGGGCCACGCCGAGGGGATCGCCTTCACTCGGCCAGCCTGTCTCGGTGATGATGACCTTCTTGCCTCCGGCGGCCTGCTTGGCCTGGAAGTACATCTGCTTCATGTAGAGCAGGGAGTAGTCGATGTGGCAGCCCTCCCAGAATGGATAGCAGTTGGCCAGGATGACATCGCATGCCTCGGTCAGCGCGGGGCGGTCGGCGAATTCGTAGTACGCGTCCACGTAGCCCACCGGGATGTCCGGCAGGGCGTGGCGCACCCGCTCGATGCAGGCGATGAGGTCGGCCTCCGACATCTCTTCGCGGTAGAGCACTTCATTGCCTACAGCTGCGATGTCCGCGAGGCCGGCTCGGGCCAACTCGATGAGGCCCGCCATCTCCTCTTCGTTCTTCTCCTTGTCCTCGCCGATCCAAGCGCCCACGAGGGTCTTGAATCCGTATTCCTTGGCGAGCTGGGGCAGCACCTCGTTTCCGTCGGTGGTCGAGAAGATGCGGAGCCATTCGGTGTGGGGCCGGAGCAATTCGAGCTTGCGCCGGACTTGGGCCTCGGTGAACGGGTCGCCGGGTTGCTGGTCGCCCTCGTAGGGGCTGAAGCAGAGGCCGTGCATCTTGTTTTCGAGCAGCGATGCGCACTGCTTTTGAAGCGTGGTCCGGTCCAGACCGGCCGGGCCATTTCCCGCGAGCGACAGGATTTTGTCCTCGCGGTAGGACATGTTCATCAACTTCATGGTCAGCCTGCGTTGGCGAGTTCTGCGCGCTTCTGGGCGAGTTCTTCCTTCAATTGGGCAGCGCGCTCCTCGGTGATGTCGTAGTTCCGCATGATGAGCAAGGCGCCGATGACGCCCGCAATGGGGAGGAGGGAGTAGAACGCCCGCATGCCGGTGACGGCCGATTCGGTGACGTTGGCCGCGTCAAATCCGACAAACGAGAGGATGGCCCCGCTGAGCAAGGCGGCCACACCGAAGCCGAGCTTGACCATCCACCAGTAGACGGCGCCGAGCACGCCCTCGCGGCGCTGGCCCGTGTTGAGTTCATCCAAATCACAGACGTCCGCCGTCATGCTCATCATGATCGTGAACAGGCTGCCGATGCCGAAGGAGTGGAAGTGCAGGGCGAAGAGGAAGAGATAGGGTTTGCCGGGGATGAAGAGGAACCAGAACAGGACGTAGCCCACGATCGAGATCCACTGGGACACCATGAACGCCCGCTTCTTGCCCAGCTTTTTGGACATGAACGTCACGACCGGGATGACGAGGAAGGTGGTGATCAACGCGCCCACCGAGCCGTGCATCGCCGGCCAGCTGCCCGCGCTGGCCGGGTCGCTGTTGAACATGTGGTGCACGATGATCAGGAACGTGAAGGCCGCGATGACGTTGAAGGAGTTGAAGATCAAGAACGTGGCGCCTGCAATCTGGCGGAACTGCTTGATGCGGAAGGCCTCGAACGCCGACGAGAAGATCTTGCCAACGCTGCTGAGGACAGCGGACGCATTGATGGGGGCGAAGTCGGTCCGGTCCAGGGTGGACTCGGTTTTCAGGAACACGGCGGGGACGAGGGCAAACAGGGTGCAGGGGATGGCGACCCAGATCGACAATTCCCGCACGCCAGCGCCGGCGCCCTCCGGGAACCAGCTGGGATCATAGAGGATCACCCAGAACCACGGGGCGATGACCCACGCCCACTGTCCGATGAATTGCGCCACGGCCATGATCTGCGTCCGCTCGTGGAAGTCTTCGCTGATCTCATAGCCCATCGCCACGTAGGGCACGCTGAAGATGGTCAGGCCGAGATAGAAGACGAGCGACCAGCTCAGGAAGTAGATGAAATTGTAGGTGATGCCATCGCCTTTGTGCAGCTGCCACATGGCGATGTAGGCGAGGCCCATAAGGATGCCGCCGATGAAGACGTATTGCCGGCGACGGCCGTATTTGGACCGCGTGTTGTCGGAGATGAACCCCATGATGGGGTCGGTGATGGCGTCGAAAATGCGGGGCAGGAACTGGATGATGCCCCACAGCATGGCGGCAAACCCGAGGTCTTGGACCAACACGATGATGAACACGCCGAGGGCGGCGGGGAACATCTGGTTGGCCAGCATGCCGAATCCGAAGGCGATTTTCTGCCCCATCGGGACGGCGGTGGCGGTAGGTGAAGTGGCCATGGCTGGGATGGTGTTCAGTGAGCGTGGGCGGCGAGGACCACCGTTTGCAGGGCTTGCGCGTCGAGTTCGATGCGAACGTCCTCAGACAGGCCTTCAATGCGCACGGTGCGGGGGGTGTCTCCTTGGTTGAAGCAAACAAGAACGTGGTCGCCCTCGGGAGTTTCGACAGCAACGGCCATGAGGTCTTCCGCCACACACTCGGAGCCCAGAACGGTGGCCCCGGGGCGGATGAACTTGCTGAAGTGGCACATCACGTCATAGAGCGGGGTGAAGTAGACCTCGTCCTGTTCCGGATCAACAATGACCGGGGCGATGCACCAGTTTTTGAACCAATTCGGGCCGCCTTGACGGTCGAGGACCATGTTCCAATCGACCCAGCCGTTGACCCAATGGTTGAGGCAGCCGATGATGTCGCGGGCATACCGGTGCACCGGGGAGTACTTGGGGTGCAGGTATTTCTTCTCCTCCTCGCGCCAGGTGAAGCCCCAGTCGGTGGCTTCCTTTTGCCAATACCAATCGTCGTCCTGCCACACTGGCACTTCGGCGTCGATGCACCCTTCGGTTTCGAGGAGCAATTTGTCGGGCGCGGCGGCATGGGCCCGATCGAGGTCGTCAGGGAAGACTTCGTAGGTGCTCTCGTACCAATGGATGGCGGTCCCTGCGAAGTACTTCGCGCTGGCTGAATCGCGGTACATCGACGCGGTCCATTCGTCCAGACCGGCCCGGTTCTGGTCGTATCCCAGCACGTTGAGGTGGCTCAAGCCGTTGGACTCCAGCGCCGGCCCGAGGTGATCCCGGACGAACTCGGTCATCTCGTCGGGCGAGTAGTGCATGCTTTCCCAGTTGTTGCCGTTGCCGTGGGGCTCGTTCTCCACGGTGAAGCCCCACAGCGGGATGTTTTCCGCTTCACAGGCCTGGGCGTACTTGACGAAGAATTGCGCCCACGTGGGTTGCATCTCCGGAAGGAGCTTGCCGCCGACCCAGTCGTGGTTGTCTTTCATCCACGGCGGGGCAGTCCAAGGAGAGGCGATGACCTCGAAGCCGTCCTTGGAGATCTCCTGGGCCGAGCGGATCATCGGGAAGATGAACTCGCGGTCCTGCTCCACGGTGAAGTGCTCCAGTTCGAGATCGCCTTCCACCGGTGCCGAGCTGTAGTGGAAGCGCGAGAAGTCGCACGAGTTCATGTGCGTGCGGGTGAGGCTGTAGTTGGCACCGGAAGGGGCGAAATACGCTTCGAGGATGCGTTGCCGCTGCTCCGGACTCATCTGGTGCACGAGG
>CALBSW010000172.1 GCA_937967465.1 uncultured Flavobacteriales bacterium
ATATGCGGTCTCGCATCTTGTGCGATTACTCCCCCTGTTTCTTTCGCCAAGCGGTCCGTGGAAGTGGCCGTCATTTCGGATCTGCACCTCGGGATGCGGGGCTGCCGCGCCAAGGAGGTCTTGAACTATTTGACGTCCATTGACCCGGACATCCTCGTCTTGAACGGGGACATCATCGACGTCTGGCAATTCAAGAAGTCCTATTTCCCCGCGGCCCATTTGCAGGTGGTGCGCGAATTGCTCGGGATGATCGCGCGCGGCAAAACGATCTACTACATCACGGGCAACCACGACGAGGTGTTCCGCAGGTTCGTGGGCTTTGAGACCAACAACTTCAGGATCGTCAACAAGGTCGTCTTGCCGTTGGACGGCAAAAAGGCGTGGTTCTTCCACGGGGATGTCTTCGATGTGACAATGCAGTACTCCAAATGGCTCGCCATGCTGGGGGGCAAGGGGTACGATGCCTTGATCTGGCTCAATCACCTGATCAATCGGGTGTCCATCGCGATGGGGCGGGGGCGCATTTCCCTGTCCAAAAAAGTGAAGGAGAGCGTCAAGGGCGCGGTCAAATTCATCAGCCATTTCGAAGACACCGCGGCCGACATCGCCATCCGCAATGGCTACGACATGGTGGTCTGCGGGCACATCCACCAGCCCGCCCACCGGGTGGTGCGGACGGAGGCGGGGGAGGTCCTGTACCTCAACAGTGGCGACTGGGTGGAGAATGCGACGGCGCTGGAATACAATGAGGGCGAATGGCAGCTGCATTGGCAGGAGGACGCCTTGGGCCGCGGCGCCAAGACCGAGGCGGACGTGAAGAGCACCAAGGAATTGTTCGAAGCGCTGCTGACTGAATTCTCGCTCGCTTGATCCCTTGGCAGCGCGTGTGGGTGCGTGCGGGTGCGCCGGGTGGGCCTCCTTAACACAGGGGCAATCTGCGGAGGTCAACTTGCGTGCATGAACCGTTGTGCTTTCAAAGTCTGGTCCTTGGTGTTGTGTTTGGCATGGGGCGTCTCGTCTTCTGCCCAGCAACACATTCACCTGCTCGGCACCATGCCGACGCTGGATGTCGGGATGTCCCTCGGTGAGGACTGGTACGTCGAGACCTATTCCTTCGCGTGCATTCTGCCGTTTGAGCAGTCGCGTCCGTCGTTTGCCAATGCGGCGGTGATGGAGAATTACGGGCCGGGCAATCAGCCGGGCGAGTCCCGAGGCGTTCGCGCACTGGTCTTTGCCTACACGGAATGGGATGTCACCCGCATGCTCAATGAGGCGTGGTCGTTGACCGGCAGTTACACCCACGAGTGGGTGCCGTCCAATGCGAGCGTCTTTGGCGAAGACCGCTACACCCGCGATGAGCACCGATTGTGGCTGCAATCCAAATACCAAGGGGACCTCGGTTCGGCGCGGTGGTGGTGGCGCATGCGATGGGACCAGCGGTGGATTGAGTCGGATCCGTATGTCGAGGGGGATCGGTGGATGTCCCGGCCGCGCCTGCGCGAGCAGCTGGGGTGCACGCTGCCCCTGGGAGGCGGCACGCTGTCGGCGAGCACCGAAGTCTTCATCGAGGCGTGGGAAGGCGCCAATGCCACCAAAAGCCTCGACCGGTTCCGCGAAGCGTGGACGACCCTGCAGTTCGGCAAGTCGGTCAACGACAACCTCCGCTGGGAGGCGGGGCCACTCGTGGTCAGCTGGAAGCAGATGGGGGAGGCGGGCAGCCTCGGCTGGGCGCACTACTGGTACCTGCAGGCCACGGCCTTCGTCAACCTCACCCGCTGAAGCGGGCCGGGAATCGCGGCAGCCACTTCGTATCTTCAAATCATGCGAGTCTGGTGTCTGTGTTGCGCAATGTTTTCGGGGTTTATCGGGTTGTCGCAGACCGGAGGGTTGCCTGAATTTGCGCCCCCCGAGCGCATTGTGGACCGCTTGCTGTACCCCGAGGTCATCGAAGCCGTGGATTGGGATGGCGACGGTTGGGGGGACGTGCTGGCTGCGGGCAATGGCAACAACCGGTTGGCCCTGTTTCGGGGGGATTCCGCAGGCGGATTCGAATGGATGGCCCTGTTTCCGGAGGAGACGATGGCCGACGATTGGCACGATCTCGAGGTGGTGGATTGGAATGGGGATGGCCGGCTCGACCTCTTGGCGTGCGAGGAAGGTGGGTTGACCTGGTTGGAGCGCTTGCCGGACAGCACGCTGGCGCCCGCTGCGATGCTCCGGGCGGGCGACAATCCGATCCGGATTGACGTGGCGGACGTCGACGGAGATGGGGTGCTGGATGTGGCGTATTGCGACTCCGGGACCAACGAGGCCGTGCTGATGTTGGGCGACGGGATGGGCGGTGCCACCGAGGTGTCCGTGGAGAATGTCAATGGGGCCACCGCCACAGCGCTCGCGGATTGGAATGGCGATGGGGCCGTGGATTGGCTCTATGCCTCCTACAATTTTGGACAGCTCTATGTGCGACTCGGGGACGGCGCCGGGACGTTTGCGTCCGCTGAATTGGTGGCCGATTTCGGAAAGCTGTCGGCCATTGGGGTTTTGCCCGGAACGGCGGGCGCTCCCGATGCGTTCTTCCTCGGGGTGGACGATACGTACGTGTTCCAATGGGATCCCGTCGGAGCCGTGGCCGACACCTTGGGGCTGCTGGCCAAAGCGCAGCAGTTCGCGTGGGGCGACCTCAATGGTGACGGGTTCACGGATGTCGCGGTGGCGGCGCAGGTGTCGGGCGAGTGCGGGGTCATCTATGGCACAGCGGAGGGCGGCTTCGAATCGGAGATCGTCGAGCTCAGTGTGCCGCAGGCGATGGATGTGGCCATCCTGCCCATCGCAGGCCAGGATCGAATGGTGTCCACCTCGCGCACCCTCGGGCAGGTCCGAATGTGGTTGCCCGATCCTACCGCCACCAGCTCTGCCGAAGCGTCTTGGGAATTCGAGCCCCTCGTCGAGGGCATTCAGTATGTGCGGAACATGGCTGCAGGTGATTTGAACGGAGACGGATTGGATGATGTGGCCGTGATGGTGCAAGGGCCCAACCTCTACAACGGCGGGCCGGAATACCTCTACGTGGCGCTGGCCAAGTCCGGTGGCGGATTCGACGTTGACTACGTCCCGACCGGGACCTATTTCGGATACGAGGTGCAGCTGGCGGACTACGATGGGGATGCCGACCTCGATGCGGTGGTCAGCGACTACAACGGCGACCGTGTGGTGGGCTTGCGCAACGACGGCTCGGGCCGACTCGCCCTGACCGACACCCTGATCCAATCGATCAACGGGTGCGACGACGTGGCCATGGTGGACCTCGATGCCGATGGCGACCTGGACCTGGTGGCCGGAGCGTGGCAGGGCTCCGATGTGATGCTCGCGCTCAACGATGGAACGGGCCAATTCGGCCTTCCCCTCGAGCTGGACGACACCGGGAGCCGCTGCGAGGCGGTGGCCGTGGACGACTTCAACGGCGACGGTCTGCCCGATGTGGCAGCGGCCTTCGAGAACTCTGGAGATGTGCGCGTCTGGCTCCGTACGGGCGAGCTCACGGCCTTGGACTTCGCCGCCCCGCAGGTGCTGGACTTGAACAGCGCGCAAGACCTACAGTGCGCCGATGAGGATGGCGATGGCGACGTGGATTTGCTCGGTGTGGGGTACAACGAAACGGATGTGCAGGTGTTTGCCAACGAAGCGGGGGTGTTTCAACCGGCGACGGGGTTGGGCATGAGCGGGGACGCTGGCGCCCTGATGGACACAGGGGCGGACCCCGGTGGGGGTGGTGTGGCCGCCGTCATCGTGAGCGAATACGGCGGGGCCCGTTTCCGCCTGTACCACGGCGCGTCTGGAATGACGGTGGACTTGGATGCGCTCAGCGGCCCCCAAAACGCGGTTTTCGGGGACTTCGACGGCGATGGCGACCCCGACGTGGCGCTGGCATTTTACTCCACCGGGGAGATTCGGTGGCTTGAAACCGTGAACGGGTTCCAACCCCCGCTGTGTTATGGGGCGGCCCAACTGTTGGATTTCCTCGGTTACTTCGGGTGCGGAGGAGAAGCCGACGACGATGGCGGATGCGCCGCGTTTGACTTCGACCTCAGCGGCCTCGTTGGCGTCTCCGACCTTTTGTACTTTCTCGGCTATTACGGCGACGGCTGTGGAAACTGATGCCATGGGGCACGTGACGTTTCTCTTGGCAATGCCCCTTTCCGCACCGCATGACTTCTTCTTCCAATCCAGTTAGCCTTGACCATGAGCAAAACCAAAGTGTGTGCGCACTGCAACGGCGAGGATTCCCTGATGTTCCGCGTCCAATACAAACCCGGAAAGACGTGGTGCTTTCTGTGCAAGCCGTGCGTGAACGAGGTCAAGCCGGACAACCCGCACTACCGCTACGGCGGCACGTGGAAAGGGTAGTGCCATCAAGGTGGGCACGACAGGGCAGCGCAAATGGGATGCGCTCCCGTCCGTGGCATGATGCTTGTTGATTCGGTGGTCCATGACCACTTGTTTTCCTTGTAAGTCTGCCCTTGTCTGGGGGCTTGCCCTTTTGATTTTGTTGCCGTCCTGTGCGAGCAGCGTGTCGATTTCTTCCAGTCCGAGTCAAGCGCGGGTGTATCTCGACGGACGCTACGCCGGCCAGACGCCCCTTCGCCACCGGGATGCCAAACCGACGGGCAGCAAACTGGAGGTCCGGTTGGAAAAGGAAGGCCATGCGCCCTTGACCACAGAGATCGTGAAAGACGCGCGGGTCAATCTGTGGGCGGCGATGGGCAGTGTGCTTGTGATCCCGTTGGCGTGGCTCTTGAAATATCCGCGTCGGGTGGACTTCGAAATGATGCCGTTGGCAGCGGATGGCAGTTCCATCGTCGTGGAGGTCCAGACCAAGGAGGCGGTGGGGGCCAACATTTTTGTGGTGGCCTTGGACAATGCACCGTGCAACGGGGCCTCTGCCAGTTCCATCCTGGAGGCGGGCGTGGGCATCCGCCTGATGGGCAAATACCAGGTCTTGGAGCGTCAGGCGCTGGATGTGGTCAGCTCCGAACACCACCGCAACATGACGGGGCTCCACGACGAGTCGAGCATCGTGGACGCCGGCAAATTGTCTGGCGCGCAGGGCGTCGTTTTGATCAGCCGAATTTGTGAGCAGAACTCCACGTTGACCACCCTGCGCTATGTGGACTGCGAGAGTGGCGCGCTGCACTGGGCTGTGTTGGCGCAAGACCAACCCCTTGACCACGTGGTTGAGGCGCTGATTCGCCAATTGGACGCTTGACGCCTGAGCCGGCTCAAAGGGAGAGGATGCGGCGGCGGTCGATGATGTGGCCGTCGAGGGTTGTCGTCACGA
>CALBSW010000173.1 GCA_937967465.1 uncultured Flavobacteriales bacterium
GCGCCACACCGTGCAAGGGGGTCGGCATGGGGCTCGAGGGTGGCCTCGATGCCTTGGTGCATCATGGCATCCACCAGTTCGGGCCAGGTGTCCTCTGTGCCTTCGCAGAAATCGGCCCGCAGCTGTCGGATCTCGACGGCACCTTCCGGACTCCGCTTGGCGGCGCGGCGTTCGAGGGTGCTCCACCAGCGTTCTTCGGTCAGCGCCCGGGATTGGTCAGGACCGGCCAATTCAGCGAGGGCATCCACCAACCAGCCGCCGCCGGCGCGGTTCAAGGCCACATCGCAGAGAAAGGCGAGGACCGCGCCTTCCACGTAGATGTTGCCCCGCCGATGGGGCACCCCCAGCTTGTAGCCGTCGAGCCAGGTGTCGACGCTGCTGTCGGCCACGGAAGTCTGCAGCCGACCGGGGTTCCAAAGGTGTCGGGTGAGGAGTTTTTCGAATCGGCGCAGCCAGCCCTCCATTTCGATGACCCCAGCTTCGAGCAGGAACAGGTCCCCGAGGTAGGTCGTCACTCCTTCGGCCACGTAGCCCAGGCGGCTCGGGCTGGCTTGGGAGAAGTCGTAGGGCATCCATTCGGCAGGCCGCAGTCGCTTGACATTCCACGTGTGCACCAACTCGTGGCTCGCGATGTCGATGACCTCTTCCAGTCCTGCGGATGGCTGGCCTTCGCTGTGGGTCAGCTGGTCGGCCGGGCCCCAGGCAATGACGGTGGAGGCCTCGTGTTCGACCCCGTGCCGGGCTTGGAAATCGGGGAAGAGGTAGAGGAAATGGTATTGGGGAACCGGGAGCCAGCCGAACGTGGCCATTTGGCTTTCGGTGAATTTCCGGTGGGCCTCGAGGAAGGCGTCATCGTCGTAATGCCGCTGGCCCCAGACGTGGATGTGGAAGGGGTGACCCGCCACTTCGTATTGGCCGTGCCAGAGGGCATCGGCGGGTGCCGCCATCCAGGGGCTGTCCATCAACTCCTGGGTCCCCTTGGCCATCAGGTGAACGCCATCCTCGCTGTCCGCCATGTGGGGCAAGGCCGTGGCGATGTGCCAATCGAGGGGGATGTCCGGAAGGTGGATGTGGACCGGAGTGTCGGCGAGGTCGTCGTGGTAGGGCAGGCAGTTGACGGGGTTCACATAGAGCAACGCCTCGTCGGCCCAGGTGCTGCCCGCGTTGAGTTGGGCTGCAGTGAACTGGAACCGGACCTCGACGCTCCCGGATGGTTCCACGGTTTGCCAGCGGTGCAGTCCAACTTTTGTCAGGGGGTGCCAGCCGGTGTCCGTGCGCTGGACCATGCCACGGACATATTGCCCGAAGTCTCCCCGCTCATATCGGCCAGGTCTCCAAATGGGAAGTTGGATGTGGTCGGTGCCCGCCGGAAAGGTGGAGGTGATGGTCAGCTCGTGGCGGCCAGCGCGCTCGATGCGGTGTCGGATTTCGGTCATTCCTCGAGCAGATCTTCGATGGGGCGACCGGTGCAGCCGCTGGGTCGGGGGAATCCGATGAGGGCGCTCAAGGTGGGGGCGATGTCGCGGATGTAGGTCCGGCTGTAAGTGCGCCCATCCTCCGGGACGCCGGGTCCGAGAATCAGGAAGGGCACGTGTGTGTCGTAGGCATAGGGGCTGCCATGGCTTGTTCCGGTGCGGCCGTATTCGAGGAAGCCCGGCTTCAGCATGACCACGACGTCACCACTGGCTGCCGCATGCCATCCCTTCTGAACACAGGCTTCAGGTCCTTCATTGAAATGGCCCACGCGGAGGTCCGCGGCCGTCAGGACCCGTTGGACTTCCGGCGCGGTTTCGGCGATGCCCGCAATGAAGCGGGCCACCTCGTCGGCATCCAAGCCCGCGCGAAGCAGCAGTTGGCGATCCAGGAAGAACTGGTCATTGTCGTATTTCAACACCAGGTCATTCCGGCCGAAGCGGACTTGCAAAGCCGTGTCCACGCGGGCCTTCATGGCTTCCGGGTTCCAATACCCCACGGGCAATCCGCGGGACTTTTCCAGGCCGGGTACGGTCACAGCGCCGTGATCGGCTGTGAGGAAGGCCATCCATTGGCCCATGCCCACTTTCTCGTCGAGGGCATCGAAGAGCCGGGCCAATTGGTCGTCGAGGCGGCGGTACGTGTCCTCCGTCTCCATGGCGTGGGCCCCGAACCGGTGCCCCACATAGTCGGTGCTGCTGAAGGAGAGGGCCAGCACGTCAGGCACAGCGTCCGCGCCCAATCCCTCCGCATCGATGGCGGACAGGCCGAAGTCGACGAGCAGGGCGTTGCCCATGGGCGTGGCCTTCAGGATGTCCAGACCGCCGTTCTTCTCGGCCAATGCTTCCAAATCGTAGGGGAATGTGGGCCGTTCGCCTCCCTTGAAGGCCCCTTCATACGGCGTGTTGTCCGCCATGCTGGCGCGGTAGGTCGTTGGCGCGTCGCGCAGGTTCCACCCGCCTGCGAGCAGGTTCTCTGCGGCGTCGGAGGCATTGAACGTCTGCACCCAGTCCGGCAAGGCGTCCATGTAGTGTGAGCTCGTGATGAAGTCCCCGGCATTTAGCCAGTAGGCGGCATCCGCAGCGTGGCCGGCAGGGAGGATGGCACCGCGGTCCTTCATGCTCGCCCCGATCACGATGGGTTGGGGACCGTCTGGGGAAGAGAAGTGAAGCTTCAGCTCGTCGGCCCAGCCGCTGGCGTTCATGCGCCCCGGTGACATCTGCCCTTTGCGGCCGGGGTCCGTTCCCGGCATGCCAATGGCACGCACCGCGGTGTCTTCAGCGCAATAGACCACGCGCCCCTCGGCACGGGAATACCAGTTGTTGCTGATGATGCCATGGACGGCTGGCGTGGTGCCGGTGGAGATGCTGGCGTGGCCGGGTCCGGTGTATGTCGGAGCGTACCCAAAGTGATGGTCCATGGCGGCGAAGCCCTCATCGAACATGCGGCGGAACCCGTCTTCACCGAATCCGCCCTCGTAACGGGTCAGGTAATCGGCCCGCATCTGGTCCACGGTGATGGCCACGATGAGCCGCGGGGGCTGGTCTTTTTTGTTGTAGGCCTGGGGTGTCTGGGCAGTCAGCCAGACCGTGGGGGTCAGGAGCAGCAGGGCCGCAGCGGCGGAAAAGAGACGGGGCATGGTCGGTTGTGAATCGACCGGAAAGTTAACGCCGGAGGGTCCCCGCCACGAGCGCAAAAACGGCAATGCACCCGAGGACGCTCAGCGCGATGTTGAGCGTGCCCCACATCCAGTGTCCTCCGGCAAAGAGGCGGTGGGTGTCGGCGCTGAACGTACTGAAGGTGCTGAACCCACCGCAGAGCCCGATGGCCAAGGCAGCGGGAAGAACATGTCCCTCGGGGAACCGCTCCGCCACCCGGAAACTGACGAAGGCGAGCAGGGCGGTGGCGAGCAGGTTGGCGGCCAAGGTGCCCAGTGGCATCAGGTGGCGTTGGTTGAGCCAGACACCGAGGATGTGCCGCAGGACAGATCCGGTCCCGCCGCCGATGAAAATGCCGATCAGAAAGGGGAGGGAAAGGGCGTTCATGGGGAGGGTGCAGAGGGTGAATTCAACCGTTGAAACCGACTGAACAGGGTGAAGAGGGCGCTGGCCCAACCTGCGCCAAACAACGCGCCAAACAGAATGTCGCCCGGATAATGCACGCCGAGATAGATTCTGGTCCAACTCACCAAGGCGGCAAATCCGAAGAGCCAGCGCCAGGGTCCTCCTCCAAACAGGAGGACAGCCAGCGTGGCGAGCCCAAAGGTGTTGGCGGCATGCGAGGACACGAACCCGAAGCGGCCTCCCCGGTACACGCTGCCATCGGCATGTTCATGCAAATGGACTTGCTCAGACAGTTGGGGGTGGTGGCTCGGTCGCAGTCGGCCAAAGCCCGGTTTCATCAGCCGGCTGGAAATGGCATCGGTGCCTCCCACGCAGGCGGCGAACATGGCCAGGCCCAACAGGCCTTTTTTCCATGGGCGGCGGGCAAACAGTTGGATCAAAATCAAGACGACCACCGGAAGGGTGGCCCACTTCGAGGTGAGCAACCACGCGACTGGGGCCAACCACGAGGGCTGGCCGTTGAGCAGCAGGAGCAGGGCTTCGTCCCAGGCCTGCAGGGTGTCGAGCATCAGGCGTAGATGGCCTCGATGAGGTCGCCGTATTTGGCGAGGATGGGCTTGCGCTTCAGCTTGAGGGTCGGGGTCAGTTCCCCACCGTCAATGCTGAATTGGGCCGGCAGCACCTGGATTTTCTTGACGCGCTCCCAAGAGGCGAAGGGCTCCATGAGCCCATCGATGTCCTGCTGGATGCGGGCGCAGATCTCGGCGTCCTTGGGGACGTCCGCCGCAGCGGGACAATCCCGGTTGTGGCGCTTGCACCATTCCTCCAAGACCACCATGTCCGGGACGACCAGTGCGGCCGGGTGCTTCCGCCCTTCGCCGATGACCATGACCTGCTCCACGAAACGGGAGGCCTTGATCGCATTTTCCAGCAGTTGGGGCGCCACATACTTTCCGCCGGAGGTCTTGAACATCTCCTTCTTGCGGTCGGTGATGCGCAGGAATCCGTCTTCGAAAACACCGATGTCGCCGGTGTGGAACCAGCCGTCCTTCAGGACTTCCGCTGTCTTCTCCTCGTCCTTGTAGTAGCCGATCATGGTCTGGTGTCCCTTGACCAGGATTTCGCCGTCCTCGGCAATCTGCACTTCGGTATCCCCAATGAGTTTGCCGACGGTGCCGACGCGCAACATGTTGGGTTGGTTGAAGGTGTTCACGGACACCACCGGGCTGGTTTCCGTCAAGCCGTAGCCTTCGTAGACCGGAATCCCGGCGCCATTGAAGAATCGGGCGAGTCGGGGTGCCAAGGCGGCCGAGCCGCAGGCCACCGCCATGATCTGGGTCAGGCCGAGGGCCTCCTTGACCTTGTCGAAGACGAGCTTGCGGGCGATGCCCAGCTTCCACTCGTAGAATCCACCATTCTGGCCGTCCGGTTCCCATTCGAGGGCGAGCCCCACGGCCCAGTTGAAGATGGCGGATTTCACACCTCCTGCTTCGCGGCCTTTGGCGACGATGGCGTCGTGGAACTTCTCCAACAGACGTGGCACCGCGGTAAACATGTGCGGCTTGGCGGCGGCGAGGTCGTCCTTGACGGTTTCGAGGCTTTCACCGAAGTGGATCATCGCCCCTTCGTGCATGTAGAGGTAATGCAGCATCCGCTCGAAAATGTGGCAGACCGGCAAGAAGCTCAGCACGCGGTAGTCGGTGCCCGCCTCGCGTTCCGGCAAGCGCGGAATGCTGTTGATGGCGTTTTGCGAGATGTTGCGGTGGGTGAGCATCACACCCTTGGGCTTGCCCGTGGTGCCGCTCGTGTAAATGATGGTCGCCATGTCCGTATCGGCGACGGCATCGCGGCGGGCCTGCAGGGTGGCTTCGTGTTCTCCGGCTTCGCGCCCGGCTTCCACGACCTCGCTCCAGTGGCGCGCTCCATCAACCTGTTCGAAGGTGAAGACGGCTTCGAGGGTCGGGACCTGATCCTGGATGGACTGGACCTTCTCGAAGAGTTCCGCATTGGACACGAAGCAGAAGCGGCTTTCGCTGTGGTTGAGGATGTAGATGTAGTCCTCCGGCGTCATGGTCGGATAGATCGGCACATCAATGCCGCCGGCCTGGAGGGTGCCGTGGTCGAGCAGGTTCCACTCGCACCGGTTGTTGTGCGAAATCAAGGCGACGCGGTCGCCTGCCTGCAGTCCCATGGAAATCAAACCGCGCGAGACGCGGTCCATCTCGTCGACGAATTCGGAGGTAGAATAGGAGACCGGGTTGCCGCCGTTGGGCATGGTCATCATCACGTCCAGCGGGCCGTTGGCGAGCTGGTAACGGGGGAAATCAAAAAGCCGGGTGGGGTTGTCCATCAGGTTCAGAATCGGAGTGCACCAATGTAGTGCGCTCCCGTTGCACTTTCGCAGAATGGAACCAAAGCCGCTCTCCGATCCGCGCGATGCGTGGCCTGCGCTGCCACTTTCGTCTGCGGAGGTTCAGGTGGACCTGCGCGACGGCAGGTGGCGGATTTGGTGTGCGGTTCGCGCCAAGTGGGTGTTGCTGGAGCCTGAGGAATGGGTGCGGCAACATGTGGTGCAGGCCTTGGTGCAATCGGGGTGGCCTGTGGCCCGGATGCAACTGGAATTGCCGGTGCGATTTGGCGCCGTGGATGGCCGGGTGGACATCGCCTGTTTTGATCGGTCGGGGAACGTGGCGCTGGCGGCGGAGGTCAAGGCCCCTGATGTACCGCTGGACCAGCGAGTGGCCGATCAGTTGGCCCGCTACGACTTGGCCTTGGCATGCCCTTGGTTGCTGATGAGCAATGGGTTGCGCACCGCTGCGTGGCGGCGCGAAGGCGATGGCCGTCGGGTGCCGCATCGGGGATGGCCCACGCCAGAGGGCTGAGGTGCAGGAGGACAGCTTGTGCATAACGTGGACTTTCTGTTGGAAATCCGCGGAATTCGATGGCTTGCGCAAGCCGGCGCGGCTGGGGTCTTGAGGTACTTTGCGGTATGGAACCGAAGGACATCCTCGCCATTTCCGGAAAGCCGGGCTTGTACAAAGTGCTGAACACGACCCACCGCAACATTGTGGTGGAGCCCCTGGGAGAGGGGAAGCGAACGGCTGTGCCCGCCACAGCGCGGGTCTCGAGCTTTGAGGACATCAGCATCTTCACCTATGAGGAGGACTTGCCCCTGGCTGAGGTGCTCAACCGAATGCACGACCACCTCAAGGGGGAGTCTGCGCCGGATGCCAAAACGTCCCACGCGGAACTCCGTGAATTCGTCACCTCCGTCTTGCCAGACCTTGATCAGGAGCGCGTTTACCACAGCGACTTGAAGAAGCTGTGCACGTGGTACAATGTGTTGAATGGCTTTTCCATGCTGCCGTTTGGAGCAGCATCCGACGACGGGGCCGCTGAAGAGGTTCAGGCCGAAGACACCGCGGAAGCATCCAACGAGGCGGAGCAGGCATGAGCGAAGCGATGAAGCGCGTTGCCGTCATCGGCGCCGGAACGATGGGCAACGGCATTGCCCACGTTTTTGCCCAAAGCGGGCACACCGTGACGTTGGTGGACGTCCAAGCGGCCGCCTTGGAGCGGGCCCAGGCCACCATTGACCGCAACCTCGACCGCCTGGTCGCCAAGGAGCGGATTTCCGCCGAGGACAAAGCGGCCACCTTGGCCCGTCTCTCCACCTCGACCGAGATGCATGGGGCCGTTGCTGACGCGGACCTCGTCGTGGAGGCGGCCACCGAGCGCCTCGACCTCAAGCTGAAGATTTTTGAGCAGCTCGACGCTGCGGCGCCGGAGCACTGCATCCTGGCGACCAACACCTCCAGCATTTCCATCACCAAAATCGCGGCGGCCACGAAGCGGCCAGCTCAAGTGATCGGCATGCACTTCATGAATCCGGTGCCGATCATGAAGCTCGTGGAGGTCATCCGCGGGTACGACACCAGCGACGCCACCACCGCAACGACCGTGGCCCTCTCGAAGCAGTTGGGCAAGGTGCCGGTGGAAGTCAACGACTATCCCGGGTTTGTCGCCAACCCCATTCTCATGCCCCTGATCAACGAGGCCCTCTGCAGCCTGCACGAAGGCGTGGCCGGTGTGGCGGAGATCGATGAGGTCATGAAACTCGGCATGGCCCACCCCATGGGACCGCTGCACCTGGCGGACTTCATTGGCCTGGACGTCTGCCTGAGCATCCTGCGCGTGTTGCACGACGGCTTCGGCCAACCGAAGTATGCCCCGTGCCCGTTGCTGGTCAACATGGTCACCGCAGGCAAGCTCGGTGTCAAGTCGGGTGAGGGCTTCTACGTCCATACCAAGGGCAGCAAAGACATTCAGGTCGCCCCCGCATTCTCTTGAACATGAAGGGGATGAGGGACCTCCTCGGCGCCATCCAGTCGCGCCAATTTGCCCCG
>CALBSW010000174.1 GCA_937967465.1 uncultured Flavobacteriales bacterium
ATGCCGGCGGTCTTCTTGCCGGCCACCTTGGTCATCGCCGCCACATCGTCCATGACGAGGGCGAGGTCATCGAGCAGGGCAAAGAATCCAGAGGGCATGGACCGAATCTACTTCACCGCCGGCAACGGACGGACCTGGCCGGTGCGGTAGACGGTGTCGCCGTGAAAGATGACCCCGCGAATGGGACCGACGCCCGTCCACCGGGCGAGGCCCCAAGGGCGGTGCACCACCTCCAACGTCACGGTGTCGCCGAGCATGGCCGCCTTCCATTCCGCCCCGTCGATGCCCATGCCGAGGGCGCGGTTCAGGTAGTAATGGCTGGAATCGCCGGCGAGCCGCATCTGCAGGTCCTGGCTCTTTTCACTCCAACCGAGGTGGGACACCACGCCCGTTACCGTGCGCTCGGGCTCCGCGCGGTCGTGGACAATCGGCGGCATGAACAACACGAAAAAGGCCACCACGAACAGGGCACCCAGAACCGCCAACATCCGCCACACCATCATGGGGCCAAGATCGCCGCCTCATGTCGCACAAGGCAACCGTGAGCCAGGGTTTCCTCAAACACTGAAGGCCTCGGGATTTCGCCCGACATTTCCTGCATGACACCTTCTGATTGGGACGCGCTCGAGACCTTGTATCGGGCAGACCCCCGAGCTGTTCGCGCCCGCCTGGAGACGGAGGAACTCTCTCCGGAGGCCCGGGCCATCTGGGAAGCCCGCATGGCCGCCGATGGCCACCTCGACGCGAAGCCCAAAGCGGCGTTGCGCTTCTCCTACCCCCTCGCAATGGGCACGGTCATCGCGCTCCCATTCTGGGCACAATACTGGCGCGACGGCGGATTTGATCCGACCTGGGCCTTCCCATGGTTTGGCCTGCTGGCCACCCTCCCGCTGATGGCATGGCACACCCTACAAGCCACTCCCGACAAGCGGCAGCGCATGCTGCTCGGCATGGGCTTGGCCACCGGCGCCACCCTTGTGGTCGTGGCCCTGCACCACTTCTTCCAAGACTGGCCGTCCAGCTTTCAACTGAACCGCGCCGGCACGAATGTCGAAGGCAACATCCTGGAGCAGGCCAAGCTCGGCATCCAAGCCCATGACCTCATGCTCTTCCACGCGCCGGTGATGCTGCTGGGCATCACCGGCTTCATCTGGTGTCGTCGAACGGGCGAATCGCGGGTCGCCTTCCTGCGCAACGGCTTGCAAGTCGCGATCTACGCGGCACTCATTGTGGCCGCTGGCGGACTGTTCACAGGCTTGTCCGCAGTGATGGCCGAAATGCTCGACCTCGACCCCGTTCCCATTGCGGTCCACTTGATGAGCTGGGGCGGCGCGAGTGCCCTGGCCTTTGCCCACCACGTGTGGCTCCGCCAACCCGACGCATTGCAAAAGGTGTTGCCCCTGATTGCCGGCCTGTTCATCCCGCTGTTTGTCTTGCTCGAAAGCGGGTTCCTGATCGCCTATCTCGCCAAGGGACTCGATGCGCTCAGCCGCGACCGGGAGGAGCTGCTCATTTTCAACCTTTTGCTTGGCGCGGTGATTGGACTGGTCCTGCTCCACTCCGCGCTGAAGGACAGCGAAACCCGGTTGGGCCGCATCCTCGTGATGGCTTTGGTGGTCCTCGGCATCTTTGCCGACGGGGTCGCCATCCTCGCCATCGGCAACCGGTTGCTGGAATGGGGCTGGACACCGAACCGCCTCGCCGTCCTCGCCACCAATGTGTTGTGCTTGGGCACCCTACTGGCGCTGGTCCCCGCCTTCCTGCCGCGGCTTCGGCAACGGGGCTGGCCCGAAGTGCACGGCGTGCTCAACCGGGCGCTCACCTTCTTCTTCGGATGGACGGTGGTGGTGGCCTTGGCGTTCCCTGCTTACCAAGCTTGGCAAAACCGGGAATTCGACGCCACGGCGCTGGACATCCCCACCGGCAGCCCCCAGGACATTCTGGAGGCCGAGGTGGACGATGTCAAACAAGACGTCGAGCAGGCCGAAGCCCAACTCGAGCAGGCCTCAGAGGCCTTGGAGTGAATCGTAGGCGCCGGCGTTGAAGACGGCATTGAACCCCTTGGAGCGCATCAGCTTGGCCGCTTGACCGCTGCGGTTGCCACTGCGGCAGTAGAGATAGTACGACTTGGCGGGGTCCAGTGACTGCATGGCCTCTTCGGTCCATGCGCCAGCCAGCCAGTCCAACTCTTGAGCCCCGGTGACCATCCCCCCGGCGGTTTCGCCCGGGGTCCGGCAATCGATGATGACAGCATTGGCGTCCTGAACGGCGCCTGCGACCTCCTCTCGGGAGCAGTCGGCATTGGGTTTCATGAAGAACATCCTGCGGGTTTTCATCCAAAGGTCTCATCACACAGACCCACGAAGCGTGACCCAAGTTGCACCCCCTTGCCTTGAA
This sequence comes from uncultured Flavobacteriales bacterium, assembly GCA_937967465.1. GTDB lineage: Bacteria > Bacteroidota > Bacteroidia > Flavobacteriales_D > Sanyastnellaceae > UBA8752. The sequence continues at coordinate 2,398 of CALBSW010000174.1, forward strand.
GAATCCGAGAACCTATTCGACCTGCAGAGCTTGTTGGGCCACGATGAAGTCGAAGGCCAGCTCCGCCAACGTTTGCGGGACCCCATCGGCATCCAGCACCGTGGCGCCCCAAGGCCCGTGGCCCGCACCTTCGAGGTCGTAGAGAATGTTGGGCACGCCCATGTCGTCCCACGTCGACTGCAACAGCAAAGCATTGGCAAAGGGCACAGTCGGATCCGCCGTCCCGTGGACCATGAACAATGGCGGATCGCCTGAATCGAAACGGCTGACACCGTAAGTACCCTGCAGGAGATCCACGGAGACCCGTGACCCCCAAAAATCGAGGATGGTCTGCACCTCAACCTGCTCACCCAAGTTCGCCGTGGCCAACGTCGGATCTTCCACATCGGACAACTCCGTGGTGAAATCCTCTGGGTCCGTCACGCTGACACCAATCGACGTGATGGCCCCCGCGGAGCCCCCTCCCACGGTGAGGTAGTCCATGTTGATACCGTAATCCTCGGCGTGCGCCGCCACCCATCGCAAGGCCGCCTTGGCATCTCGATGTGCGGGATAAATGGCCAGAGCCTGGGTGGTCGGGCCAGGATCGAGGTCCGCGGCAAAGACGGAGTCTACCCATTGTTGAGGCACCGTGCCGAAATCGCCCGCAACACGGTAATCGATGGAGAAGGCCACCCACCCACGGCTGGCAAAATGTTGCGCCAAATTGACCAAGCTCGCCTGCTGCCGGGAGCCACCATAAAATCCGCCACCGTGAATGATGACCAAAGCGGGCCGGTTGTCCCCAGCGCCCTGCGGCACGTAGGCATCCAACAGCAACGGCATGGTCGTGGAAGCGTCTGAATTCAAGGATTCATGGCTCAACCCTTGCGCATAGACAATCCCCTCTTCCACCGTGACCGCATACGCTGAGTCTGCTGTCACCACCGGCATTTGAGGTTGGCCATTACAAAGCGTTCCAAACACGTTGAGCATGATGAGCACATCGCTGACGCCCACCAGTCCGTCGCCGGAGAGGTCCATTGGGCCACAATTCACCTCACAACCGAATTGACCAAGCAACAGCAGCACATCCGCCACTGACACGAGTCCATCCACGTCGAGGTCTGCGGGACAATCGTCCTGCGGTACAATCGGGTCGTCCTCCAGGGCTAGAAACGCCTGAGCGTAGTCGATTTGATCCTGGTTGGCCGCATGCACCGCATCGCCCTGAAGCAACACGACATCGCCGTCGAGATAGCTGAATTCTACCAGATTCGTGCCGTCGAGAGGCTCGCCGGTCACGGCCGGACCGATGTGCCCCTGCTGCAGCGCCACCTGGTGGATGGCGAACTCGGCCGGTAGGAAGACGTTGCCCACGGCCGGACCACCGCCGTATGGGATCACGTTGTCGTTGGTGTTGCAGATGTTGAGGTAGCGCCTCCCCTGCGCCGGCTCGACGACCTCATCGTATCCGCAGAAAGGCGCCGGTCCAAAGGTGTCTCCGCTTGGCCGATGGAAAGCGCCCTCGTGGTATTGCGGCTCATTCATCTGAGACACGAAGCCGACAAAGGCGTCGAGGCCGGGGTGGTCCAATTCGATGAAGGCTTGGTTCACGAGCCCTGATCCGTTGGATGATCCGAGCATCCGGATGTGGTTGGTGTCGACGTTGTCGAAGGCTGTGACCTGATCGATGAGGTCGGCCAGCATCGCGATGTCCGGCGCCTCACTCGCCTCGCCGCAGAGGTTCCACGAATTCAGGTATCCGGTCGGGGCAATGCGAATGTGGTCCTCAAGCCAGGTCGAGGTCAGGAACATCATGCTGCCGCCATTGCCCCCGTTGCCGTGGAGCAGGATGCACACCGGATGGCCACCATCCGGTACGGGACCCGGCGGAACCGACACCATCACCGGGTAAGACCATCCGTCCGGTTCCTGCGACCACATTTGGACCAGCGAGAGGTCAGATGCCCCGTTCAAATCTTGGGCGGTAGCGGGAATCGTGACAAACAGAAGACCCATCATCAGGGCCGGCCACACGGTCTTAGAATGCAACAGAAAGCAGGGCATCATTAGAAAGACGGCTGGCCCGGGGAAAGGTTTGCTCTCCGCGCCTGAGAAGTGGCCATCAATTGCGGAGAATGCGCCGCA
>CALBSW010000175.1 GCA_937967465.1 uncultured Flavobacteriales bacterium
CCGACCTCCACAGCGGCAAAGCCAAGTACAGCAGCATCTTCAACTACCCCACCCTGACGTGGGCCGACATGGGGGCCATCGGCTGGCTCGTGGATGGCGCGGCCATCATGAACCAGGTTCCCCTGTGCAAATGCAGCTACGGCCCCTACGCCCGGGCCATGGTCCGCGTCTGCAAGGAGGAGAGCTTCCACCAACGCCAAGGATTCCAGATCATGCTCACCCTCGCCAATGGCACGGAAGAGCAGAAGGCCATGGCGCAGGACGCACTCAACCGCTGGTGGTGGCCGTCTTTGATGATGTTCGGCCCCCCGGACGAAAACAGCCCCAACAGCGCCCAGTCCATGGCGTGGAACATCAAGCGGTTCTCCAACGATGAACTCCGCCAGAAGTTTGTGGACCTCACCGTTCCGCAAGCCGAGCTGCTCGGATTGACCCTGCCCGACCCCGATCTGACTTGGAACGAGGAAACGGGCCACTACGATTTCGGAGAGATCGATTGGAGTGAGTTCCACCGGGTGATCTCCGGCCACGGCCCCTGCAACAAGGAACGTCTGGAGACCCGCCGCAACGCATGGGACAATGGGGCTTGGGTGCGCGAAGCCGCTCAGGCCCACGCCGAAAAGCGGGCCGCCCGCCGCGATGCCGCCGGCGAAACCGCTGCCGCTTAACTTTCCTGTCGTGGACAAGAAACACTGGCCCCTCTGGGAAATCTTCATCCGCAGTCGGCAAGGCCTCTCCCACCGCCATGTGGGCAGCCTGCATGCCGCCGATGCGGAAATGGCGGTCGAAAACGCCCGCGATGTGTACACCCGCCGTCAGGAGGGTGCCAGCATTTGGGTCGTGCCGGCCGACAGCATCACGGCTTCGTCGCCCGATGAGCGCGACGTGCTCTTCGATCCGGCCAACGACAAGGTCTACCGCCATCCGACCTTCTACGACCTCCCCGACGAGGTCAAGCACATGTGACGCCGCCCATGAACGCGCGTTTCGAATACCTGCTGCGCCTCGGTGACGATGCGCTGATTCTCGGTCAGCAACTGGGATTGTGGACGGGGCACGGCCCGGTCCTCGAGGAAGACATCGCCTTGACCAACATCGGGCTCGACCAGATTGGACAAGCCCGCGCCTGGCTGACCATGGCGGGTCGCGCCGAAAATGCCGGTCGCGACGAAGACGCCCTCGCCTTCCACCGCAATCCGGAGGAATTCCGTTGTGCCCAGCTTTGCCAGCAAGCCAATGGCCATTTCGGTGACACCATCGCACGCCAGTTCCTCTTCGACGCGTATGCCGTGCCCCTGCACGCCGCCTTGACGAAGTCCAACGACGACGAGATCGCCGCCATCGCCCGCAAAAGCGCCAAAGAGAGCGCCTACCACCTGCGCCACAGCCGGGTCTGGATGGTGCGCCTCGGTGACGGCACCGAAGAAAGCCACGCCAAGGTCCAAGAGAGCTTGGATCGGCTCCTTCCCTACGTGGGCGATTTGTTTGTCGGCGACGACGTGGCGGAAGCCGCCGCCCGGGAAGGCTGGGGCGTGAACCCCGCCACCCTGCGCGATGCCTGGGAATCTGAGCTCGACGACATGCTGGCTGAAAGCGGACTGCGCCGCCCTGAAGCCGTTCCGGAGCAAATCGGTGGCCGACGTGGCATCCACACCGAGAAGCTGTCCTACCTGCTCGCCGAGATGCAGGTTCTGCCCCGCACCTACCCTGACGCCCAGTGGTGAAGCGCTCTGCGGACGACTGGTGGGAACTGCTGCAAGCCGTGCCCGATCCTGAAATCCCCGTGCTCAACGTGGTGGAAATGGGCATCGTCCGGGAAGTCCTTCCGGAACCCGAGCGGTTGCTCATCCGCATCACCCCGACCTACATGGGGTGTCCGGCCATGGACGCCATCGCAGATGACATCCGCGAACGCCTGGCCGAGCCGGCCTCTGAAGAAGGCCTCACCACCGAGGTCGAGCTGGTCTACGCGCCAGCCTGGACCACCGATTGGCTGACCGAAGCGGCACAGGCCAAACTCGAAGCATATGGCATTGCCCCTCCCGGCAAGACGTCCGACAAGCGCGCCCTGAATGGCGAGGCACCCGCGGTGCGCTGCCCCAAGTGCAAAAGCACGGAAACCGAACTCGTGAGCTTGTTTGGGTCGACGGCCTGCAAGGCACACTACCGGTGCACGGCCTGCGCCGAGCCCTTCGATCACTTCAAGTGCATCTGATCAGCGGATGCCGGACCAGCGGGCCATGCGGCCGTCGGCGGAACGGACTTCGAGGGTGAGCCATCCTGTGGCGTCGGGCGCCTGGATGAACGCCTCGCCCACCAGCGTCGCGCCCTCTTGGGCATCGAGCAACCGGCCGGATGAGTCGTACCAGCGCAGCTGAACACCGACCCATTCCTCATCGAACACCGCCATCAAGTGGTCCTCGACCATGCCGAGCCAACGGACATCGTCCGGAGAGCCAATCTTGTGTTTGCCCACCAGCATCTCGAACGGCACCGCCATCTCGCAATCCTCACCGTAGGCCACCAGCTCCAAATCGTAGCTGCCCACCTCATCCACACGGACGGCCAGCGGCTCGTCTTCTGACACGATGTCGCCGTTGAGAATCCAGTAGTATCCGAATCCATCGCCGTCCAAGCAGCCCACACATTGGGCCTCAAGCCAAGCGCCGCCGGAAGGTTCCACCTCCACAAACGATGCATACAACGCACTCACTTCCGGCATGCCCGGATCGCTGAGCGACACCATTTCGACGGCTTCGAGGCAAGTGTGGTCCACTTTCAAGACATAGTCGCCAGGAGCCAAGCCCTGCAGTTCGTGCTCGCCCGGGGCCAGCGCTGCTTGCCACACCGTTTCAGCGCCCTGCCACAAGGAGGTCTGGAATTCGCCCGCGCCATAGAGCTCGAAGGCCAAAGCCGCCTCACCCACATTGCACTCGGCCGGCATCGGGTCGAGCCCGAGCAATTCCGGCTGTTCTCCTGGGAAGACCACCACTTGGCGGCGGCCTCCACGGCACAGCGAAGTTTCTTCGTTGGCGTCCACCATGATGGAATATTCGCCTGGCGCCACTGGCACTTCCACCGTGCCCGTGGATTGCGGCAAGATGGCCACCTCTTCATAGGTGGTGTAATCCACCACCGTCAAGTCGGCCACGACTTCGCCCAACTCCACGACGACCGCGCCAGCCTCGCTGTCTTCGCACTCCGGCGCATGTCCAGTCGCCACGGCGAAGGGCTTCGCGTGCAAGGTGAACCGCCCGGCCTCGGCTTCGTGAGCCGGCAGCGTGAAGTCCAACTCCATGCCTTCCTGGAGAAGCAACACCTCGCCCGTCTCGTTGTCGACGATGTGCGCGCAGAAGGCCGGATCGCCCGTCACTTCGACAACCCGCATGGTGGATGGCCAATTGGCCCGTGACCGCACGAACAAGTCGCCTTCCACCGTCATGGGCAGAGACTTGGCCACATACTTCTCCCCGTCCGCCACATATGCCAGCTCACCAGAGCGCACCGAGCTCGAACCCAGTCGGCTCAAGTCTCCAGCAGCGTAGGCATCGGCCTCCCCCTGATTGGAAAAGCGCAACACACTCTTGGTCGCGCCAAACACATTCTCGGTCTCGAGAACCACAGAAATCACCCCTTCTTCCTCAGACCGG
>CALBSW010000176.1 GCA_937967465.1 uncultured Flavobacteriales bacterium
GTATTGTCGCTGTCCGTGGCGTCCGTGCTGTAGTTGCAGGCCGTGGCATCCGTACACCCGACCACCTCATCGGCATCACATACGCCATCACCATCGGCATCGGCCGTCACAACGGCACCATTGTCGCAAGATTCGCAAGCGGCAATGGCAAAGACGCAACTGTCGTCAGAATCCGTGGCAGCACTGTTGTAGTTGCAGGCACTGGAATCGGTGCAACCGGACACTTCATCGGCGTCACACACTCCGTCTCCATCGACATCACTGGTGACCACAGTGCCATTGTCGCAAGACTGGCATGCGGCGGTGGCAAAGACGCAGCTGTCGTCAGAATCCGTGGCGGCACTGTTGTAATTGCAAGCGCTGGAGTCCGTACAACCGGGTACTTCATCGGCGTCACACACTCCGTCGCCATCGGCGTCGTTGGTAACTACCGCGCCATTGTCACAAGCCTGGCAATGCCCCGTGGCGCATTTGCACGTGCCGTCGTCCTGGGTCGCTTCACTGTTGTAGTTGCAGGCCGTTTGGTCCATGCAACCGTTCACGTCGCAAGAGATTTGCGAAAAGCCAAACGTGTTCTCAATGAGCTGACTCTGGTCTCCTTGTGCGAAAATCTGCAGGAAGAATTGGCCACTGACCTCCCCGTCCGTGGTCATCTGAGCGAGCAACACCTTCTGGTCGTCGCCAGAAATGCCATTGCTGCTGCTCGGCAAAATGTACCAGCCTCCGCCAATCGGCGAGCTGATGTCGATGTTGCCTCCTGCACCGAAGCCCACTTCCCACGACACCACATTGGGGTCGACAAGAATGGACACCTCCGTCTCACTGGCCGACAGATCAGGCTGTTGCTCAATGCCGATGGTCACCCAGCTGTCGTACTGGGAGCTCTCGAATCCTGGCGTCGTGTAAAAGAGCGGATTGATCGAGGCCGGCGTCGTGCCGCCCAAGCCGTCCTGATAGAACGACGTGGTCGTGTTGAGGTACAAGGGCGTGTCTTGATCGCCAATGGCCGCCGACAGGAAGTCATTGGCATTGGGGGTGGTCAAGTACACGCGGTACGTGGTCATCCCGCTCACGCCGTCCGTGGCGAACGTCTCCACCGAAAGGCCAAAGCCATCGGTGTCTCCAGTGTACTGGAAACAGGAGTTTTGAGCGGATGCTGCGCCGAGGGAGAGCGTCAGCAAACAAGCAAAGGAGTACAGTTGAAAGCGCATGTTCATGCAGTTAAGCTCCCCTAAGATACGCATTCATCATACAAATACACAAATTCATCTGATTTTTCTGGTTATTCATCGTCAATATTACAGGGTTCACAGGGCGCTGTCCTCCCCCAAATCCCACGGCTACCTTTGCGGTCCCCATGTTTGAGAACCTCAGCGACCGTTTCGATCAGGCGTTTCAACGCATCAAAGGCGAAGCCACCATCACGGAGGCCAACATTGCCGAAACCACCAAGGAAATCCGACGCGCGCTTGTCGATGCCGACGTCAACTACAGCGTAGCCAAACGCTTCGCCAACCGGGTCAAGGAGAAGGCCCTTGGACAGGAGGTCCTCTCTTCGGTGAAACCCGGCCAGCTGCTCGTCAAAATCACGCAGGAAGAGCTGGCCGACTTCATGGGAGGGCAGCACGCAGGCCTCAACCTCAAAGGCAAGCCCGGCGTCATCCTGATGAGCGGATTGCAGGGCTCTGGTAAGACCACGCACACCGCCAAGCTGGCTTTGCACCTCCGGACCAAGCAAGGCAAGCGTCCGTTGCTCGTGGCCTGTGACGTCTACCGTCCTGCAGCCATCGACCAGTTGGAGGTGATGGGCAAGCGCGTCGGAGCCGACGTGTTCACCCAGCGCGAGCAGCAAGACCCTGTCGCCATTGCCGAAGCCGCCCTCCGCCATGCGCGGGCCAATGGAAACGACGTGGTCATCGTGGACACCGCAGGACGCCTCGCAGTGGACGCCGACATGATGGACGAGATCGATCGGATCCAGCAAGCCATCCAACCGAGCGAAACCCTCTTCGTGGTGGACGCCATGACCGGTCAGGACGCCGTCCGCACGGCACAGGCCTTCCACGACCGCATTGCCTTTGATGGCGTGATCCTCACCAAGATGGACGGCGACACCCGAGGCGGTGCGGCCTTGAGCATCCGAGAAGAGACGGGCAAGCCCATCAAATTCGTCGGAACCGGTGAGAAGCCGGACGCCTTGGAGCCCTTCCACCCTGACCGGATGGCCCAGCGCATCCTGGGCATGGGCGATGTGGTCACCCTGGTCGAAAAAGCCCAAGAGCAGTTCGACGAGAAGCAGGCCCAAAAGCTCCAGAAGAAGATCCGCAAGAACAGCTTCGACTTCGAAGATTTCCTGGAACAAGTCCAGCAGATCAAGAAGATGGGCAACGTCAAGGACCTGCTCGCGATGGTCCCCGGCATGGGAAAAGCCTTGCGCGGCGTGGACCTGGACGACGATGCCTTCAAACACATCGAAGCCATCATCCAATCCATGACGCCGGACGAGCGTCAGCACCCAGACAAACTCAATGGCAGCCGGAAAACCCGCATCGCGAAAGGCAGCGGCACCACGGTCCAAGAAGTCAACCAGCTCATCAAGCAGTTCAGTGAAATGAAGAAGATGATGAAGATGATGAGCGGCGGAGGCAAGCGCCGTGGTCTCGGTGGCATGATGGGGCGCGGGGCCATGCCTGGCGGAATGCGGATGCCTCGCTGAACTTTTCTCAGATGAATACCTCCAACATCCTCGACGGCAAGGACTTGTCCGAACGCATCAAGGCTGAAATCGCCGATGACGTTGCCCAACATGTCGCCCAAGGTCACCGGAAGCCCCACCTCGCAGCCGTACTCGTGGGCGAAGACGGAGCCAGCCGCACCTATGTGGACCACAAAGTGCGCAGCTGTGCGCGGGTTGGCTTTGAAAGCACGCTCATCCAACGGCCAGCCGACATCACGCAGGAGGCGCTGCTCGACATTGTCCACGGCCTGAATGCCGATGAGGGCATCGACGGCTTCATTGTCCAGCTCCCCCTCCCCGACCACATCGATGCACAGGCCGTCATTGAAGCGGTTGACCCCTCCAAGGACGTTGATGGCTTTCACCCGGTCAACATGGGCAACCTCGCCTTGGGACTGCCCGGCTTCGTCCCTGCGACCCCCGCCGGCATCATGACCATGCTCGACCGCCATGGCATCGAGACCGAAGGGCGCCACGCCGTCATCATCGGACGTTCCAGCATCGTGGGTACGCCCATGTCCCTCCTGCTCAGCCGCAGTGGACGCCCAGGCAATTGCACCGTCACGCTGTGCCACAGTCGGACCCAGGATCTCGCAGCCCATTGCCGCGAGGCGGACATCCTCGTGGCCGCCGTGGGCCGCCCGGAAATGGTCAAGGCCGACATGGTCAAGGAAGGCGCCGTGGTCATCGATGTGGGCATCACCCGCGTGGAAGACCCCACTGCCAAGCGTGGATACCGTTTGAAAGGAGACGTCGATTACGCAGACGTGGCTCCGAAGTGCAGCTGGATCACGCCGGTGCCTGGCGGCGTGGGGCCCATGACCATTGTGAGCTTGCTCCGGAATACCCTGTCGGCCGCTCAGGCCAAGCTCCAATCCTGATTCATGGAGGGCAAGGCCATCACCCCCCGCGACCGGGAATGGATGGCCCGCGCCCTGCAATTGGCCCGCCGTGGCGACATCGGCACTGCCCCTAATCCCCGCGTGGGGTGCGTCCTGGTTCGCGACAACGAAGTGCTGGCGGAAGGCTGGCACGACCGCATTGGTGGGCCACACGCCGAAGTGGTGGCCTTGGATGCCTTGGCCAACCGACACGATGCGAAGGGCGCCACGGCGTACGTCACGTTGGAGCCTTGCAGCCACCACGGCCGAACCCCACCTTGCTCGGACGCCTTGATTGACGCCGGCATTGCACGGTGCGTGGTGGGGCTCCAAGACCCAAACCCCCTGGTGGAAGGCCGAGGCCTCGAGCGCATGCGGGATGCGGGCATCGCGGTGACGGTGTTGACCCAGGATCTGGAAGGCCGCTGGTTGAACCGTCGGTTCTTGAGCAGCATGGAACGTGGCCGCCCATGGGTGGTCTTGAAATGTGCGGTCAGCGCAGATGGCCACATGGATCCACCCCGCGGTCCCGGTCAGCTCGGAAGCCTTCCCATCACCTCCACTTCCCTCCTGAAGCTCACACACCGCTGGCGGGCTGAAGAAGGCGCCATTCTGGTCGGCGCCGGAACGGTCATCACGGATGACCCCCGTCTGAATGTCCGGGAAGCCGATGGCCCCCACCCCTTGCCGGTGGTACTGGATCCGAATGGACGCACACCGGTCACGGCTGCACTGTATACCTCAGGGGCGCCTTGTCTGGTCATGGGCGGTCCAGAAGGTGTGGCGGAACGTGTGGAACAGCATCGAATCCACCCCGGAGAGGACGCCTTTCAAAGGGCGTTGGCCGCGCTGCACAACCGAGGCGTCCGCTCGGTGTTGGTCGAAGGCGGCCGCCAGACCTTGCAACACATCCTCGACCTCGGCCTGTGGGATGAACTCCGGGTGGCCTACTCCCCCGACGCCACGGGGGGCGCCCTGCCGGCCCCCACATGGCCAACGGAACCTGCCGATGCCGTTCTCCGTGGCGCACACCCCTTTGGACCTGACCGAGTGCAGTACTGGGTGAATGCAGGCAGTTCAAATTGGGTGGGCTGTTGCCCTCCCCCCACCTTGCAGATTCCCATGCCATGATGGCACTCGGTCTCAGCATTCTCGTCTCCACGCTGCTGTTCAGCTGCTTCCGGATGTTTCCGAAGTACGGCGTGCGGCTCGAAGAGGCCGTCGTCATCAACTACATCGTAGCCGGTGCCATGGCCATCGCACTCGCAGGTCCATCGCACGCTTTGGGTCGCCTCGAAACCCCCAGCACCATGGCCGGTGCTGTGATGGGGCTCGCCTTTCTGTACATGTTCAAGAAGATTGGGCAATGCACCCAATTCCTGGGAATGGGCGTGGTGGCCATCGCCACCAAGATGTCCATGGTCTTGCCCATGACCGTGTTCATCCTCCTCGACCCCAATGATCCGTTCAGCTGGACCAAGGCAGTGGCCGTTCTTCTCGCCTTCCCCGCCGTGTGGCTTGCGAGCAGTCCTGGACGGTCTGCCGATGACCCCGTGATTGCGGCACAGGATGACCGGCCCGACGTGACGTGGACCCTTCCGGCCATCGTGTTTCTCGGCTCTGGCCTGATCGACCTCGGTTTCGGCTGGTTCTCCTCTGAAGTCCACATGTCGAGCGACGCGGACCGGTTGACCTTTGCTGCTGTGCCCTTCCTCGTCGCCGCCTTGATCGGGCTGTTGCGCTGGGCCTTTCTTCCGGGCGTCACCCCCCAATTCAGCCGGGCCACCGTCCTGGGCGGCATCATTTTGGGCGTCATCAATGTGGGCTCGCTCTTCTTCCTGCTCTCGGCCTACCAGAGCATGCCTTTCCCCCGATCCGCCATTGTCCCTTCCAACAACCTCGGGATTGTGTTGGCCACGTCCCTGGCCGGCATCGCCTTCTTCCGCGAGCGCCCGGATGGCCGCAACATCTTGGGTTGGGCATTTGCCACCACGGCACTCATTCTCCTACTCCTGTCCAGTTGACGAAGAATTCGTTGATTGGGCCTGTGAATGTCCCCTTCTTCCCCTTCGCCGTCCTCGTCAGCATGGTGCTCGTGTCGTGCACCATCGAGTCTGAGTCGGACACCCTTCCACCCCCATTGACCCCGACACCTGCACCGGAGGACACCACCACAGCCCCGGCAGGGCAAGCACCGGACAGCGTGCGCTACCTCGCTTTGGGTGACAGCTACACCATCGGCGAAAGCGTGCCCGATGTCGGCGACTGGCCCAACCAATTGGTGGACTCCCTGATGTTGCGCTTGCCCGAGACCCACTTCGAACCAGCCCGCATCATCGCCACCACCGGTTGGACCACTTCCAATTTGAGCTACGCCATGGATGCCGCGCAGGTGGACACGTCCCAATTCGACCTTGTATCCCTGCTCATCGGGGTCAACAACCAATATCAAGGCCTGCCCCTCGAAGCCTACGAAGTTGAATTCGCCCAACTGCTGAACCGGGCCGTCCAACTGGCTGGCGGGCAATCCGACAGGGTCTTTGTCGTGAGCATCCCCGATTATGGGTACACCCCATTCGGCCAGTCCAACCAAGCCACCATCAGCCAAGACCTCGCGCTGTTCAATGCCGCTTGCTCGACCATCACGGTCAACGCCGGCATCGCACACTACAACATCACCGACATCAGCCAGCAATGGCCCAATGCACTGGGCTGGGTGGCTCCGGATGGGTTGCACCCCAGCGGCGCCCAATACGCTGCATGGGTGGCGTCATTTGCCGGGCAGGTAGAAGACCAGCTTCGCAACTGACCCTCAAGGCACGGTGATCACCTCTCCTGTGGCGCCAGGCAGGATGCGGATGTCCCGTTCATCGCCTGCGCCTTCCAGGATGGCGTTCCCTGCGCCGGCCAGCTCCAGGAAGAGATAACCTTGCGGTCGAAGGCGGGCATCGCCAAGTCCGGCGTGGTGGACCATGACCTGATTCGCCGCGAGCCCCGTGGCATCCAAATCACCGAAGCCAGACCGAAAACAGGTCAAGCGTGTCGCCGTTCCGCGCAGCCTTGCATGGCCAATGCCATTGGGCAGGCGCACCCTCAAGCTGTCCCCTTCAAACCAGAGGTCCACATCCCCGGCCATTTCGTCGGAACTCACAGAGAGGAAGTCGCCCTGCCAGGGCCCTTCCATGACAAAGTCGGCCTGGGCCTCCAGCTGAATGGTCGAAGGTCGAATCCCGTGGAGATCCACACGAGGGACTGCATCCAGCCGGCGCACCCAGGCACACCGGTTCACCTCCTCGATGCGCAACACATCGGCATTGTCGTCCACCCGGACACCATCACGGGTGCCCTCCCAAGCGTGCACCACCGCGTACGACGACGTGGCTTCTGGCCACCAGTGCACTTCCACGCGGTCCACGACCTCGAGCTGGGTCGCCATGACTTCCAGGTCGACCGTATCCATCACGGCGGGCCCGAGCGGTGTGGCACAGCCAGCACGGTCGCCCGAGCAAGAAGACGTCCACACACACACCAACGTGAGCAGGACAACGGTTCCGATGGAACCCCGCGTACTCATTGACGGAGGGTGCGCTTGGCGGCCTCCCAATGGCGGTCCATTTCTTCGAGTGGCATGTCGGCCAAGTCAAGGCCTGCCGCTTCAATCTGGGATTCCATCTCTTCAAACCGCGCTTTGAAACGGCGGTTGGTCCGCTCCAAGGCCTCATCTGGATTGACGTCGAGGAACCGGGCATAGTTGATCAGGGCGAAGAGGACATCACCGAATTCATCGGCCACGCGGTCGCTGCTCGCCTTGACCTCCGCCTGCAGCTCCTCCATCTCCTCGTTCACCTTGTCCCAGACCTGACCGGCGTGGTCCCAATCGAAACCCACGCCGCGCACCTTCTCTTGAATTCGCTGGGCCTTGACCAAGGATGGCAGTCCAGCTGGGACGCCCTCCAAAACGCTCTTGCGCGTGGTGGTCCCTTCCTTCTCCTTGAGCTTGATCTTCTCCCAATTCGCCTTGACCTCCTCTTCCGTGGCCGCCTCGACATCCCCATAAATGTGCGGGTGCCTGGAGACGAGCTTGTCGCAAATGCCGTGAAGCACATCCGCAGCGTCAAAGGCCCCCGCCTCGGCTCCGAGTCGGCTGTAGAACACCATGTGGAGCATCAGGTCGCCCACTTCCTTCCCCACTTCATCCAAGTTGCCCTCGAGGATGGCCTCCCCGAGCTCGTAGGTCTCTTCGATGGTCAAATGACGCAGCGATTCAAACGTCTGCTTCATGTCCCAAGGACAGCCTTCCCGCAAGTCATCCATGATGTCCAGCAACCGACCGAAAGCGGCCAGCTTCTCTTCTCGGGTGTGTCCGGCCTTTGGGGTGGACAACGTGGGGCGGTCAATGACCTCGCGGTTCGGCATGCTCCAAAATTAAGGGCACCTTTGGTGGCATGACTTCCCGCCTTTGGTGCACCGCTCTGATCTTGGCTTGGCTGCTCTTCCCGAGTGCTGCGAATGCCCAACAAGATCCAGAGACGCGGTGGGAATGTGCGGTCGGTGGCGGCTTCCTCATCCCGCACCGCACGGTCATTCGACACCACATCCAAGGGCACGCGGCCTCCATGCAGTGGACTTGGAGTCGACGGGGCCTCGGACTGTGGGGATGCGCCCGGGAGGCACCGCGGTGGGGAGTGTCGGTCCGGTTGAATGGAACGGGGGCGCCAGAGGCTGCAGGCAAGCAAGTGCATCTGCTCGGCATGGCGGAGCTCCGCATCTCCCCCCGCTGGCGGTTCCGCATGGCGGGCGGCATGGGTTGGACGCAGCGCCATTGGGCCGCGGACTCTCCAGAGGCGCGACAGCACGTGATCATCGGCTCCGCCTTGAATTCAGCCATCGAAATCGGACTGCACAGGCCCGCGACATGTCCAGCAACGCATTGGCATGACCGTGTGGGGGTCCATCTCTGTCTCTCGCACCAGAGCAATGCCTCCGTCAGCCTGCCCAACCTCGGTACCAATGTGGCCACGTTGGCCCTGTCCACAGCCTGGCCGCGCGCTCCCCGTCCGAGGCGCTCCCCGCCCGCGGATACGATGGCGGTGCTGTCCATCCTGCCGGCACCCGTTCAAGGATGGGCGGTCTCTGTTGGCATCGGAGGTCGTCAGCCTGCCCCCACTGCGGCACGGGAAAGTGTGGCGGAATTTGGGGTGGACTGGCGGAGGGGCGGCTTGCGAGGCGGTCTGATTCTCGGCGGCCTCGCATTCCAACGCAACCAGACAGCCTCGGCCGGACTGCATGCCGGCTTCCAGATCCGGTTCACCCGGGTTCAAATCGATGCCGTGCACGGACGTTACCTCTCCAGGCTACAGCCGGATGAAGCCGCATACAATCGCGTGGTGTTCCAAGCCCACGTGCGCAGTAGCCTGTGGTGTCGGATTGGATTGCACACCCATGGATTTCGAGCACACCACCCCATTCTCGGTCTAGGGTGGGCCCTGTCTGGCCAGACGCCTTACGGAGCGCGCCGTTACTGACAGCTGGCCCCGAACAGGGACAGGACCTCCAACAGGTCATTCACTCCCGTGGTGCCATCGCCATCCACATCGGTGGGACATGCGCTCGGAGCACCTTCAAACGTGCAAGAGCCGTCATCATGTCCGGCAGCAGGGTCATAATTCTGCGCGGTCTCGTACGTGCATCCCTTGCAGCTCTCCAGCTCGCAGGAGCCATCGTCGAGGTTGGCATCCTCATCGTAATTGCAAGCAAAGGCATACGTGCATCCGGGCTGATCGCCGGGGTAGAACACCTTCATCTCCTCGAGGTACCCCCACTCCAACCAGTTCACACCACCAGGCTCGAACGCACCGACGTAATCCACTGGGTCGAAGAACGTGCCCACCGGCTGGTGTTGGGCGGGGACGGAATCGCCCTCCATTGGGAATGGATCAACGCCTTTGGTGATGAAGCCCGCCAAGGCTTCCATCTCATCGTCGATGCCAGAGTCTGCTCCGACGTTGTTGTTGTCGACGAAGTGATTCTGGATGCTGGCATTGCCATTCCAGACAGGGCCCTCATACAGGATCATGGTGTCCAATGCGAGGCTGTCGCCGATGTTCCAAAAACGGTTGTTGTGGATCTCCAACTCTCCAAACAAGAAGAGCTCGTAGGCGTCACACGGATCGTTGTCTTCAAAATCAATGCCGAAGCCCCAATTCTGGAAGATGCCGTTGTACAATCGACCTCCGCCCCCGTTGTGCCACCGAACTGCTGTCAGACCGTCGTGTCCGATGGAGGTGAAATTGGCAATCTGAGGATTGGTGTAAGGAAGAAAGCTCAAGGTCACATCCTGGAATTCGAAGTCGTCTCCTTCAAGGTCAAAGCCGTGCTCTCCGACTTGGTCCGGCTGGTCCATCAGTGAGAAGAAGTACTGCATGTCTCCATGCCAGCCCAGGTCGTATTCGAGGTTTTCCTCAGAACTGAAGGCCACGGCGATGTATTTGAGGTTGACGGCACCCCCCATGATCTGGAGACCGTCGTCCAGAGTGGAGGTGATTTCGATGTGCTCGATGACCGTTCCGGAACCGACACCATTCAAGCTGAGGCCATTGGTCTCGTCCCCATTGATGATGTTCTGGAAGTTGACGGGCGGATTGGGCATCTCGCTTCCGCCATGGCGGATCGACACGTACTTCATGCTGCCGCTGGACTCGGCATTGTCGAAGAACTCGTTGGTGCCGTTGCCGTCCATGTCCGCTGCACCGAACAAATCGCGCCATTACCAGCTGCTGTCTGCAATGCCTTCGGCCGCATCGTCTCCGTCGTACGTGTTGAGTTCGCCATGACCATTGATGATCACGCCACCCCACAAACCGCGGGTGTTGTACGGTGTGGCACCATTCAACATGTCCCCCTCATACGTGAACACAATGGGACACTCTGCCGTGCCATCCGCGACAATCTGAGCACCGCGTGCGACAATGAGACAGCTCGCGTCGGCACCTTGACCAGGCTTGGCCTGGATGACGGTACCGGGATCAATCGTGAGGATGTCGCCGTCATTGACATAAACGAATCCATTCAGGACATAAAGGGAGTCGCAGGACAAGGTGCGCGTCCCGGTTCCATCGCCGCCATTGTCGGTCAAATCCACCACAGGCCGCTGGTCCAACGCCGGACACCCGCAATCTTGAGCGAACAATGCAGTCGTCGCCAAAGTCAGCATGGCCAACAGGGCCGTGGAACGGGATGTAGAAATGAGGAATGCACGCATGGCAGTTGTGAGCTGTTGCTTAAAGATACGAAAAATTCGACGAATTGGTTGTGTGACCCAACGAACACTCCATATCTCCAAACGAACAACCTGGACCCATTTCCGCTGATGGGGGCTGGTTCTCCACCACCTCAACTACCTTTGTGGCATGGCTTTGGAAACCCTTTTGCTCACGGTGGGCCTGCTCGGCCTCGGCTTTGCAGGCATTGCAATCAAGATCCTCGTCAAAAAGGATGGCGAGTTCGCTGGAACCTGCTCGAGCAACAATCCTTTGCTGGACAATGAAGACGGCTCTTGCTCCATTTGTGGGGCCAGCCGAGGAGACCGGTGTCAGCAGGAGGAGCTCCCGGAGGGCGCCTGATCAAAGGGGCTCGGACACCGCCTCAAATCCGGGCGTGGCCCAGACCTGATAGCCCCCCTCCCCATCATCTGACATCAGCAGGACGTCCAACCCGAGATGGGGGTAGGTCGCCAGGAACGCCTGCGTCTGCGCAACACCAAGCACCATGAATGCGGTGGCCAACGCATCGGCATAGGCTGCCGTGGGTGCCAGTACTGTGGCGCTGAGCAAGCCATTTTCTGCTGGCCAACCTGTGGCAGGATCGATGGTGTGACTGAATCGTCGGCCATTCTGCTCGTAATACTTCCGGTAGCTGCCGCTGGTGCAGATGGCACGGTCCTGAACGGACACCACCGTTTCCAACACACGATCTTCCGCTCCACTGCCCACCACTGGACGGTCCACCGCAATGCGCCATGGCTCACCGGATGCATTGACACCGCGGCAAGCCACTTCGCCGCCCAATTCCACCATGGCATTCACGATGCCACGCTCCCGTAAGGCCTCCAGCAGCAGGTCCACGGTATACCCCTGCGCCACCGCGTTGAAGTCCAGGGCCGCGCGCGCATCTCCCTTCCGAATCCACGTGGCTGCGTACACGCCGTCCACCTCTTCTTCATTGAGGTCGAACCGGTCCGGCGTCAGTCCGGTGAACGCGAGCACGCTGTCGACATCCTCCGCCGTGACCTCAGAGCGTTTGGACAGTCCAAAGCCCCACAGCTCCACCAACGGGCTCACGGTCGGATCAAATGCGCCCCGGGTCAACTCGTGGAGCTCCTCGGAGAGCGCCCACAAGGGACCGATGATGTGCGTGCTGTCGACGAAACCAAACAACGAGTCCGTTCGATCCCAACCATTGATGGCGTTCAGGGTGCTCTCCGGTCGCCAGAGGTTGGCAGCGAGGTCCATGTCCTCAAGCAGATCCTCAAAGACGGCATCATCCAACCGGTCTGCACTCAGGTATTTGATGCTGTAGGTCGTGCCCTGGGCCTCTCCCTGGTGGAGCTGCACGGCAGGCGCGTCCCCACTGGAGGATGCGGATTCGCCTCCACAACCTGCGAAGGCCAGGGAAACGAGCACAAACGGGACCGCCAGCACATGGCTGGCGGTGTCCCAATGGAAATGGCGGAAACGCATCATCCTCCGAAATCGTCGAAGGCCACGTTCTCCGGCGGCACGCCCCAGTCGTCGCACATCTTGAGGACGGCCTGGTTCATGAGCGGCGGACCGCAGAAATAGAATTCGATGTCCTCCGGTGCCTCGTGCGGCTTGAGGTGATGCTCGATCACCGCATTGTGCACGAAACCGAGGAAGCCGTCGCCCTCGTCGTCGACGCTCTTCTTCTCGTTCCAATTGTCCTCCTCTGTCGGGTCGCTCAACACCACGTGGAAGCGGAAGTTGGGGAACTCCTTCTCAATCTTGCGGAAGTCATCGAGGTAGAACAGCTCACGGCGGGATCGGCCTCCATAGTAGAAGGTCACCTTGCGGCCGGTCTTCACCGTGTGGAACAGGTGGAAGAGGTGGCTGCGCATGGGGGCCATGCCGGCACCACCGCCGATGTAGACCATCTCGGCGTCGGTCTCCTTGATGAAGAACTCTCCGTAGGGGCCGCTGATGGTGCACTTGTCACCGGGCTTGCAGCCGAACACATAGCTGGAGCAGATGCCGGGGTTGACGTTCATCCACGCGTTGCGGGCGCGGTCCCACGGCGGGGTGGCAATCCGGATGTTGAGCATCACGATGTTGCCCTCGGCCGGGTGGTTGGCCATGGAGTAGGCGCGAACGATGGGCTCGTCGTTGACCATCTTGAGGTCCCACAGGCCAAACTTGTCCCACTCACTCTGGAAGGTGTTCGGGTCCTTGTGGTGCTCGGGGTGGGCGGTGATGTCGATGTCCTTGTACTCCACGGTCGTGGTCGGCACGTCCACCTGGATGTAGCCGCCGGCCTCGAAGTCGAGGGTCTCCCCTTCCGGCAAGCGCACGACGAACTCCTTGATGAAGCTGGCCACGTTGTAGTTGGAGACGACTTCGCACTCCCACTTCTTGATGCCGAAGACCTCTTCAGGGACCTGGATTTCCATGTCCTCCTTGACCTTGACCTGGCAGCCGAGGCGCCAGTGGTCCGCGATCTCCTTGCGGGAGAAGTGGGGCTCCTCCGTCGGGAGGATGGTACCACCGCCGGCCGGAACCTGGCAACGGCACTGCACGCAGGTGCCGCCGCCACCGCAGGCAGACGGGAGGAACACGCCAGCGTTGCCGAGTGTGGTGAGCAGGGTGCTTCCGCCCTCCACTTCGAGGGTGCGCTCGCCGTTGATGACGAGCTTGAGCGTGCCGCTCGGGGAGAGACGCGACTTCGCGAACAGAAGCAGGCTGACCAACAGCAGGATGACGGCCAGGAAGAAGGCGATGGTGAGAAGAATCGTGGTGGTCATGATCTCGCTCAGATTTCGATGCCCATGAAGGCCATGAAGGCCATGCCCATGAGGCCGGTCAAGATGAAGGTGATGCCCAATCCCTTGAGCGGGGCTGGGATGTTGGAGTAGCGGATTTTCTCACGGATGGCGGCGATGGCCACGATGGCCAAAAGCCAGCCCACACCGGAACCGAGTCCGAAGACGGTGGCCTCCCCGATGCTCGGGTACTGGCGCTCCTGCATGAAGAGGGCACCACCGAGGATGGAGCAGTTCACGGCGATGAGCGGCAGGAAAATGCCGAGGGCGCCGTACAGGGCCGGAGCGAACTTCTCGACGATCATCTCGACGAGCTGCACCATGGACGCGATGACCGCGATGAACATGATGAAGCTCAGGAAGCTGAGGTCGACGTTGGCGTAAGCCGGGCTGAGCCAGGTGAGCGCGCCTTCCTTGAGGACGAAGTTCTCGAGGAGGTAGT
>CALBSW010000177.1 GCA_937967465.1 uncultured Flavobacteriales bacterium
CTCGATGTCGGCGAGCACCTGTTCGGAGCGGGCTTCGAACCACCGGATGCCGGCCGCGGCGTGCTCGGGCTGAGGCACCGTGTCACTCACTTCCCAGCCCTTCACGAGGCGGAACGCATTCCAGATTTTGTTGGAGAAGTTGCGTCCCTGTTCGCACAAGCTCTCGTCGAATGGCAAGTCGTTGCCGGCCGGTGAAGTCAGGAGCATGCCGACGCGAACACCGTCCGCGCCATACTGCTTCATGAGTTCAATGGGGTCGGGGCTGTTTCCGAGCGACTTGGACATTTTCCGGCCCTGCTTGTCCCGCACGATGCCCGTGTAGTAGACGTTGCGGAACGGAGGGGCTTGACGGTACTCGTAGCCGGCGATGATCATCCGGGCCACCCAGAAGAACATGATCTCCGGGGCCGTCACGAGGTCGTTGGTGGGGTAGTAGTAATCGACTTCCTCCTTGGTGTAGAAGCCGTCGAAGACGCTGATGGGCCAGAGCCATGAGCTGAACCAGGTGTCGAGCACGTCTTCGTCCTGGCGCAGGTCGGCCGGGGTGATGGTGCGTCCGGCGGCCTCGGTGGCCAGCTTGGCGGCGGTGTCCGCATCGGCGGCCACGACATACTTCGCCTCAGCGGAGGTCGGCTCGCCCTCGTAGTACCACGCCGGGATCCGGTGTCCCCACCACAGTTGGCGGGAGATGCACCAGTCCTTGACGTTCTCCATCCAATTGCGGTAGCTGTTCTTGAATTTGGCCGGGTGGAACTGGATGGTGTCGTCCATCACGTGGTCGAGCGCGGGCTTGGCGAGCTCTTCCATGGCGACGAACCACTGCATGGACAGCCGCGGCTCGATGATGGCGCCGGTGCGCTCGGACCGGCCCACCTTGTTGGGGTGGTCCTCCACCTTGACAAGGTGACCCGCCGCGTCGAGGGCGGCCGTGAAAGTCTTCCGGGCCTCGAAGCGGTCCTGGCCCTCGAATTCTCCACCCACCGCGTTCACCGTGCCGTTGGGGTTGAGCATGTCGATGACCTCCAGTCCGTGCTTCTGGCCGAGCTCGTGGTCGTTGGGGTCGTGCGCAGGCGTCACCTTCAGGCAGCCGGTTCCGAACTCGCGGTCGACGTACTCGTCCAGGATGATCGGAATGCTGCGGCCTGCGACCGGAACGATGGCGCGCTTGCCGTGGAGGTGGGTGTACCGCTCGTCTTCGGGGTGGATGCAGATGGCCGTGTCGGCGAGGATGGTCTCGGGACGCGTCGTCGCGATGGTCAGCCATTCGTCCGTGCCCTCGACCTGGTAGCGCACATGGTGGAGTTTGGACTGTTCCTCGGTGTGGATGACCTCCTCATCGGAGACCGCAGTGAGGGCTTGGGGATCCCAGTTGACCATGCGCAGGCCGCGGTAGATGTGGCCCTTGGAATGCAGGTCGAGGAAGGTGTCGATGACGCTGCGTGAGTAGTGTGCGTCGAGGGTGAAGTTGGTGCGCTCCCAATCGCAGCTGGCGCCGAGTTTGCGAAGCTGCTTCAGAATGATGCCGCCGTGCTCGCGGGTCCAGTCCCACGCGTGCTCGAGGAAGGCGTCACGGCTGAGGTCGGACTTCTTGATGCCCTGGTCGCGAAGCTTGCGAACCACCTTGGCCTCCGTGGCGATGGACGCATGGTCGGTGCCGGGCACCCAGCAGGCGTTCTTGCCTTGCATCCGCGCGCGGCGCACCAGCACGTCCTGGATGGTGTTGTTGAGCATGTGGCCCATGTGGAGCACGCCCGTCACGTTGGGCGGGGGAATGACCACGGTGTAGGGTTCCCGGTCATCGGGCACACTGCGGAACGCCTTGGCGTCCTCCCAGGTTTGGGTCCATCGGTCTTCGACGGTGGTGGGGTCGTAATGGGAGGGAATGTCTTGGGCCATGCGGAGCGAAAGCAAAGGGAACTGTAGCGGCGCCAAATTTAGCCTGTTAAAATCGCGTTAACCCCCTCCGGACCGGCGAATCGTGCTCCGTATCTTCAGGGTCAGAAAACATTCCACCCTATTCCACCATGAAAAAGGTTCTCCTCACCCTCGCCGTTCTCTTCGGCGGATTTGCCCTCGCTTCCGCGCAGGAAGTGGTCAACGGCCCGGTCATCACCCTCGACAAGGAGGTGCACGATTACGGTACGATGCAGCAGAATGCCGACGGCAACTGCGTCTTCACCGTCACCAATGACGGCAGCGAGCCCCTCATCATCTCCCGCTGCAAGGGATCCTGCGGCTGCACGGTTCCCCAGTGCGACAAGGACCCCATCATGCCGGGTGCCACCAGCTCCATCAAGGTGAAGTACGACACCAAGCGCGTCGGTCCGATCAACAAGAGCGTGACCATCACGTCCAATGCGACGAATGAGCCGACCAAGGTGATTCGCATCAAAGGCAAGATTGAAGCCGTGGCCCAGACTGTGGGTGCCCCGGTCAAGAATGCCGCTGGTCCGACCAACAAGCAGTAATCCTTTCGGCGCTCTGCGCCAGTGGAGGCCGTCCCGAATTCCGGGGCGGCCTTCTTTTTTGGCGGTGTTTTTGGCGAACCTGAGGAGGGGGCGGGGTGTTGTCCGGACATGTTCGGAATGTTCAAGAAGGATCCCGCCGAGAAGCTCCGCAAGGAGCACGCCCGGTTGCTGTCCGAAGCCCACCGGCTCAGCACGGTGGACCGCGCCCGCAGCGATGAGATGACCGCCAAGGCGGCTGAGGTGGAGGCGAAGTTGTTGGCCCTGCAAAACGGCACGTCATGAGGACGGTGGCCATCATCGGGGACAGCAAGGGCATCGGATTGGCTTTGCGCCAGCGGTTGCTCGACCGGGGAGACAAGGTGATCGGGGTGTCCCGCACCGGTGCCCAAGCCGAAGGGAACTACACCGGCCTCGTTTTTGATGCCGTGGCGCATCCGTGTGACCTGTCGTCTTTCACGGACCGCTTGGACGGCCTGGTGTATTGTCCGGGCACGATTCAGCTCAAGCCCGTTCGCGGGGTGAAACCGGAGGTGGTCATGGAAGATTTCAAGGTCAATGCCATGGGGCTGTTGCAGACCGTCCAGGCCAACCTCAAGCTGCTCAAGGCCGCGGCCAAGGAGCCCGTGGGAGGGCAACCGTCCATCGTGGGCTTCAGCACGGTGGCCGTGCAGACCGGGATGGGGTTCCACGCCTCCATCGCCATGGCGAAGGGGGCCCTGGAGGGACTTGTCCGCACCATGGCTTGCGAATTCGCGCCCGACATCCGCGCCAACGCCATTGCGCCATCCTTGACCGACACCCCCCTGGCAGCGTCCTTGTTGTCTTCCGATGCGAAGCGGGAGGCGAGCGCCGAACGCCATCCCCTCAAGCGGGTGGCCTCCGCTGACGATGTCGCGGCGATGGCCGCATTCCTGTTGTCTTCAGATGCCGCCGCCATCACGGGACAGGTGATCCAGGTGGACAACGGCATGAGCGCCGTTCGATGAGCGCCCGCCGTGTGCTGACCCGGGAAGCGCTCACGGAACTTCCACAGCGCCACCGGGCCCGGTTGGTGAATTCCTTGAGTGGATTCAAATCGGCCAATCTCGTTGGCACGGCAGGTGAAGACGGCTTGCCCGCGTGTTGCATGGTGTCGAGTGTGGTGCACCTTGGGTCCAATCCTGCCTTGCTCGGCGTGGTCTTCCGCCCGCCGGGAGACGATGCCCACAACTACCACAACCTCCAACGCAGCGGCGCCTTCACCATCAATCACGTGACGGCGTCCATCCACGAAGCCGCCCACCAGACGAGCGCCCGGTATCCGGCGGACACCTCAGAATTTGATGCCGTGGGACTCACCCCGCATTGGCACGGGGAAGGGGAGAACCGGTTTGCGGCGCCTGCGGTGTCGGAATCGCCGGTGCGGATCGGATTGACCGTGTCGGAAGACCTTCTGCTTCCCAACCGCTGTCGCTTCGTCATTGGGGCGGTGCAGTGGGTTGATTTTGATGCGGAACTCCAAGCGAAAGACGGGTTCTTGGACCTCGCCGCTGGGGAAGTGGTCACCGTTGGCGGACTGGATGCCTACCACACCGCCGAACGGGTGGCGAGGTTGAGCTATGCCAAGCCCGACCGGCCGCTGGAATCCAGGTCCGACTTCTCAAAGGGTTGGGAATGACGCCCCCATGTCGGACCGCCCCGCCCTCCGTGTCATTTGGTTGAAGCGCGATCTGCGCCTCCGGGATCACGCCCCGATTGCAGAAGCCCTGCGCATGGGTGGGCCGCACCTGTTGCTGTACTGTTTCGAGCCGTCGGATTTGGCCCATCCAACCACGTCGGGCCGCCATGTGGGCTTTGTGCAACAAGGTCTCGCCGACATGGACGGTCAGTTGCAGCAGTGGCATCGCGAGGGTGCCATTCGGGCAGGGGTGGGCACCACGCCGTTGCATGCTGACGCCCTGGAGGTCTTCCGCCATTTGCTCCGAGAGGTCGACCTGTTGGGGGTGCACAGTTACCGGGAATCCGGGTTGAAGCACACCTACGACCGGGACCGGGCCTTGGCGAAGATGTTGAAGGATGCCGGTGTTCCCTGGCATGAGCACCAACGTGACGGGGTGCACCGCGGGAAGCGGGACCGCCACCAGTGGCGCGAATCTTGGTTTGCCCACATGTCGGCGCCGCAAGACCACCCCGATTGGCCCCGGTTCGATCCGGTGGATCCCGCCCAGCTCAAATGGCCGGAGGGCTGGCGGAGCTTGCCCGTACCAGACGAGTCGCCGGAGCGTTTTCAGCCCGGTGGAGAGCGCAAGGCGCACGCCTACCTCGAGACCTTTGTGACCGACCGGATTCGGCGGTACGCGCGGACCATTTCCAAGCCGGAGGGCAGCCGCGAGGGTTGCAGTCGGCTCAGCCCGTATCTCGCATGGGGCAACCTCAGCATCCGCCAGGTCCACCAGCGTCAGGAGGCGGCGCGACGGAAAGGGGGAGACGGGCCGCCCGGACAACGCCGCAATTTCTCCGCATTCGACAGCCGATTGCGCTGGCATTGCCATTTCATCCAGAAGTTCGAAATGGAGGACCGGATGGAATTCCACAATGTCAACCGGGGCCACGACCTGTTGGACAAGCCGGTCGATCCCGACAAGGTGGCGGCATGGGCGGAGGGAAGAACGGGGTTTCCCCTGGTGGATGCGTGCATGCGAAGCGTGACGGAGACCGGGTACCTCAACTTTCGGATGCGGGCCATGTTGGTCAGTTTCCTCACCCACCACCTCTGGCAACCGTGGCAGGCGGGCGTACATCACCTCGCGCGGCAGTTTCTCGACTTCGAGCCGGGCATCCATTTTCCCCAGTTCCAGATGCAGGCGGGCGTGACGGGCATCAATACGGTGCGCATCTACAATCCGGTCAAACAGGCGGAAGACCACGATCCGAAAGGCGACTTCATCCGCAAATGGGTGCCGGAATTGGCCGGGCTGGAAGCCCCCGCTGTTTTCGCGCCGTGGACCATGCCGCCCATTGAGGCCGAGTTGGCCGGTTTCCGGATGGGGGAGACCTATCCCGTGCCGGTGGTCTCGTTGGAGCAGGCCTCCCGCGCGGCACGGGAGAAGCTGTGGGCGCACCGCAAGCACCCTGAGGTCAGAAAGGAAGGCGCCCGCATCCTCCGACGCCATGTGGTCGAAGGATCGCGTCCCATGGATTGAAATGCCAACCCCTTGACCGAACTTGCCAGTCTGATGCCGGAAGAACGCCCTGTCCTCCTCAATGCCGATGGCCGCACGCTGCTCTACCACGAAGTGGTGGATCAGGCGGGGCCCGAAGCGCCGTGGCTGGTGTTCGTTCACGGCGCCGGGGGCAGCATTCGCACGTGGAAGTACCAGATTGAAGCCTTCCAGCCGCATTACCGCTTGCTCCTCATTGATCTGAGGGACCACGGATTCAGCAAGGACATCCTGCCGGAATTCCCTGAATACGATTTCGACATTGTGTCGGACGACATCCTGGCGGTCGTCGACCACCTTGGCATCGAGCGGGCGCATTTCGTGTCGCTCAGCATCGGCAGCGTCATCCTGCAGAAGATCGACATCGAGCGTCCGGACCTCATTGACCGCATGGTCATGGCCGGGGCCATTTTCGACGGGTCCCGCCTCATGCACTGGTTCGTGCACAGCGGCAAGCTGCTCAACTACATCCTGCCGTACCGCGCCATTTACTGGTTGTTCAGCTTCATTGTGTTGCCCCGGCGCAACCACCGCGTGAGCCGCTGGATTTTCCGCCGTCAGAGTTTGCGTCTGACGCCTGGTGAATACCTCAAGTGGGTCGAGCTCTACAAGCCTTTCTTCCGCCTGATCAAGCAATACGTGGAGCGCACGGTGGACAAGCGGGGCCTGGTGGTCATGGGGTCGCAGGACCACATTTTTTTCAGTGCTGCCGAAAAGTTTGCCCGCGCCCAGAAGAACATGCGGCTCGCCGTCATCGAAAACTGCGGCCATGTCTGCAGCATCGAGGCACCGGAGCTGTTCAATGAGCTGGTGCTCAAGTTCCTGTCCGGCAAGGACGTGCCGTCGCGGGTCACGGCGACCCCCGTTCCGTCCAGCTGGGCAGAGCTGAAGGCGATGAAGGCCTGATAGGTCCCAACACACCATGCGCATTCGGAAGCGTTGTATCCTTGCGGCCATGCGCAAATTGGCCCTCATTCTTGCCCTGTCTGTCTCCGCAGGACTCTCCGCCCAGACCATCAACACCGACCGTCCCGACCAGACCGAAAGCTCGGCGGTGGTGCCGGCGGGGTCCTTTCAGTGGGAGTGTGGATTCTCCAGCACCTGGACGCCCACATTCGGCGGTACCTATCGGGAAATGGCCTTGCCCAACTCGCTCTTTCGCGTCAGCCTGCACGACAAGTTCGAGCTGCGTGTGGTGCATCAGCTCAATCGCAATTCATCCCTGAATTGGGGCGCCGAGGCCTACACGCAGGAGGGCACCAGTGATCTGGAGGTCGGAACCAAGGTCCAACTGTGGCAACGGGAAGGCAGCCGGACGGAGGTGGCCTACCTCGGACATGCCGTGTTGCCGACCGGCGACGCAGAAGTGACGGAAGGCCTCGATTTCGGCATGGTCAACAAGCTCTGCATCAGCCATGACGTCGGGCCGGATTGGGCACTGGGCTACAACCTCGGGTACGACATCGCAGATGATCAGGGCACCTTTACCTACGCCCTCGCTGTCGGCAAGGCCATCAACGATCAGCTCGGCCTGTATTTCGAGCCCTACGGAGAAGTGGTCAACGGCATCCACCTGGCCAGCTTCGATGCTGGCATCACGTTGCTGGCGTCTGACCTCTGGCAGTGGGACATCAGCTATGGCACGGGCCTCAACCACCGCATGAACTACACGGCGGTCGGCTTCAGTTGGCTGGTTCTGCCCAACCGCTGAAAACGCCCGGCTCAGCCGACGATGTCCGCCTTCTTGTAGACGGCGGACTTGGCGATGATGTCGTGCAGGGCCTGCCGCTTTTCGCCGAGGGTGGCGAAGCATCCGAAGAAGAAGACCAGGCTGGCGAGGTTGGCGATGGCCGGCAGGATGAAGGTGAGCAGGTTGCCGCTGTTCTTCAGCGCCCAACGGATCAAGTAGAGCTGAACGTCGCCGCGGGTGCCATCCGCTTTGCCGATGTGCAGCCCCATGGCCCGCTTGCCTGGTGAGGCGCCGGTGAAGGCTTCAACCAAGGTGTAGAGCGTCGCGACGATGGCACACACGAGGAGGGAACCCACCATGCCGGCGGTGACCCCCATCAGGGCGAGGGCTTCCGTTTCCTCGCCGCCCATCATGGCGTCAAGGCCCAAAGCGGCTGCAATGCCGGCACCTGCGCCAAAAACGAAGATGGGTGTGCACAACAGGATGGAAAAGAGGATGTCGAGGAGGGCGGCGCCGAGGCGCGGTCCGAAGCCGATGCGGTTGGAGAACATGTGGGTTGATTTGCTGCCCCCAAAGTAGGGGAACAAGCAGGTGAACCATGAGGGAGAGGGGGTGTTGTGTTCACATGCATCGGAAACCCCATTTGCCCTCCAAGGATTGCGTCCATTGTGGGCGGCCATTTGCGTGGCGAAAGAAGTGGGAACGGTGCTGGGAAGAGGTGAAATACTGCAGCGAGCGCTGCCGTCGCACCGCCAAAACCACTGTCCGATGAAGACCCTTCGCCTTGTTCTTGGAGACCAGCTCAATGCGGCTCACCCCTGGTTTGATACCGTCTCGGACGACGTGGTCTACCTCATGGCGGAGATGCGGCAGGAGACCGATTACGCGCCCCACCACATTCAAAAAGTCCTCGCCTTTTTCGCCGCGATGCGTGCTTTCTCTGCAGCGCGATCTGCCGAAGGGCACCACATGGTATACCTCGCTTTGGACGACCCCATCAACACCCAGGGGTTGGAGGCCAACGTCCGAAAAGTGATGGTCAATGAAGGGTGTCAAAGATTTGAATACCAGCTCCCTGATGAGTACCGTCTCGACCATCAGTTGAGGTTGTTGGCTACCGAGTTTGGAGCGAATTCCGACGCCGTTGACACCCACCATTTCCTCACCGCCCGCGGTGACCTGGCCGAGCAGTTCAAGGGCAAGAAGACCTACCTGATGGAGTCCTTCTATCGCCGGATGCGCAAGGCCCATGACATTTTGATGGAGCCCGGTATGGACGGTCCGGAGCCGGCAGGAGGGAAGTGGAATTACGACGCCACCAACCGAAAGAAGCTGCCCAAGGGCCACCGACCGGTGGAGCCCCTCGTCTTTGACCGGGACCTGACTGAGCTGGAGACCATGCTGCGCGACTGCGGGGTCGAGACGATCGGTTCGGTGGACGCAGCCCATTTCCTGTGGCCGGTCACCCGGGAGGAAGGGCTCGAGCTGCTCGACTTCTTTGTGGCCGAATGCCTGCCCCGGTTCGGGGACTTCCAGGACGCCATGCACCCGGAGTACTGGTCGATGTACCACGCGCGGATTTCCTTCTGCATGAACGCCAAGCTGATCTCGCCGATGGAGGTCATCCGGGCGGTGGAGGACAAATGGCGCGAAGACCCCGACCATGCGGACATCACCCAGGTGGAGGGGTTTATCCGTCAGGTCCTGGGTTGGCGCGAGTACATGCGCGGGGTGTATTGGGCCCACATGCCGGAGTATGCCGACCTCAATTTCTTCGAGGCGGAGAACGCCTTGCCCCAGTGGTTTTGGACGGGGGAGACCCGGATGGCCTGCATGCGGCACGCCATTGGCCAGAGCCTCCAATACGGCTATGCGCACCACATCCAGCGCCTGATGGTGACGGGCAACTTTGCCCTGCTGGCCGGCATTCACCCCGATGAGGTGGACCGCTGGTACCTCGGCATTTACCTCGACGCCATCGAGTGGGTCGAGATCACCAACACGCGCGGCATGAGCCAATTCGCCGACGGGGGCATCGTGGGAACCAAGCCCTACGCCGCCTCGGCCAACTACATGAAGAAAATGGGCCCGTACTGCAGCGGATGCAGCTACGATGCGGCCGACAAGACGGGCGACAACAGCTGCCCGCTCAACAGCTTGTATTGGCATTTCCACGTCCGCAACCGGGCCAAGCTGGAGCGCAATCCGCGCATCGGCATGGCCTACCGCACCTGGGACAAGATGCCCGCCGAGAAGCAGGAAGCCCTGCTCGAGCGCGGTGACGCCGTCCTGGCCAACCTCGAAACCCTCTGACCATGCGCAGCCTGATTTGGTTCCGAAACGACCTGCGGGTCACCGACAACGCCACCCTCAATGCGGCCGTCAAGGCCTCCACGGAGGTCATTCCCGTGTACATCTTGGATCCGGCACAATGGTCCGAGGACCGCTGGGGCCAGGTGAAAACCGGGCCGTTCCGGTCACAGTTCCTGCTGGAGTCCTTGGCCGATCTGAAGGCGGACCTGGAGGACATGGGCGGCGCGCTGCTGATCCGTCAGGGAGAGCCGGCGGAAGTGTTGAATGCCCTCGCCGAGGGGCATGGCGCACGGACCGTGTTTGCCACGGCGGAGCACACGAGCGAGGAGTTGCAGCGCGAGGCCGAGGTGGCCGAGGTGCTCGACTTGCGGTTGGAGGAGCAGCTGACGATGTACCATCCGGACGATTTGCCTTTCGAACTCGAGCAGTTGCCGGATGTCTTCACCCGCTTCCGCGGCAAAATGGAAAAGCGGAGCGAAGTCCGCGACCCCTTGCCGGAGCCGGAGGCCTTGATCGCGCCTGCGGGATTGCAGAGCGATGCTGTGCCGACGCTCGCCGATCTCGGCGTGGAGGCCAAGGTGGCCGATGCCCGGGGCGTGCTGCCTTTCAAGGGGGGCGCCGTGGCCGCGTGGGAGCGGCTCGACCATTACTTCTGGGAGACCAAGAAGCTGCGGGTGTACAAGAAGACCCGCAACGGCCTGCTCGGCGCCGACTACAGCTCCAAGTTCTCGCCTTGGTTGGCGCTGGGGTGCATCAGCCCGCGGGAGATCCATGCACAGGTCCGCGCCTTCGAAAAGGAAATCGAGAAGAACGAGGACACCTACTGGCTCATCTTCGAGTTGATTTGGCGGGACTATTTCCGCTACGTGGCCATGCGCTACGGCAACCGCATCTTCCACAAGCGCGGCATCAAACAGGAGTCGCCGAA
The DNA here is from genome assembly GCA_937967465.1 of uncultured Flavobacteriales bacterium. Classification (GTDB taxonomy): domain Bacteria; phylum Bacteroidota; class Bacteroidia; order Flavobacteriales_D; family Sanyastnellaceae; genus UBA8752. Next base: position 10,600 of record CALBSW010000177.1, read on the forward strand.
GTGGCGCCAGGACCGCCGCGTCTTCGAGGCGTGGTGCGAGGGCCGGACGAAGTGCGATTTCGTCAACGCCAACATGCGGGAGCTCGCCGCGACGGGCTTCATGTCCAACCGGGGCCGGCAGAATGTGGCCAGCTACCTCGTGCACGACCTCGGCGTCGATTGGCGGTTGGGGGCGAGCTGGTTTGAGCACATGCTCCTCGACCATGACCCGGCGAGCAACTACGGCAACTGGATCTACGTGGCCGGCGTCGGCAACGATCCGCGTCCCAACCGCAAGTTCAACACCGGAGGCCAGGCCGAGCGCTACGACGCCGACGGGAAATACCGCCGACACTGGAGCCATGCGACTCTGGAACTTGACCTACAATGACCCGCGGCGCTGGGCCGAGGTGCACGCCATCTCGGGCAAGCCACTGGGGTTCTGGGCGTCGGTGAAGGCCGGCGGCACGGGCTCGCCGCGCGCCGAGCTGGTGGGCGGAACCGGCGAGCTCGACGAACTCGTGGGGGTGGCTTCCGCGCGAACGGGCTGCAACTTCGAGCGGACGGCCCACGGCGCCATCCTCTATTTCCGCAGCCGTCTGGAGGTCTATGGTGCCCCTTTCCGCAAGGGCGAGATCAGCGGCATCACCCGCATGCCGGAGGGCGATGGCGAGCGCTTGACCATCTGGTGCGGCTGGACCGACGCTGACGGCACAACGCATTCCGGCAGCGTGGACCTGCGCTGCTCCACCGCGAGTGCAGAGCGCTTGGAAGCTTGGGTTCGCCATTGGTTGATGGCGTGATGGGTTCCATGGCGTGAGGGGAGGGGAACTCGCTCCCTGGATGCCTTGAGCCCTTCGATCGGTCACCAAATCTTCACAGAAGGGGCTCGGCTTCCCGCTGTCGCCGGGATATCTTCGCGGCATGGCAGGCAAAGGGACATCCGCGGTGCGCAAGGGACGAAAAGCCCTCTCTGCACACGAGGAGTTCTTCAACCGTGAGCTGAGTTGGCTCGCGTTCAATGAGCGGGTCTTGCAAGAAGCTGAGGACTCCAGAATGCCGCTGATTGAGCGGATGCGGTTCCTCGGCATCTTCTCCAACAACCTCGACGAGTTCTTCCGGGTCCGGGTGGCGGCCTTGCAACGGATGGCGTTCTTGGGCAAACGCACCACCACGACGCTGGGTTTCGGAGTGGACGAGACGTTGGAAGGCATCCGGGCGCGGGTCATTGAATTGCAAGAGCGGTTCAATGCCACGTTTGCCCAGGTCGAAGCGCGATTGGCGACCGAGGGCATTGAGTTGGTCAGCGAGGCACAACTGGATGAGGACCAATGGACCTTTGTTCGGGATTACTTCGACCGGAAAGTGCGCCCCCACCTGGTGCCCATTCTGATTTCCGATGTCGGGGTGCCCGAGCTGAAGGACGGGGCGATTTACCATGCCATCGCATTGGAAGGCGACGTCTCCAAGCGCGCCCGATTTGCCCTGTTGGAGTTGCCCGATCACCTCGACCGGTTTCTGGTTCTGCCCGAGCAGGAGGGGAAACACAGGGTGATCTTCCTCGATGATGTGGTGCGGGTGGGTTTGCCACGCCTGTTCTCCACCTTCCAAGCGGAGTCTGTCAGCGCCTTCGCCATCAAGGTGACGCGGGATGCGGAAATCGACATGGACGACGACCTCTCGAAGTCCTTGCTCGAGAAAATGAAGAAGGGCATTGCCCGGCGGAAGCACGGGGATTACGTGCGTTTCCTCTACGACGCGGCGATGCCGGAAAACCTGCGGAAGTTCCTCATCAAAAAGCTCAAGGTGGTGGACGAGGCGAGCATCATTGCGGGGGGACGGTACCACAACCGCAAGGACTTGATGGATTTCCCGGAACTCGGAAGCGCGGACTTGGTCCACCGGAAGATGCGGCCCCTGCCACACCGCCACCTGCAGGGCCGGCCCAGCATCTTGGACCAGATCGCCAAGCGCGACATCCTCCTGCATTACCCCTACCACGATTTCACCCAGCTCACGGATTTCCTGCGCGAAGCGGCCCTGGACCCCAAGGTCACGGCCATTCGGGTCAACCTCTACCGTGTGGCCAAGAATTCGCACATCATCAATGCGCTGATGAGCGCGGCCTTGAACGGCAAGGATGTGCAGGTGGTCATCGAGTTGCAGGCGCGGTTCGATGAGCGCAACAACATCAAGGTCACGCAATCCCTGCAGGAGGCCGGCATCCAGGTCATCTTCGGGGTGGCCGGCCTCAAGACGCATTCCAAGCTGATTCTGGTGACCCGGAAGGAGGGGCGCTCGGAACGCAAGTATGCCCACGTGGGCACCGGCAACTTCAACGAGGCCAGTGCCAAGGTGTTCAGCGACCTGTCCCTGCTCACAGCGGACCGCCGCATCACAGGGGAGGTGGATCGCCTGTTCCAGTTCTTCGAGCACAATTACCAGCGCGGGGTGTTCCGCCATTTGATCGTGTCCCCGTACAGCACGCGGCGGCGGTTCTCGCAGATGATCGACCGCGAGATCAAGGAAGCGAAGGCGGGGCGCAAGGCTTGGATGTTGTTGAAGTGCAACACGCTCACGGATGCCGGGATGATTCGCAAGCTCTACGAGGCGAGTCAGGCCGGCGTGGATGTGACCCTCATCGTGCGCGGCGCTTGTGCGTTGCGGGCCGGGGTCAAGGGGCTGAGCGACAACATCGAGGCATACAGCATTGTGGGGCGCCACCTGGAGCATGCCCGGGTCATCGTCTTTGGAGCCGGAGGCAAACCCGAGTTTTACATTTCCAGTGCCGATTGGATGACGCGAAACCTGGATCGGAGGATTGAGGTCAGCACACCGATTTATGACGAGGGGTTGCAGGCGGAGATCACGGCGATGTTGGAGTTGCAACTCAAGGACAACGTGAAGCGGAGAACCTTGGACAAGAAACAGCGGAACCGCCACGTCGGGCGGGCCAAGGATGCGCCGGAGGTGGAAGCCCACAAGGGCATGTACGCCTTCTACCAGAAGCAGATTGCCAAGAAGAAATGAGATACGGGGCAATCGACATCGGATCCAATGCGGTTCGTCTGATGGTCAAGGAAATCCGTGAGGAAGCCGGCCAGACCAAGGCGGACAAGGTGGCGTACACCCGCATCCCCATTCGGTTGGGGGAGGATGTGTTTGAATCGGGCCGCATCGGACCTGCCAAGGAGAAGGCCTTGACTTCCGCCGTGCACGCTTTTCAGTTGTTGCTCCAGTCCATGGGCGTGACCAGGTTCCGCGCGTGTGCCACGAGTGCCATGCGCGAAGCGGACAACGGAAAGGAGGTCGTGCGCAACATCCGCGACAAGACCGGCATCGACATCGACCTCATCTCGGGTCGGGAGGAGGCCGATTTGATCTTTTCCAATTTCGCCATCACCACCCTCGACAAAGACCGGGATTACCTGTACGTCGACGTGGGGGGCGGCTCAACCGAATTGACGCTGATTCGAGAGGGACAGCGCGTGGAAGCCAAGAGTTTTCGCATTGGCTCCGTGCGCTTGCTCAAAGGCAAGGTGACCCCCGAAGTGCGGGAAGAGTTGAAGGTGTGGTGTGAAGAACTGAAGGACCGTCACCGGGTCCATTCCCCCATCGTCATCGGCAGTGGGGGCAACATCAACCGCTTGTACAAACTGGCCGGAGGCGTGGGCAAAGGGCCCATTGTCAAAGCGGACTTGGAGCGCACCTTGGACCAATTGAAGGCCGCCACCTACGAGGAGAAGCTCGACCGTTTCGGGCTCAAGCCGGACCGTGCCGACGTGATTGTGCCAGCTTGCCGCATCTATCTCGATGCCATGGACCTCTTCGAGGCGGACACGGTCATCGTGCCCAAAGTGGGGTTGGGAGATGGGATGGTGCTCCAGTTGCACCGCGAAAACCAACGCTGATCAGGCGACCACGGCCGACTGGGCCAAGGTGCGGATGCGCAGGAGTTCGGCCTGGAGGTTGCGGCGCTGGTCCGCCTCGAGCGGCTCTCCTTTGCGTTCGGTTTCCAGTGCCGATGCCAAGGCGGCCGGCGACCATTCTTCGCGCATGGGCTTGATTTCGGCGCCCTCGAGATCCCGTTCGGCAGCCCAGGAGGCCATCCAATCGAGGTACTGCACTTGGCGCTTGACCAGGCATTCACCCAGGCGGCTGAGGCAGGTCGGAGCGAGGGTGGCGGCCATGGCGGTGCGCAGTCGGCCCACATTGTCGGCGTGAAGGCGGACCACCTGGTCTGCCGTGCCCTCCAGGGGGGACAGTTCGGGCAGGGTGTCGTCGAGACAAGGCAGTTCGGCCCCCAACGTTTCGCCCACTTCGGCGGCGGTCAGCATGCGGTCCACCTTGGCGCGGAACACCTGGGGCACCACAGTCTGGCGGAACAGGAAGTCGCGCAATCCGAAGACGTGGGCCTCGAAGGCGTCGTGGACCTCCTCCGGGGAGGGGGCATCGGGCAATTGAAGGACGAGCAGGGCAGTCTGGCGATCCATGTGGGGCAAAGTAGCAGAGTCCGGCCGCGTCTCAGACGGAACCACTGGCGATTCATTCACGTTTGTTCGTTCGGGACTGTGCCCCTCGCCTTGCCGACACTTGGTCAGCGGCTGTATTTTTCGGCATGCAACATCGCATCCCTGCAGCCATGTGGATTTCTCTCAGTCTTTCCATTCTCCTCGCCGCCTGTTCTTCCGGTGAGGCCTCCGAGAAGCGCAACCGTCCTGTGGTCGATCCGACCGCAGCACTGACGGCGCAAGTCAAACAAGATGCCCCGGCCCCCAAAGCGGAGGAGCAACCCGCCCAGCAGGTGTCCGGAGGCGCCCAGGAAAACCCCAATTTCCTCGACGGCATCGACGATCAGAACCGCGGAGACAAGGTGGGCAAGGTGGCCTTCAGCGGGAAGGTTCAAAGCCGCAACGGGATGCTCTACCTCTTCGAAACGGAAGGGCGCAACATCGCAGTGATCGATTCCGCGCAGATGGTCAATGGGGCGTTCGACTTCGGCAAAGTGGAAGTGGGACGCGGATTCTACGGCCTCGGCTTTGAGCCTGCCAAAAAGACGGCGGAGATCATTCTCAACCCCGATGAGCCGAAAGTGCACATCGAGTTCCAGAACGGTCGGATGATCGGAGGTCGCACGGACAGCCAGGAGAACCGCGGGTGGTTTGCCTACCGCGGTGCCGAGGCGGCCAACAAGAACCAGATTCGCCAATTGTACAAGCAGCGCAAGGGCAACGAAGCGGCCATTGACGCCCAGGTCAAGGCCAAGGAAAACGAGCTGGCCCAGACCCAGCACAACTACATCCGGAACAACCCCGGAACGTACCTCGCCAAGTTCCTCACGTGGAAGCAGCCCCGCTTCCTCGGCAACAAAGGGACGTTCCTGAGCGACCTCGATGTGATGGACAACAGCCTCATCCGGTCCATGGCGCTGCCCGACCGCATCCAATCCATGATGCGCACGTTCAGTGGCGGCAAGGATGCTGGATTCCTGAGCTGCATCGACATTGTGAAGGCTTCGGTTGAAGACAACCCGGTCGTGTTGGAATTCGCCTTGTACAACATGCTCGACGGGTTCTACAACACCGGAAAGGAGACCATTTGCCAGTACATCCTCGACAACTACATTTTCGATGAGGACTGCGGCGCCAACCTATCGGATGTGATCCGCCAGCGGGCACAGGGCATCATCAACCTGCGGGTGGGCAACACGCCGCCGAACTTCCGGATTCCGGATCCCAACGGGAAGGTGGTGGACCTCAGCGAATTGGTCGCAGACCACCAGTACACCCTCGTGATGTTCTGGGCGAGCTGGTGCCACAAGTGCGAGCAGGAGATCCCCAACCTTGTGCCGATGTACAAGGAGATGAATCCCCGTGGATTCGGCATGGTGGGCATCTCCGTGGACCAGCAGAAGATGGCCTGGACCAAGGCCATTGCGGACAACCAGATTCCGTGGCCGAACGTGAGCCAGCTCAAGGGATGGGATGCCCCCATCACCGATGACTACAAGATCACGCAGACTCCGACGTACTTCCTGCTCGACCAGGAAGGCAAAATCGTGATGAAGCCGGAGCGTTGGTTCGAAGTCCAGCGCTTCCTCCAGAGCCGCATCTGATCAGCGGGCGGCCAGGAGCCGCTCATACAACTTGGCGTGGGCCTCGGCAGAAGCGGAGGCCGAACAGCGCTGTGCATTGGCCAGCCCCAGCTGGACGTGCGATTCACGTTGCGTCGCGTTGTCCAGCAACTCCACCACGGCCCTCCGGATGTCGCTGGGGTCGTCCGGATTGGCCAGCAAGGCGCCGCCACCCGCAGTTTCCCGCATGGGCGACCGGTCGCTCGTGATCACCGGCACCCCGATGGTCTGGGCTTCGATGATGGGCATCCCGTATCCCTCCAGTGTGGAGCAGAAGAGGAGTGCGTCCGCTTCGGCGTATTCCTGTTGTAGCTCGGCCTCGCTCAGGCGGGCGGCCCAGCTGAAGTCGATGTCGTGCTGGCGCAGCAGGTCCAGTTGCGTCGGCGACGGTTCTCCGATGATGCGCAGGTGCACGGACAGTCCCTGCAGGGCGGCCGCATGGCCCGCGAGGTTCTTGTTGTCGGCCAGGCCAATGTGCAGCAGGCGCGGCACCGCGTGATTGGGTGGTGCTGTCCGGAGATGGTAGCTCGGTGAGATGACGCTCGGGATGACGTCAATCCGGTCTGCGGGAAAATCCGTGCGCCGCAGGATGTCGGCTTTGGTGGTGTCGCTCACCGCGATGATCCGGTCGCAGGATTGGAGCGGCCAAGTCAGCCAGAACCAGCTTTTGAGGCGGCGCTTCCAGCCCGGTCCTTCATCGAGCATCCCGAGGTCGTGGATGGTCAGGACCACCGGCCTGCGCCGGCCGATGGCGGCAAAATGAATGTCGCCGGTGATGTGCAGGATGCGGTGGGGGAGGCGGCCGACCTCACGCCAAATGCGAAACCGATTCCAGATGCCCTTGGTGAAGCGGCTGGCCACATGACGGTCCGGTCGCGTGTGCCCTTCAGGCCAGGCGTCGTGCATGGACCGGTAGGACGCCTCGATGCTGAAATTGCCGAGGCTTCTCGGCTTTCGCTCGATCCAGCAGACCGTCGATGTGGTGGGCGGGGCCATGCCCTGCAAGGTACCGCTGTGGGCTTCAGGCATGGCGCAAAGCGTCGATGGGGTCGAGCTGTGCAGCTTGGCGGGCAGGGTAGTATCCGCTGGCCAAGCTGACCCCGCCGCTCAGGAGCAAAGCGAGGATGACCCACCCCCACGGCAGGACGAACGGGGCTTCGAGGTAGCTGGCGACCACATTGCCCACGCCGATGCCAAGGCCCACGCCGAACACCCCGCCCAGCAGGCCGATGATGACCACTTCCACGAGGAACTGGGTGCGGATGGTTTTGGCCGAGGCACCGAGGGCCTTGCGAAGTCCGATTTCGCGCGTGCGCTCCGTGACGGTGACCAGCATGATGTTGGTGAGGCCGATGGAAGAGCCGAGCAGGGTGATGAGTCCCAGGAACAGGGCGGCCAGTGTGACGCTGCCGAGGCCTTCATTGAACTGGTCAATCAACGCGTCGGAGCGCGCGATGCGAAAGCTGTCGGGCTCCCCGGGGAGGTCGCCGCGCAAGGCGCGCATCTCGCCGATGACCGCTTCGTTGAGTTCGCTGATGGCGTCCGGGTCCGGGGCCTTGATTTGCACTGAATAAGAAGTCCGGGGACCGCTGAACCGCGCGCGGATTTCGCCGACGGGGAGGATGGCCTGGTTGTCCTGGGACATTCCGAAAGAGGCGCCTTGTTCGGCCAACACGCCGATGATGCGGTACCGCCGATTGCGGATGCGCACGTCTTGGTCGAGGGGACTCTCGGAGGGGGAGAAGAGCTTGTTGACCACATCCTTTCCGAGGATGACCACGGGCGCATTGCGCCGAATTTCTTCCGGACTGAAGTTGCGGCCGACCTCGAGGTCATAGCCGCTCATGGGCAGGAAGGTCTCGTCTCCGCCGACCACCAGGACGTTGGGATCGGTTTCCTCTCCGCCGTGGGCGAGGCGGCCCATCATGGTGCCCCTGGCGCTGACGGATGCGATGCCCTGTTCGGCGGTCGCAGCTTTCAGTCCCATGGCTTGCTGGAAGGTGATGGGGTCGGACTCTCCAAAGCGCCGCCCGCCAAAGGCTCCCCGGCGGTTGCTTTCACTGACTTGCAGCGTCCCCGCACCGAGTCCGACAAACTGCTCGATCAAGCTGGAACGCAGGGCTTCGGTCGCCGTGATCATGGACATCAGGGCCATGATTCCAGTGCCGATGATGGTGATGGTGAGGAGGGTGCGGAGCCATTGGGCCCGAATGGACCGAAGGGCCACCTTGACCTGTTCCAACAATACCGCCCGCGTCATGCGCCAAAGCTACGGGCTCACGTATCTTCGCCGACCCAACGCACCAACTGATTCGAGATGTTTGATTTGGATATGATCCGCGCCGTGTACGAGCGCTTCCCCGCCCGTGTCACTGCCGCCCGCCAAGCCACCGGCAAAGCCTTGACGCTGGCCGAGAAAATCCTCTACACCCACCTGTGGGATGGAGAGGCCAAGTCCGCCTTCACCCGAGGCGCGGACTACGTGGATTTCGCTCCGGACCGCGTGGCCATGCAGGACGCGACGGCCCAGATGGCCCTGCTGCAGTTCATGCAGGCGGGAAAGGCCAAGACGGCGGTGCCGTCCACGGTGCACTGTGACCACTTGATTCAAGCCAAGGTGGGGGCCGATACCGATCTCCAGGAGGCCATCAACCGCAACAACGAAGTCTACAATTTCCTCGAGTCCGTGTCGGACAAGTACGGCATCGGATTCTGGAAGCCGGGTGCCGGCATCATCCACCAGGTGGTGCTCGAGAACTACGCCTTCCCCGGCGGCATGATGATTGGAACGGACAGCCACACCGTGAATGCGGGTGGCCTCGGCATGGTCGCCATTGGTGTGGGCGGTGCCGACGCCGTGGACGTCATGGCCGGCATGCCGTGGGAGCTCAAGTTCCCCAAGCTGATCGGTGTCAAGCTGACCGGCAAAATGAGCGGTTGGACCAGCCCCAAGGATGTCATCCTGAAGGTGGCCGGCATCCTGACCGTGAAGGGCGGAACGGGCTGCATCGTCGAGTACTTCGGCGAGGGCGCCGACGCCATGAGCTGCACCGGTAAGGGCACCATCTGCAACATGGGCGCCGAGATTGGCGCCACGACCTCGACCTTCGGCTACGACGAGAGCATGTCCCGTTACCTGCGGGCCACGGGCCGTGCCGATGTGGCGGAGCTTGCCGATGGCATTGCCGAGCACCTGACCGGGGATGCCGAGGTGTACGCCAACCCCGAGCAGTACTTCGACCAGGTCATCGAGATTGACCTGAGCACCCTCGAGCCCCACCTCAACGGTCCGTTCAGCCCGGACCTCGCCACGCCGGTGAGCAAGATGGCCGAGCTCTGTGCCGAGAAGGGATACCCCACCCAGATTGAATACGGCCTGATCGGCTCTTGCACGAACTCCAGCTACGAGGACATCACGCGCAGTGCGTCCCTCGCCGCCGCCGCCGTCGAGGCCGGTGTCGAGAGCAAGGGCAAGCTGACCATCACCCCGGGATCCGAGCTCGTGCGCTACACCCTCGAGCGCGATGGCGTGCTCGACACCTTCGACAAGATGGGCGCCGACGTCTTCGCCAACGCCTGCGGCCCTTGCATTGGCCAGTGGGCCCGGAGCGGTGCCGAGAAGAAGGAGAAGAACAGCATCGTCCACAGCTTCAACCGCAACTTCGCCAAGCGCGCGGACGGCAACCCCAATACCCACGCGTTTGTGGGCTCTCCGGAGGTCGTGACCGCCATCGCCCTGGCCGGTGACCTGACCTTCAACCCGATGACCGACACCCTGCCGGGTGCCAACGGACCGGTCAAGCTGCCGGAGCCCACGGGCTACGAGCTTCCCGAGAAGGGCTTCGATGTCGAGGACGCCGGTTACCTCGCTCCGGCAGAGGACGGCAGCGGTGTCCAGGTGGTCGTCAAGGACGACAGCGAGCGCCTGCAGTTGTTGACCCCGTTCCAGCCTTGGGATGGAGAGAATCTGAACGGCATGCGCCTTCTGATCAAGGCGGCGGGCAAGTGCACCACCGACCACATCTCCATGGCCGGACCGTGGCTCCGCTTCCGCGGTCACCTCGACAACATCGCCAACAACACCTTGACCGGTGCGGTCAATGCCTTCGGGGGCGCCACCAATGCGGTGGTCAACCAATTGGACGGCTCCACCGGTGAAGTGCCGGCGGTGGCCCGCGCCTACAAGGCCGCTGGCGTCCCGACCCTCGTGGTGGGCGACTCCAACTACGGCGAGGGCAGCTCCCGTGAGCACGCCGCCATGCAACCGCGCCACCTCGGCGTTCGCGTGGTGCTCGTGAAGTCCTTTGCCCGCATCCACGAGACCAACCTCAAGAAGCAGGGCATGCTCGGGTTGACGTTCGCCAACGAAGCCGACTACGATGTGATCCGGGAGGACGACAGCTTCGACCTGATCGACCTCAAGGACTTCGCGCCCGGCAAGCCGCTGACCCTCGTGGCCAAGCACGCCGACGGCAGCGAGGACACCATCGTCTGCAACCACACGTACAACGCCCAGCAGATCGACTGGTTCCGCGCCGGTTCCGCGCTCAACCTCATCAAGCAGCAGAACGGATGAAGCGCATCGTTCTCCTCGCCTTGGTCGCTTGCGGACTCCACGTCCAGGCGCAGGACATGAGCGGCATCATCAAGACCAACCCCCTGGGTTGGTTGGCGGGCCAGTATCAGTTCGGCTACGAGCACTTTCTGTCTGAAAAGGCGTCGGTGCAGTTGCTGCCCGGGGGCATCGTCGGCAGCGTCACGTTGTTTCCCAACGACAGCACATCCAACATCACTTCGGTGGGGGCCGGGCGTGCGGGGTTCATCGTGGTGCCGGAGTTCCGGTATTATTTCTCCGGATACGCGCCGGATGGCCTGTACATCGCCCCCTTCGGCCGCTACCGTTCGGTCACCACGACCCTCAACAACGACGGAAGCAGCAGCCAAACGCGCACGGCAGTGGGGGGTGGATTTGTCCT